>JAGWAK010000096.1 GCA_021296435.1 Acidimicrobiia bacterium
GGCGTGCGTGAGCGCAACGGGCTCCTGGCGCATCGGCGTCGACACGGGCGGGACGTTCACGGACCTCGTCGCCGTCGGGCCGGGAGGCGACGTCCGTCTGCAGAAGGTGTCCTCCACGCCCGCCGAGCCGGCGCGGGCCACCTTCGACGCCCTCGACCGGTCGGGGGTGGATCCCGCCGGTGACGTCGACTCGTTCATCATGGGGACCACCATCGCCACCAACGCCCTGATCCAGCGGCGGGGAGCCCCGACCGTGCTGATCACGACAGCCGGTTTCGAGGACGTCCTGTACATCCAGCGGATCGACCGGCAGGGCCTGTACGACCTGCAGTGGGTGAAGGCCGAGCCGTACGTGCGGCGCGACCGGGTCGTCGGAGTCCGCGAGCGCATCCTCGCCGACGGGTCGGTGCGGACGTCGCTGCGCGACGACGAGTTGGCGCGGGTCGTTGCGGAGGTTCGCCGGATCACCGACCAGCACCGTAAGCCGGCGGTTGCCGTCTCGCTGCTGTTCTCCTACGTCAACCCGTCCCACGAGCAGGCGCTGCGCGCCGCGCTGACCGCCGCGCTGGGTGACGTTCCGGTCTCGATCTCGAGCGAGGTGGCGCCCATCTGGCGCGAGTACGAGCGCTCCAACTCCACCGTCATGGACGCCTACGTGAAGCCGATCGTCAGCGACTTCGCCGGCTATCTCGTCCGGGAGCTCGACCGGGTCGGCATGGAGGGCTGGTGCGGCCTGCTGCGATCCAACGGTGGCCAAGTGGCGATAGCCGACGCCACCTCCAAGCCCGTCGAGATTGTGCTCTCGGGACTTGCGGCCGGCATGATCTCCGGCGCCCACTTCGCCGGCGCGGTGGACACCGCCAAGGCGGTGACCCTGGACATGGGCGGCACGAGCGCCGACGTGGGTGTGATCGTCGACGGTGAACTGCAGTTCTCTGGCCTGTTCGAGGTGGAGTTCGGACTGCCGCTGGCGTTACCGATCCTGGATGTGACCACGATCGGCGCGGGAGGCGGTTCCATCGCCTCCATCGACTCCGGCGGGCTGCTGAAGGTCGGCCCCGAGAGCGCGGGCGCCGACCCCGGTCCGGCGTGCTACGGGCTCGGCGGTGAGGCTCCCACCGTGACCGACGCCAACGTGGTGATGGGCCGCCTCGACCCGGGGTACTTCCTCGGAGGGCGGATGAGCCTCGACGCCGACCGCGCGCATCGGGCCATCGCTGCGCTGGCCGACCGCCTCGGATTGTCGCCGGCCGACACCGCCGACGCCATCGTCTCGGTCTCCATCGAGAACATGGACGGCGCCATGCGGCTCGTGACCGTCGACCGCGGCCTCGACTACCGCGAGTTCGACCTGGTCGCCTACGGGGGCGCCGGACCGCTCCATGCCGTCGAGATCGCCCGGCGCATGGGCATGAACCGGGTGATCGTGCCACCGAACCCGGGGTTGGTGTCCGCCTACGGCACGATCATCGCCGACCAGCGGGTGGACCGGCGCATCACGCTCGTGCGGCGCCTCGATCACACCACCTCCGAGGACCTCCCGGCCGTCCTGGGGCGTCTCGCCGATGACACCGTGGCGGAACTGCGCTCGCAACTGCGGCACCCCGAGGCGCCGGTGGACGTGACAACGTACGTGGCCTGCCGCTATGTGGGTCAGAACTACGAGCAGGAGATCCGCACCGAATTCGGTCACGTGGACCGCAGCTTCGAACTTGCGGTCCCCATCGGCCCGGAGGCGGCCGACTTCGTGGCGAGGCTTGCCGCCAGCTACCACGCCACCCACAAGGCCGCCTACGGGTACGAGATGCGCGACCAGGCCATCCAGTCCGTCTACCTGGGCGCCACCGCGCTGTCCCCGGCGCCCGACGTCCTGATACGGCCCTACGCCGGCGGCGGAGGCGGCGCCCGGCCCAGGACACGCCGGGTGCTGGCCACCGCCGGGCGCTGGGTCGACGCCTGCATCGTCAACCGTGACGCACTGCCGGTCGGCGAGGTTCTGGACGGCCCTGCCGTGATCGAGGAGGCGGACTCCACGACTTGGGTCCCGCCGGAGTTCTCCGCGACGGTGCACGAGAGCCAATGCCTGATCATCGCCCGCGACGCAGCAGGGGAGCGGCCATGACCGGCAACCCCCCACCGCAGATCACCGCCGTGGACAGGGTGGGCCTCACCCTGCTGTACAAGCGGGTGCGGAACATCTGCGACGAGATGGCTTTCGCCATGATGCGCACCGCCTACTCGCCGATCTTCTCGGAGGGGTTGGATTTCTCCACGCTCGTCCTGGACCGCAAGGGTCGACTCGTCGCCACCGCCGGGATCAACCCGGCGATGCTGGGAGCCTCGCTGTACGCCGCCACGTGGATCATCCGCGAGGTGGGGGCGGAGAACTTCGCCGACGGCGACGTCTTTGTCCACAACGACCCCTACCGGGGCGGCTCGCACCTTCCCGAGCACATGATGGTGGCGCCCGTCTACCACGACGGCGAACTGGCCGCCTTCGTCGGCAACATCGCGCACCTGGCCGAGATCGGCGGCATGGCCCCGGGATCCTTCGCCGCCACGGCCACCGACATCTTCCAGGAGGGTCTGCGCATTCCTCCCACGAAGCTCTTCGACCGCGGGGAGCCCGTGCGGGACATCTGGCGGATCATGCTCGCCAACCACCGCACGCCGGACAACTCCTGGGGCGACCTGCACGCCATGCTGGGCTCGCTGCGGGTGGGGGAGCGGCGGGTCGCCGGCCTCATCGCCGAGCGCGGCACAGACGGGCTCAACGGGGCCTTCGAGCAGATCCTGGACTACGCCGAGGCCTATATGCGCTCGGAGATCGCCGGGCTCCCCGACGGGATCTACACCGGCGAGGATTGCATGGAGGACGACGGCATCTCCGACCGCCCCTACTGGATCCGCTCGCGGATCATCGTGGACGGCGATGAGCTGATCTTCGACTACTCGCAATCCGACGAGCAGGCCGTCGGGCCCATCAACGCTCCCTACGTCGTGACACTGTCGGCCTCACTCAACGGCCTGCTCTACGTGATCGCCCAGGATGTGCCCGTCAATGCCGGCATCGTCCGCCCGGTCAAGGTGGT
Source organism: Acidimicrobiia bacterium (assembly GCA_021296435.1). GTDB lineage: Bacteria > Actinomycetota > Acidimicrobiia > Acidimicrobiales > CATQHL01 > VXNF01. Next base: position 3,093 of record JAGWAK010000096.1, read on the forward strand.
GGCACCGGCCGGCACCATCACCTGCGTGCGGCTGCCGGGCCCGTGTGTCGGCGGCCAAACCGAGTTCCAGCCGCGGATCATGGAACTCGTGCTGGGCCAGATCCTCAGCCAGATCCTGCCCGAGCGGGCCGCCGCAGCCAGCGGCAACACGTCGCTCAACTTCCTGTTCGGCGGCACCGATCCTCGCGACGGCGAGTACTACGCCCACTACCACTTCGAGGGCATGGGTTGGGGCGGGCGAGCCACCAGTGACGGCAACAGCGCCCAGATCGTGCCGCACGCCAACTGCCGGAACACGCCGGTGGAGATCTTCGAGACCAAGTGGCCGTGGGTGCACGAGGAGTACTCCCTCAACGACGACACCGGCGGCCCCGGGCGGCACAGAGGCGGCTTGGGCGTGCGGCGGGTCATGGAGGTGGCGGGCGACGTGATCACCGTCAGCGCCCTGTCCGAGCGGATGAAGCGTTCGCCGTGGGGGATCTTCGGTGGCCACCACGGCAGCCCCACACGGCTCGAGGTGGCCGCCGCGGGCAGCGAGACCTACGAGACCTTCCAGGATGCGTTCGGCCTCGTGTCGCCATCCAAGTTCGCCAACATCCGGCTCCGCCGGGGCGACCGGGTGCGGATCACCTCGCCGTCGGGAGGCGGCTACGGCGATCCGCTCGAGCGGGATCCGGCCAGCGTCCTCGCCGATGTCGAGTTGGGGTTCGTGAGCCGCACCTCGGCGGAATCGGACTACGGGGTGGTGCTCGACGGCGCTGCGGGAGCGGCGCTCGCTGTCGACACCGAGGCCACCGCGGCGCTGAGAAGGAGCATGCGCGATGGCGTGGCATGAGTTGAACAAGAGCTGGCACGACACGACCGTCGACTACTGCGACGTGTGCGGGAACCTCCTCATCGCCCGCTACTGGAGCTTCACCGAACCGGACCGCGGTGAACTCCTGCGCTGTTGCGACGAGAGTTGCGAGCGGGTCTTCTACCGGCTGCGACGTCTGGAGGAATCGGCCCCGGGTTCCTAGACCGGGGTTTCGAGCACCCGGCGACTGTGTTGTAGGTTCACGCTGACGCTGGGGGCCGGCGCGGGGCACGACGGGAGGCGCAACTCATGCAGGGTGGCTGGCAGGTCGGGATCGACACGGGCGGGACGTTCACCGACCTCGTGGCGGTGCGCGGCGACGAGCAGCGCATCGCCAAGGTCCCGTCCACTCCCGCCGCGTTCGACCAGGGCGTCCTCGACTCGATCACCGCCGCCGGCATCGACACCTCCGAGATCGAGATGATCGCGCACGGCACAACCGTCGCCACCAACGCCGTGATCACCCAGCGGGGCGCTCCGACGGCGCTGCTGACGACGCGGGGCTTCCGCGACGTGCTCGAACTGCGCCGCCACAACCGGGGTGAGCCGTACGACATCCAGTGGGACCCGCCTCCGCCGCTGGTGGCGCGCCGTAACCGGTTCGAGATCACCGAGCGGCTGGACTACGCCGGCGACGTCGTCACTCCGCTGGATGTCGAGCAGGTCCGCGCCGCGACCCGCCTGGCGGCGCGCCGCGGCATCGGCACCTTCGCTATCGCCTTCCTGCACTCCTACGTGAACTCTGTCCACGAGACCCAGGCGGCAGAGATCGTGCTCGACGAGCTGCCGGATGCGTTCATCAGCACCTCCGGGGAGCTGTTGCGCGAACCGCCGGAGTTCGAGCGCACCTCCACCACTGTGCTGAACGCCTATCTGGCTCCCGTCGTGAGCGATTACCTCACGGCGCTCGAGTCCCGCCTGCGGGGCGCCGGCTTCGCCGGCCACCTGTACGTGATGCACTCCGGCGGCGGTCTGTTGACCGTAGAGAGCGCCTCGCGCTTCCCTGCCCGGCTTCTTACATCGGGTCCCGCCGCGGGGGCGAAGGCCGCCGAGGGTGTCGCCGCCTCCACCGGAGTTGCCGGCGGCGTCGTGGCCGCCGGGGTGCTGGCCTCAGCGGAGGGCCTGG
>JAGWAK010000097.1:0-2819 GCA_021296435.1 Acidimicrobiia bacterium
TGGCGGCCACGTTCACCGGGATGCGGCTCGGCCAGTTGCGGATGGCTCACGTGCTGCTGCTCGGCGCCGCTCTGGCGATCGTCGTGGCCGCCCGGCGCCGGCGCGGTGCGGTTCTGATCGCCTGGTTGGCGGTCAGCGCCGTCCTCGTGGCACCACTGTTGGCGGATCGAGCCCGGTCGGTGCCGAGGGCGCAGGTGCTGGCCGTCGGCTGGGAGTCCACGCTGTGGCGGACTCCCCGCAGTGCCGTGCTGCTGCTGGGTGGCGACGAGAACGCCGAGCGGCTGCTGGGGGACATCCGGGTGGCGGGCGCCGAACGGATCGACCTCATCGTGGCCCCAGGCGGCGGCAGGTCGGCGGCGGGCGACGTCGCCGTGCTGCGGCAGCGCTACGGGCCGGCGGCCGTCTGGGCGCCCGCCGGGAGCCGGATCGCCGGGGCCACGGTTCCCGCGGCCGGTTCGGTTGCCGCAGTCGGTGACATCGTGGTGACCGTCGAGACCGGCGGTGAGCGGCTCGAGGTCCGGGTGAACGTCGCCGCAGGCGGCGGGTAGCGTCGCGGTCGTGCTGCTGGAGTTGGGCGAGCGCCGCTACGACCTCGCCGAGCGCCCGCTGGTGATGGGAATCCTCAACCGCACACCCGACTCGTTCTTCGACGCCGGTGAGTACTGGGGCTTCGACGACTTCTTGACCAAGGCCGAGCGGCTCTGGCGGGACGGCGCCGACATTCTCGACGTGGGCGGCGTCAAGGCCGGACCCGGCAGCGAGGTCACCGCAAGCGAGGAGCTGGAACGCGTCGTACCCGCCATCGAGGCCCTCGCTGGGAGGTTCGACGTGGCGCTGTCGGTGGACACCTGGCGCGCCTCGGTGGCCGAGGCGGCCTACGCCGCCGGCGCCGTGCTGGGCAACGACATCAGCGGCTTCGCCGATCCCGACTACCTGCCGGTCGCCGCGGGGGCGGGGACCGCCGTGGTGGCTTGCCACGTGCGGCTGGCGCCCCGCTACGCCGACCCGGATCCCGTCTACGAGGACCTGCTGGGCGAGGTCCGGAGCTACCTGGCCGAGCGGGCCTCCTGGGCCGGCTTCGCCGGGCTGGGGCCGACCCGGGTGTTGCTGGATGCCGGACTGGACCTCGGCAAGACCCCCGCCATGTCGGCCGCATTGCTGCGCCGCAGTGACCACCTGGCGGCGCTGGGGTATCCGATCCTGCTGTCGGCCTCCAACAAGGGGTTTCTGGGCTGGCTCTGCGGGACCGAGGTGGGCGAGCGCCGCGCCGGCAGCATCGCCGCCCACGCCCTGGGCGGCTTCGCCGGCTGCGGGGTGATCCGGGCGCACGACGTGCGCGGCACCCGGCGCGTGGTGGAGGTCGCCACCGAGCTGCGCCGGCGCAGCGGGGGATGGACCGGCGGCACGGGTCTGCGGGCTGCGACGGGGGCAGCGCCATGAGCTCGCCGTCCGGGATCGAGTTGGTGTCCGGCGGCGACCCTGCTGCGCTCTCGCGGCTGGTGAGCGATTCCCTCGCCCGGCTCGTGGGCGATGCCAACAGCGCCCTGGTCGTGACCGAACTGACCGAGGAGGCCTACACCTCCGCCGGCGGCACGATCGCCATATCGCCTGTCATCGACGCCGCCCAGACCCCGCCGATGCTGAGTGACTACCGGGTCGTCGTGGCCCGGCACCTGGGAGTGTTCCCCGTGGCCGAGGTCGGCCCGCTGGTGGACTACCTGGCCGCGCCGCTCGAGACGACGCGCCTGCTGCTCGTCTGGGAGAAGGGTGCCGCCCAGACTCAGAACCGTCCCTTGCCGGCCGCGCTCGCGGCCGCGGTCACCTCGGCCGGGGGTGTCTGCCATCGTGCCGAGGTCGGTCGGGGCAAGGCGGGCAGGGCCTGGCTGGGCGAGCAGCTGGCTGCCGCTGCGGTGCGGTTGGATCGTGCCGCAGCCGACCTGCTGGCCGAGCACCTCGGTGAGAACCGGACCCGCGTCTGGGCGGTGCTGGACACCCTGGAGGGGGCCTACGGGTCCGGGGCCCGCCTCGGCGCCACCGAGGTGGCCCCGTTCCTGGGAACGCGCGGGACGGTGCCGCCGTGGGAACTCACCGATGCCATCGGCAACGGCGACATCGCGGGCTCGCTGGGCTGCCTGCAGCGCCTCTGTGGCCCCGAGTCGATGCACCCGATGCAGGTCCTGGCGATCCTGCGGAACCATGTCGACCGCATGCTGCACCTCGACGGGTCCGGAGCCCGCGATGAGGCGGCTGCGGCCGAGGTGCTGCGCGAGGCGGGCCTGCTGCGCAAGGGAGGCTCCACGCTGGCGGCGTCCCGCCGGCTCGGCCCGGCGGGGATCCGCCGGGCGGTGGCCCTCCTTGCTGCCGCCGATCTGGACCTGCGCGGTCGGACGGCGCTGGAACCGGAGGTGACCCTGGAGGTGCTCGTCGCCCGGCTCAGCCAGTTGCACCGCCGCTGAGGCGGCGCCTCCTCAGCCTTCTGTGCCGGCGTTGATGCGGGCGATGCGGCGGGTCAGCCGGGACTTCTTGCGGGAGGCGGTGTTGGGGTGCAGCACACCCTTGGCGGCCGCCGCGTCGATGCGCTTGACGGCCATCCGGAGCTCCTCGGCCGCGTCCTGTGCGCCGGCTCGTGCCGCCGCCTCGGCACCGGCGCTGCGCGTGTTGATCTCCGACCGCACCGACCGGTTGCGCATCCGTCGCTTCTCGTTCTGGCGGTTCCGCTTGATCTGGCTCTTGATGTTGGCCACGTTGTCCCTCGCGATCGCTGTCGGGATGAGCCGGCGGTTTCGCATCGGCGCCCGGCTCGGGGTACCCGAATCGAC
>JAGWAK010000097.1:2859-7891 GCA_021296435.1 Acidimicrobiia bacterium
GAACTCCGCCCGCCCGGCATGCCGACCGGCGGTGCGCCGCGGCGGCAGCCTCGGGCGGGTCGGGACGCGGCCGGTCACCCGATGGCCGGTAGCATCGCGTGCAGGAATCCCGGGTGCCTGCCCGCTTCCCCGCCCGCTCCAGCCGATGCCGGCGAGCCCGCCGAGTGCTCGGTCCGGGCGCCGGGGCCGCCGCTTTCGAGGTCATGGATCAGTCCCGCATACGCAACGTGGCGATCATCGCCCACATCGACCACGGGAAGTCCACGCTCGCCGACCGCTTCCTGGAGATCTGCGAGGCGGTGGAACCACGCGCCATGCGCGCCCAGTACCTGGACTCGATGGACCTGGAGCGTGAGCGCGGCATCACCATCAAGCTGCAGAGCGTGCGGCTGTCCTACGGTCCGTGGTGGATCAACCTGATCGACACACCCGGGCACGTGGATTTCGGCTACGAGGTGTCGCGGTCGCTGGCGGCCTGCGAGGGTGTCATCCTGCTCGTGGACGCCGCCCAGGGCATCGAGGCGCAGACACTGGCCAACGCCACGATGGCGCTGGAACACGACCTCACGATCGTGGCGGCGCTCAACAAGCTGGACCTGCCGGCCGCCGACCCCGATCGGGTGGCAGGCGAGATCGAGCAGGTCCTCGGCATCCCTGCCGCCGAGGTGCTGCGCATCTCGGCGAAGACGGGCGAGGGCGTGGGCGAGCTGCTCGACACGGTGACCGTGCAGGTCCCGCCGCCCGCCGGCGACCGGGCCGCGGCACTGCAGGCGCTCGTCTTCGACTCCCACTTCGACCAGTATCGGGGTGTGGTGAGCTCGATCCGGGTCGTGCAGGGGACGCTCAGGTCCGACTCGCAGGTGCGCTTCATGCAGGCCGCGGCGATCCACGAGACCCAGGAGATCGGGGTGCGCACACCGACGCCGACGGCAGTGGGGGACCTAGGCCCCGGGGAGGTGGGATACCTCATCGCCGGCGTGAAGAACACCGCCGAGGCTCGCGCCGGCGAGACGGTAACCGAGGCCGGCCGTCCCGCGCCGGACCCCCTCGTGGGGTACCGCGAGCCCAAGCCGATGGTGTTCTGCGGCCTCTATCCCATCGACGGCGACGAGTATCTCGACCTCCGCGACGCCCTGGACAGGCTCCGGCTCAACGACTCCAGCTTCAGCTACACCCCCGAGACCTCGACCGCTCTGGGCTTCGGCTACCGCTGCGGGTTCCTGGGGTTGTTGCACATGGAGATCATCACCGAGCGGCTCGAGCGGGAGTTCGATCTGGAGATCATCGCCACGACGCCGTCGGTGGAGTACCGGGTGCGGACCACGGCGGGCGCCGAGGTGTCCGTGGACAGCCCCAGCCGGTTGCCGCCGGCGGGGGAGGTGGCGGCCATCGCCGAGCCCTTCCTGCTGCTGACCATCATCGCCCCGGCGCGCCATACGGGCACGCTCATGGAGCTCTGCCAGAAGCGCCGCGGGAACCTCCGGGGCATGGATTACCTGTCGCCGGAGCGGGTGGAGTTGCGCTACCGGCTGCCGCTGGCCGAGGTGGTCACCGATTTCTACGACCTGCTCAAGAGCCGCACCCAGGGCTACGCCAGCCTGGACTACGACGCCGACGGTTACGAGGACTCCGACCTGGTGAGGGTGGACATCCTGCTGCAGGGTGAGCCGGTGGACGCCTTCAGCTCGATCGTGCATCGCAAAGAGGCCTACTCCTACGGGCGGCAGATGACCGCCAAGCTGCGCGAGTTGATCCCGCGCCAGCAGTTCGACGTCCCGATCCAGGCTGCCATCGGCAGCCGGATCATCGCCCGGGAGACGGTCAAGGCCTACCGCAAGGACGTCACGGCGGGGCTCTACGGCGGCGATGTCACCCGCAAGCGGAAGCTGCTCGAACGCCAGAAGGCCGGGAAGAAACGGATGAAGGCGATCGGCCGGGTGGAGGTGCCGCCCGAGGCGTTCGTCTCCGCGCTGCGGATGCCGTCCGGCTAGGGCTCTCGAGGTGGGCGGTAGTATCGAGTCGCCATGGGTTCTCGCTCCGATGCGCTGTCACCACGCAAGGAGGAGATCCTGCGCGCCGTCGTGGAGTGCTACATCGCCGGCGCCTCGCCGGTCGGCTCGGGCACCGTCTACGACTCGCAGGACTTCGGGGTCTCCCCGGCGACGATCCGCAAGGAGATGCTGTCGCTGGAGCAGGCCGGCTACCTGCAGCAGCCGCACACCTCTTCGGGCAGGGTGCCCACCGAGTCCGGCTATCGCTATTTCGTCGACGCCCTCATGGAGCCGTACAGCCTCGGGCTCGTGGAGGGCCGGCAGATCAACGAGTTCTTCGAGCAGGCACAGGGCGAGTTGGGATCGGTCCTGGCGTCGCTCTCGGTGCTGCTGTCGGAGGTGACGCGCTGCGCGGCGGTCGTCGTGGGTCCTCGCGCCGACTCCGCGGTTATCCGATCGGTGCAACTGGTGGAACTCTCGAGTCATGTCGTGCTCCTGGTTGCCGTCCTGTCCACGGGTGCCGTGGAGCAGCGAGCCCTCGAGTTGGACGCCGCTCCGAGCCCCGGCGACATCGACCACGCCGCCGAGGTGCTCGCTCGGGCGCTGGTCGGCAGGCCTGCCACGACCGAGGTTGCCATCGAGGGGCTGCCGGGGAGCGTGGCCCGGCTGGTGTCGGTGGCGGCGGATGCCCTGCGCGGCGCCGAGGGCGGGCTCGCCGAGCACCTCTTCGTCGGCGGGCATGCCACGGTGGTCCGCTCGTTCGGCGCGGTCGAGACGGCCCAGCGGATCCTGACGCTTCTTGAGCGGCACTACGCGGTGGTCTCGCTGCTGCGGAACATCATGGACCGGGGCATGCAGGTCGCCATCGGCGGCGAGACGGGGCTGGTGCCTCTGAGTCAATGCTCGGTGGTGGTCTCGCCCTACCTCGTGGAGGGCCGTCAGGCGGGCTCCATCGCGGTCCTGGGCCCGACTCACCTCAACTATCCCCAGGCGATGGCGACCGTGGCGGTGATCAGCCGGCAGCTCGGCCGGATGCTGAGCAGCGGCTAGGGCCGACCCTCCTTCGATCACATGGCGGAGCGCGACTACTACGAGGTACTGGGCGTGTCCCCGCAGGCGACCGCCGACGAGATCAAGCAGGCCTACCGGCGCCTGGCCCGGGAATCCCACCCCGATCGCAATCCCGACGATCCGGGTGCCGAGGAGCGTTTCAAGGAGCTCGCCGCCGCCTACGAGGTGCTGAGCGACCCGGAGCGGCGCGCCAACTACGACCGGTTCGGCACAGCCGAGGCTCCCTCCAACCCGTTCGACATCTTCGCCGCCTTCTTCGGCGACGCCGGCTTCGGCGGCTTCAGTGCTCCCAGCCGCAGCGCCGCGGCGACCGGTGCGGACGTCGAGACCGTCCTGGACCTGGATCTCGCCGACGCCGTCTTCGGCGGTGTCCAGGAGCTGACCGTGACCCTGGCTGTGCCCTGCGAGGACTGCGAGGCCACCGGCGCCGCGACGGGGACCGAGGCGACGACCTGCGGCGATTGCGGTGGGAGCGGTCAGGTCCGTCAGGTGCGCTCGTCCGTGCTGGGCCAGATGGTCACGGCGGGACCGTGCCGCCGCTGCTCGGGACTCGGGCAGTACGTCGACAGCCCGTGCCGCGCCTGCCGGGGCCAGGGGCGCATCCGGGGTGAGCGCACGTACTCCCTCGACGTGCCCCCCGGGGTGGACACGGGCACCGTGCTGCGGCTCTCCGGGCGGGGAGGCGTGGGGCTGCGCGGCGGACCCCACGGCGATCTCTACGTGCAGGTGCGGACGCGCCCGCACGCCACCCTGCAACGCCGAGGTGACGACCTGCTGGCGGCCGTGGAGATCCCCATGACGCAGGCCGCCCTGGGCGGCAAGGTCACTCTCGACACACTCGACGGCCCGCTGGAGTTGCGCGTCGCGCCGGGCACGCAATCGGGCCAGACGATGGTGTGCCGCTACAAGGGGGTGCCTCGGGGTCGGGGCAGGGGTCGGGGCAACCTACTGGTGGAGTTCGTGGTGCAGACACCCGAAGACCTCGAGGGCGAGCAGGCGGAGCTGTTGCGCGAGCTGGCGCGCTTGCGGGGCGAGGACATCGACTCCGGCGGGTTGCGCAGCAAACTCCGCTCCACCTTCGGCTCCTGAGCCTCCCGGGGCCGGCAAGGTCCCGCACCCCGGCGGGGCGCCGTCCCGTCAGTCCGCGGCCGCCGGCAGGGGCAGGTACCAGGTCCCCTCGCTGTAGCGCACGGTGAGTTCGTTGCAGGCGCCGCGTGCCACGTCGGCCAGTTCCACCGGCGGCGGGAGTTCGGCTACCAGCGTGCCGACCAGCGGCGCCTGTTGCGGCCAGTCCCCGAATAGGTAGACCCGCCCGCCGGGTTCAACGACTGCCACCGTGGCGATGCCGTCGCAATCCCAGTCACCGACCGCCACCTGGTCGTCCGGACTGCCGACGGGGTAGCGAACCCCGTCGACGGACACGAAGCCGGGGGTGATGCGGATCTGCTCCGCGCAGCCGTCGCCGTCGACATCCCGCAAGCCGCTCCCCGGTCCCGCGCAGCGGGCCGTTGCGCTCCCGGCAGGTTCCGGCGAGCCCAAAGCGCCTGGGGGCCGTGGCAGCGGGGCGGGCTGCGTGGGCGGGGGAGCCGAGGTGGGAGCCTCCTGCGCGGCGACCGCCGGAACTGCCGGTGCGGCTGGGTGGGAGAGTGCGCCGAGCGACGCCGAGGTGACCACCGGCGGAGCGTCGGTGGTGCCGTCGCCGAGGCGCAGGACCATGACCACCCCGAGGATGCAACCCCCGCACACGGCGGCAGCGGCGAACCACGTCGCCCGGCGGGGGCGCCGCGGGAGGGGGCCGGCTGCCCGACCGCCGCCCGGCGCCGGCAGCCGTGGGCGGATCGCGGCGGCGCGGCCCGGTGGCTCGTCCTGCCGGCGGTCAGCGCTGCGGCGGGGACTGCGGGCCTCGGCGGCGGCGCCGCGCAGCCGGCTCGCCAGCGCTCTGCTGCTGGGAACCCGCCCGTCGGCGGCGG
>JAGWAK010000009.1 GCA_021296435.1 Acidimicrobiia bacterium
CGGATCCTCTGCCGGTCCGGCGGTCGGGTCCAAGTCGAGCGAGAGCAGTTCGTCCAGCAGCCCGGGGTCGGAGGTCATCGGGGGCTCGTCGGGCGCAGCAGGTGGGGACGGTGCGGCGGTCTCGGCAGGCGGCGATTCGAACTCGGCATCATCCTCAGGAGCGGGTTCCGGGGCAGCGTCGGAGGGCTCTGGTTCCTCGGCGTCGGCACCTGCTACTTCGGGTGCCGCGGGCATCGGCCGGCTCGTGAGCTGATCCAGGATGTGATCCACCCACGCCGGGTCGGAGGGGTCCGGCTCGCGCGGGGATTTCCGGGGAGGTTCGTGGCTCATCGAGGGTTCACCGTAACCGAACTGATCCTCTGTCCTGCGGTTATTCCGCGTAGCGCGCGAGGATTCGTCGGGCTGCCGCGGCGCCGGGTTCGGGCGGGAGTCCGTGGCTCGCTGTGACCCGCGCCGCCGGCCCGAGGCGGAGCAGGAGCCTCTCGAGCCATGCCACTCCGCCGACGGGGAGCCGCGCCCGGCAGGTTTGCCCCTCCCAGGCTGTCCGGCTCGCCGGGTAGTAGTCCAGAACCCACTGGGCGGGACCCTCGAGCGCCAACTCGACCCAGGGCCCCTCCGCCGGAGGATCCCAGACCGTGGCGGGTATCGGCCCCGGAGGCGGAGCGAACGATCCGTCCAGCAAGTCCGCAGCCGTCACCCGGTCGAGCCGGAAAGTGCGCTCCTGGCCACTGCGCCGGCAGAAGGCGCGCACGTACCAGGCCCCCTCGTGGGCGAAGGTGCGGTAGGGCTCGATAACCCGCTCGGTGACGGCGTCACGGTCGTAGCTGTAGTACCGGATGGCGGCCGGCCGATGATCCCGGCAGCCTTCTTGCAGGATCTCCAGCGCCTCGGAAGCTGCGTCGCCGAGACGGATCTCCAGCGCCTCGGCGGGGTTCACGCCGAGGGTCCCGGCGAGCTTGGCGAGTCCTCGCTCCAGCGCGCTGTCGCCGGTGAGGCCCAACAGGCCGGTGGCTGCGGCCAGGAGCGCCACTGCCTGCGGCGGCGTGAGGCGCAGCGGCTTGCGGAAGTAGTCGGCGAAGTTGATTTGGACGAAGCCATCTGCCACCTCCACCTCGATCAGGGCGTCCGGTGTGTAGGGAGGAACACCGACCATGAAGACCACCTGCTGCAGGTCGTCGAGCAAGCCGTCGGCGGGATAGTCGAAGCGCTCGGTGACCTCCGCGAGGGTTGCCCCGCCGCGTTCCGCGACCCAGGGAATAAGTTGCAGGAGCCGATGCATCCGCTCGGAGGAGGTCAGCCGCCGCGGGCGTGAAGGGGCCGCCGCCGGCGGCGCCGGCGTCGGCAGCTCGGGCCGCGTCGCAGTGGCCCCGCTGGGCGTCGCCGCCGGCGGCGACGCGGCCCGGGCGCAGGCTCGCACCCTCTCGAGGAGCTTCTCTCGCAACTCCGGCGGGCCGACGAGCTCGGCCCGGTCCAGCAGCCCGAGCACGAAATCCGCCAGCGCATCCGCATTGGCGACCGGCAGGCGCAGCAGCAGCGACCCGTCAGGGCGGCGCTCGTGGGGCGTGTCCTGCCCCACCTGCCCCAACGCCCAGTCGGCCACGTCGGCATCCACCTGGATCTGCGCCGTCCAGGACTCGGCGCCCATCTCCCACGGAGGCCGCTCGAGGCTCCCGGCGGGCGCCGGCTTCGGCACGAACCCTCCGGCGTCGCCGACGGTCGGCTCGGCGATGCGGTCGAGGCGGAAGTGGCGCCAGGCGGCGCGGTCGCGGTCGTGACCGCCCAGGTACCAGTGCCCGCGGGCGAAGTGCAGCCGGACCGGCTCGACCGAACGCGGCTCCCCGCGGTGGCGGAACGACACCACGCTGCGGCCCGAAATCGCCCGGTACAGGGTGGCCAGGTGCTCGTTGAGCGGGATCACGGCGAGTTCCTGCGCCGGAGGGCCCTCCGGCGGCCGCCCGCCGAGGGCCCAAAAGGCAGTATCGACCGACGCGCCCTCGAGTCGCACCGTGCGCGCTGCGAGGTGCAGCGCGGCTCGCTCGTCGGCTGCCAGGTCGGGATCGTCGAGGTAGTAGTCGCGGGGGTGGATCCGGTAACCCTCCACCGGCGGATCACTGCCCGGCACCGTGCCGGTCGTGAGAGGGATGCCCATCTCGCGCAGTTCGCTCTTGTCGCGCTCGAACGTGCGTCGGAAGGCCGCCTTGCCGTCGGCGTAGCCCGCCACTTTGGAGGCGATCTCACTGGCCGGCAGCAGCCGTTCGGTGGCGAGCAGGGCAGCGGTCAGGTTAAGGAGGCGTTCCAGCTTGGCGCTGGCCGGAGTGCTCACCGCAGCGGCTCCCCGCAGCCCTTCACAGCGATGCGATCAGTTTCTCGACCCGCTCGTCGTGAGACTTGAACGGGTCCTTGCACAGCACCGTGCGCTGCGCCTGGTCGTTCAGCTTGAGATGCACCCAGTCCACGGTGTAGTCCCTCTTGCGCTCCTTGGCGCGCCGCACGAACTCGCCGCGCAGGCGGGCCCGGGTGGTCTGGGGCGGTTGGTGCATCGCCTCCAGCACGTCGTCCTCCAGGCAGATCGACTCGACCAGGTCCCGTTGCTGCAGTTTGTAGAACAGCCCCCGATCGCGGCTCACGTCGTGGTACTTCAGATCCAGCAGCGCCAGCCGGGGATCGTCCCAGGTGAGGCCGTTGCGCTCGCGGTAGTGGTTGATCAACTGGTACTTGATCACCCAGTCGCATTCCCGGTTGAGGCTGAGCGGATCCGCCTCGAGGCGCTCCAGGCAGTGGCCCCACATCTGCAGGGCGCGCTTCTGCTCCACGCCGAGGTCGAACCGGGTGGAGAACTCCTGCGCCCGCTCGAAGTACTCGCGCTGGATATCCAGGGCGCTCAGCTGCCGGCCGTTGGCAAGACGCACGCGCCGCCAGGGCCGCGAGCCGTCACTGATCTTCTCGAAGTCGTCGTGGCTGATCTCCCGGATCGCCCGTATGGGGTTCTCGAGGGTCATGTCCCGCAGCACGATCGACGGCTCCTCCAGCATCTGCAGCAGGATGCTGCACGCCCCCACCTTCAGGAAGGTGGCGTACTCGCTCATGTTGGAGTCCCCCACGATGACGTGCAGGCGGCGGAACAACTCGGCATTGGCGTGGGGTTCGTCACGCGTATTGATGATCGGCCGGGAGCGGGTGGTGGCGCTGGAGACTCCCTCCCAGATGTGCTCGGCGCGCTGGCTGATGCAGTACTTGGCGCCCCGGGGTGTCAGCAGGATCTTGCCGGCGCCGGCATAGATCTGCCGGGTCACCAGGAACGGGATGAGCACCTCGCTGTACTCGGCGAGTTCCTCGCGGCGCGTCGTGAGGTAGTTCTCGTGGCAGCCGTAGGAGTTCCCCGCCGAGTCGGTGTTGTTCTTGAAGAGGTAGATCTCGCCGCGCATGCCGTCGGCGTTGAGTCGCTCCTGGGCGTAGGCCACCTGCTGGTCCAATACCAGCTCCCCGGCGCGATCGTGGGCCACCAGGTCGTAGAGGGAGTCACACTCGGGGGTTGCGTACTCGGGATGCGACCCGACGTCGAGATAGAGCCTTGCCCCGTTGGCGAGGAACACGTTGCTGCTGCGCCCCCACGACACCACCCGGCGGAACAGGTAGCGCGCCACCTCGTCGGGGCTCAGGCGGCGCTGGCTGCCGAGAGCGAACGTGACGCCGTACTCGTTTTCGATCCCGTAGATGCGTCGCTGCAAGGCGTCGCCCCTAGTCCGCCGCTCCGTCGGACTTCGCGCCGGGTTCGGGGCGCGGTCCCGCCAGCAGCTCGTCCACCTCGGCGATTCCCAGCCGGCGGAAGCAGCGCCGGCCGAGTGTGCGATCGAGCAGGGCCACCTCGAGATCGTCGGCGACGAGCGTTCGCTCCGGCCCGGCCAGGGCACCGACCGCGGCCCGCAGCGCAGCCGCCACATCGAGGCCGGCGTCGTGCAGGTCGCCGAGACGCTCGGAGATGGCCTCGGTCTCACCGCCGAGCACCGACCAGCGGCTCTCGTCGTTGACCGTGCCGTCGTAGAGAATGTGGAAGAGTTGCTCGGTTCCCACCTCGTCGCCGATCTCCGCCACGAGGATCTCCACCTCCATGGGTTTCATCTCGTGCGTGAAGATCTGTCCCAGAATCTGCGCGTACTGGTTGGCGAGGCTGCGGGCCTCCACGTCCTGGCGGCTGTAGGCGTACCCCTTCAGGTCGGCGTGGCGCACCCCGGCGATGCGGAGTTGGTCGAACTCGTTGTACTTCCCCACCCCGGCGAAGGCGATGCGGTCGTAGATCTCGCTGATCTTCCGCAGCGTGTTCGAGACGTTCTCGGCGCACAGCAGGATGCCGTCGCGGTAGGTCACGGCCACGAGACTCTTCCCCCGGGCGATCCCCTTGCGGGCGTAGTCCGCCCGGTCCTTCATGATCTGCTCGGGCGCCACGTAGAAGGGCATGTTCATGAGCGGCACCGTTCTCGCGTGTCGCGCCGAGAGTCCGGCGTCGGCATCGGTGGCTCAGGTGGCGTCACCGGGACTCCGTTCAGTGTTTGCCGCGCCGGCGTCGGCGTCGAGCGTGGCAAGCAGGGCCCGGAAGCGCTCCTCCACGTGGGAGTCGTCGAGTCGCCGGTAACCGTCGGCGTCGATATTGACCACAACGGGGAAGATCCCCCGGACGAGATCGGGTCCGCCGGTGGCGGAATCCTCGTCGGCGGCCTGGAAGAGCGCCGAGATGGCCAGGTCCCCAGCCGCCGCGGGCTCCAACCCAGGCCGGAAACCCAGCTTCACGACCGTGCCGGCGTGCAGGCTGCCCGAGCCGCCGGCGGCGTAGTCCTGCTCCTCGTAGCGACCCCCGGTCACGTCGTACTGGAAGAGGCGGCCGCACTGGCGGCGCTCGTCCCAGCCCGCGAACAGCGGCACGACGAGCAGTCCCCGCAGCGCGGAGGTGAGGTTCGCCCTGACCATCTGGCTGAGTTGGTTGGCCTGACCGTCCAGACTGAGCGGCTGTCCCTCGACCTTCTCGTAGTGCTCCAGTTGCAGCTGGAACAGGCGCACCATCTCCATCGACGGCCCGGCCGCGCCCGCGATGGCGACGCCGGCGTGGCGGCCCGCGGGATAGACCTTCTCGATGGTGCGGTGGCTGATCAGGTTCCCCGCGGTCGCCCGCCGATCCCCCGCCATGACCACCCCGTCACAGTGACGCAGCGCCACCACCGTGGTGCCGTGAGTCACCCCGGACAGGTCGCCCGGGCCTGCTGCGTCGGGGCGGCCGATGTCGGCGGCGCGTCCCGACGCGGCCAGCAGACCGGTGAAGCTGGGACCCGGATCCTCACCCGCGCCGAAGCTGGGCAGACTCCGCAGCGGCGGCAGGCTCATGGCGTGAGGCTACTCCCGGGGAGCCGGCGAGCGTGGCCTCCGAGCGGCGCCGGCGGGCCTGCCCGGCGCGGGAGCTACTGTCCGCCCTTTTGGATGTAGGAGTTGACAAACTCCTCGGCGTTGGTCTCGAGCACCTCGTCGATCTCGTCGAGGAGGTCGTCGAGTTCCGCCTTCAGACGGTCACCGGTGGGGCTGGCGGTCGGTGTCTCTTCCTCCGTGACCGATTCGCTGCTCGGTCGGGACGACTTCTGGATCCGCTCTCGTTCAGCCATGGTTCTCGCGCTCACCCATCACTGCTGCAGCCTCCCGATGAGGTCGGCCGGGGTCGGACACTCGTCGAACAAGCTAGCCACATGTTGCCGGGTTCCGCGGGCAGGTTCCATCATGGGCACCCGGCGCAGGGTTTCGCCGCCGAGGTCGAAGACCACCGAGTCCCAGTTGGCCGCCACGACGTGGGAGGCGAACTGCTGGAGGCAGCGGCCGCGGAAGTAGGCCCTGGTGTCCGGCGGCGGGTTCTCGGTGGCCCACAGGACCTCCTCGCCGTCGGTGAGGCGCTCCAGTGACAGGCGGTCCGCTACCGAGCGCTCCGGGCGCAGGTCGTGATACTGCAGGTCCAGGGCTTGCAGACGGGAATCGCTCCAGTCGCAACCGTTGCGTGAGCGATAGGCCTCCAGCAGGCGGTACTTGGCCACCCAGTCGACGGTCGTCGCAGGGCTGAGGGGATCGGTCTCGAGTTGTGTCAGCACCGTCTCCCAGCGCGCCAGCACCTCGTCGGCGACCGTGCCGCCGACCGCTTCGGTGCCGACGTCGTGGCAGTACTTGGTGCAGCGCTCGAGCAGTTCCCACTGCACATCGAGGGCGGTCGCGCTGGTGCCGTCGGCGAGCCGGATCGGGCGCTGCAGGCTCAGGTCGCAGCTGACCGCCCTGATCGCCTGCACCGGTGTGGCCAGAGTCAGGTCATCGGGGAACAGGTCGTGCTCCACCAGGGCCAGCACCAGGGCGGTGGTGGCGACTTTCAGGAAGGTGGACACTTCGGCGTGGTTGGCGTCGCCCACGAAGACGTGTAGCCGCCGGTAGTGCCGGGCATCGGCGTGTGGCTCGTCGCGGGTGTTCACGATCGGTCGCTTCAGCGTCGTCTCCAGAAGTCGGCCCGCTGGCTGAGTTGGAACGGGACCGAGAAGCGCTCCACCCCCGCCGCCTCGGTTCCTACCTTCCCGGCCCCGCAGAAGATCTGCCGGGTGACGAAGTGCGGTGTGGCCCCGTGCACGATGCGACCGAACGGCGTGGCGCGATCCATGAGGTAGTTCTCGTGGCAGCCGTAGGAGTTGCCCTTTCCGTCTGAGTTGTTCTTGTAGACGACGAGTTCCTGGCCCGCCGGCAGCAACGCCCGCGCTGCCTCCATGGAGCGCTGGGCGATGACGTCCGCCGCCCGGTCCCACACGACGGCGCTGCGGGCGTCGGCGCACTCCGGCCCGGAGATCTCGGGGTGGGCGTGATCCACGTAGTAGCGCGACCCGTTGGTCAGCACGGCGTTGACGAGATGCGTCTCGGGCTCGTAGCCGATGTCCCCCCCGCCGACGCCGCGGGCGTCGCGGCCCGGCATCTCGTCCTCGAAGTCCCACTCGACGCGCGCGATCGGCGAGCCGGGAGCGTGCTGGAGACCGGACAGGTAGGCGTTGATCAGCAGCGAGGAGGCCGTGATGGGGTTGGACTCCTCGGCGCCACGATGGGTGATCCCATACTCGGTCTCGAGCCCGCAGATCTTGGGGACGACCACGTTCGGCGAGGTCCGCTGGGTTAGAGGTACTGGCCGGTGGCAACCCGCTCGATGGAGCGGCCGCCGGTATTGGTGTCGTCGCGGTGCACGAGCGTGCGCACAAATACGATCCGCTCGCCCTTCTTGCCGGCGATCTTGGCCCAGTCGTCAGGATTGGTGGTGTTGGGGAGGTCCTCGTGCTCGGCGTGCTCCTGGCCGACCGACCCCAGCAGGTCGTCAAGGGGGATGCCGGGGGGCCCGCCGGCGATGACGCGCTTGATGGCCAGCTTCTTGGCTCGCCGCACGATGTTCTCGATCATGGCCCCGGAGGCGAAGTCACGGAAGTACATCGTCTCCTTGTCGCCGTTCTGGTAGGTGACCTCGAGGAACTCGTTGCGCTGCTCGGTGCTGTACATCTCGGCGACGGTCTGCTCGATCATGCCGCGCACCGCCTTGTCCTTCTCGCCACCGCCGATGGTCTCCACGGCGCTGTGGGCGATCGGCAGTTCCACGGTGAGATAGCGGGAGTAGATCGCGGCGGCCGCCTCGGCGTCGGGCCGCTCGATCTTGATCTTCACGTCGAGGCGTCCCGGGCGCAGGATCGCCGGGTCGATCAGGTCCTCCCGGTTGGAGGCGCCGATGACGATCACGTTTCGCAGCGCCTCCCCAGCAGCTGCGGCACGACGGTGGACTCCATGTCCGAACTGATGCCGCTGCCGCGCATGCGGAACAGCGACTCCATCTCGTCGAAGAACACGATGACCGGCCAGCCCTCCGCCGAGCGGTCCCGGGCCTGCTGGAACACCCTGCGGATGTGCCGCTCCGTCTCGCCGACGTACTTGTTGAGCAGTTCCGGCCCCTTGATGTTCAAGAAGTAGCTCCGCGCCTTGTCGTTGCCTGTGGCGGCCGCCACCTTGGTGGCGAGCGAGTTGGCAACCGCCTTGGCGATGAGGGTCTTGCCACAGCCGGGCGGCCCGTAGAGCAGGATTCCCTTCGGGGCCGGCAGGCGGTGCTCGGCGAACAGATCCGCGTGCAGGAAGGGCAGTTCCACGGCGTCGGTGATCTTCTCGATCTGCGCGTCGAGCCCCCCGACGTCGTCGTAGGTGACGTCGGGCACCTCCTCGAGCACCAGATCCTCCACCTCCGAGCGCACGAGGCGCTCGGTGAGGAGGCCGGAGCGGGTGTCCATGAGCATCGGGTCGCCGACGCGGAGTGGGACACCGGCCAGATGCTCGGCCAGATCCACGACCCGCTCCTCGTCGGCGCGGCAGCTCACCACCGCCCGGCGACCGCCCTCCAGCATTTCGGTCAGGGTGACCACTTCGCCGGTGCCGTCGGCGGAGCGTGCCAGCACGACGCTGAGGGAATCGTTCAGCGCGACCTCCTGGCCTCGTTCCAGGGTGCCCTCCACCTCGGGATGGATCGCCACGCGCATCTTCCGCCCGGAGGAGAAAACGTCGGCGGTGCCGTCGTCGTTGAGCTGGAGCACGGTGCCGTAGGCGTTCGGGGTCTGGGTGAGCTTCTCGACCTCCTCCCGTAGCGCGCCGATGTGCTCGCGCGCTTCGCGCAGGGTGTGAGTCAGCTTCTCGTTCTGCGAGACGGCCTGGGCCAACTGCCCCTTGGTCTCCAGCAGCCGCTCCTCGAGCGTGCGGATGCGCTGGGGGGTGTCCTGCAGGCGCCGGCGCAGTGCCTCGATCTCCTGGCGCAGCAGCTTCAACTGCACGGCTTGATCCTTCGGGACCTCGTCGATGGTTCTCACCTCCCTCCGGGGTCGTCGGATGCGACCCTACACGCGGCGCCATGGGTTCAGGTGACCAAGCTCGCACCGGTTGCGGTGCGCTCACAGCGAAGTCGACTGCGGCGTCCGGGCCGGGTCCACGCGGGGCGTGCCTGGGCCGACGCTATACTCACTGCGGCGGTGATTTACCGATCAGGCACGCACCATCCAGTGAATCGGGGAGCGGCAAGATGAAGGTCTGGATCGACCAGGATCTGTGCACGGGCGACGGTCTCTGCGAGGAGATCGCGCCGGACGTGTTCACGCTGCTCGACGATGGCTTGGCGTACGTGCGTGAGGGTGACACCATCTTCAGCGATCCGGGTGGCCCCACCGGGCTGGCCGTCGTGCCGGACGGGCAGGAAGAGGCGACGATCGAGTCTGCCGAGGAATGCCCCGGGGAGTGCATCTTCATCGAGATCGACGCCTGAGACGCCTGCGGGCGTTACGGCAAGCGACTCGGCGTTCTTCCTGATCGGTCTCATTTTCGCGCCGCCGGCCCGCTAGCCGGAGTCGAGACGAACCCACGCCACGACTCGGTCCAGATCCTCCGGCGGTGGCGGCAGATGCTCCAGGCTCGCCCGCACCAGCAGCGAGTCCTCGCTCGCCTCGGCGAACCAGCCGGGTGTGCTGGCCGCGGTCGGAGCCAGCAGCCAGATCAGGGCTCCCGCCACAGCGGCTGCGGCCACGAATCCGGCGACCCGATCGGCGGTGCGCAGCGACTCCGGCAGGGCGAGGTGGAGTAACTGCCCCAGTGCGAACCCGGCGATGTGGCCGACCAGCGCGCCGGCCACCAGCACGCCTGCGCTGACCCCGAGCGGGTAGGCCGTCGGGTGCCACCGGTCGGCGGCGGGAGCGAGTTCGGCGAGTGCCCACGGCAGGAGGCGGATCGCCCCCCAGAGACCGGGTGCCACACCCAGCCAGGCGAGACCGGGCCGCACCAGCCCGGTCCGCAACCCCACCAGCCCCGCCAGCAGCAGCAGACCCAGCACCGCCAGGTCGAGGAGGTTCACGTCCCCTAGGTGGGTAGCCGCCGGGCGTGGGTCAGGAACCCGGTGTGGGCGATCATGCGGTGGTCCGGCCGGACGGCCTCACCGGCGATGTGCCAACTCCGCTGCAGGACCTCCAAGGTTGCCGCGAGCGCCCAGGGTCCGCGCTCCAGCGACTCGCGCAACTGCGTGGCCTGCAGCACGCTGGGGGTGTAGGCGATGAAGAGGCCGCCGGGCCGGAGACGGCCGGCGGCGTGCGGCACGACCCGCCAGGGCTCGGGCAGGTCCAGCGCCACACGGTCGAGGCCTTCCACGTCGATGCCGTCGTAGCAGTCGCGCTCGGAGATGTGGTAGCGGGCCAGTGCCTCCGGACCGAGGAACTCCTGCACGTTCTTGTGAGCGCGGCGGGCGAAGTCGCCGCGTATCTCGTAGCCGAACACCTCGGCGCCGGCCCGCAGCAGCGCCAACGACAGTGCCCCCGAACCCACACCGGACTCCAGGACCCGATGGCCCGGAGCGATGTCCGCGAGCAGCAGCATGGGGCCGAGATCCTTCGGGTAGATGACCTGTGCGCCGCGCTTCATATTCACCACGAAGTCCGACAGCGTGGGGCGGAAGGCCTGAAACCGGGTGCCTCCGATCGAGCGCACCTCGCTGCCCTCGGGTCGACCCAGCAGGTCGTCCCAAGCCAGCAGGCCTGAATGGGAGTGGAAGAATCCTCCCGGCTCGAGCCGGCGCAGGTAGCTGCGGTTCTTCCGGTCGACCAGCAGGACCAGCTCCCCCTCGCCGAATCCTTCGCCGGCGTCAGCCGCCGCGCTCGGTTCCCCGCCGGCCGGGTTCTCGCTCTCTTGGCTCACGAGGTCTGGTGACTCAGCGGCGCCGCGGCGCTGCGCCGTGCGAGACCACGAGCCGCTCCCCCGGCTTCAGTCGCAATGTCGTTCCGGCGGCCGGCCGGGTGGGTCGAACTGCCCGGCGCAGGCCCTCCAGGCCCCATGCCAGCAACCCGGCCAGCAGCCAGAAGGTGCTGTCGCCGAGCAGCCCACGGGTGATGCCCCGCCGTCGCGCCAGCGCCAGGGGTCGGCTCGGTGGTGCACCGGCCACGGGTTCAGTACCGGCGAAGCTCGACGAAGGTGCGCGTGAGGCGACCGCGACGCTTGCCCAGGAAGAATGCCAGGATCACGAGGGTCACCCCCGCGATCACGCTGAGCCGGAACCCACTCTGCCGGGCCGGAGCGCTGGAGGTGTTGATGGCGTCGGCCACCTTCTGCAGCCTCGCCAGGAGGTCCTCCCGGGTGATGTCGCCGGGCCGCGCGGCGTTCACTGCGCATCCTCCGCGGCGTCACGACGCCGTGCCCGCGCCGCCGAGCGCGCGAACAGGAACACGACGAGCACCCCGGCCAGCACGATCGCATACGGCGTCCAGCTGAGACTGCCGGTGAGATGCTCGCCGGTCTCGGTCTGCAGCGCCCGCAGGCCGCCCAGGGCCAGCAGCACCAATCCCGTGCAGACAAAGACACCGCCGAGCAGGCCGAATCCCAGCCAGGCCGCCAGACGCCTGAGCGGGTCTACCGCTTCCTGCCGGAAATAGGCGAGGGCCACGTCGCGCAACTCGGCGAGGGCCTCGGCCGGATCGGTCGGCGACTCATCCGGATGTGCTTCGGCCTCCGGCGCAGCGGTCCCGGCGGCCGGTTCGTCGGAGGGCCGCGGCTCGTCACCGCTGGCAAGAACCATGTCGGCGAGTCTACCGCCGGGCCCCCGGCGCTCTGAGCCGGGGAATCGGCTCCCGCCGGCCGGTCGGCTCAGCCCGGCGAGGGATCCCCGCCGGGGCCTTGTAGCAGCCGGAGCGTCTCCTCGACACCCCCGAGGAGTTCGGCGAGCAGCCCTAGCCGTTCCACGGTGCCCGCCTCGCTGAGCAGACGCAACCGGTCCAGTTCGCCGACAGGCGCGGCGCTGCACAGCTGGTAGGTGGCCCGAGCGGGATCGCTGCTGAGGCCGTCGAATCGCAACTCGGGGAGCGAGCCGGGCCGATCCGCTCCGAGCAGGACCGCGATGCGCCGGTACGTCTCGGTCACGCGTTCTGCAGGCTTGCTGGCGGCGCCGGGGGCGGTCGGGGGATCCGGCCAGGATTCGGTGAGAGCGCGCGGGTAGGGGTCGTCGGCCAGCCAGCGGCGGACGCGCAACCGCTCGAGGCAGTCGGTCTCGAGAATCCAACGCTCCCCCTCGGTGGGTCGCGCCCGGCGGATCCGCACCAGAACCCCGACGTCGCTGCGGACCTGGTCGGGATCGGCTCCCCCCTCCGACCCCCGCATGATCAACACGACACCGAACAGCCGATCCCCGTCGAGGCAGACCCTCGTCAACTCCACATACCGCGGTTCGAAGACGTGCAGGGGCAGCGCGGAACCCGGCAGGGGCAGCCGCTGCAGCGGGAACATCGGCAGCTCGCGCGCCGCCGCTCCGGTCGGCGGCGGGGCGGCCACGGCTGCTATCCCCCGCCCTCGACGGTCTCGGCGCTGTCGCCGCCGGTTTCGGCGAAGTTGGGGTGGGCCACCAGGATCTCCAGCAGTTGCTGCAGGAAGGCGTCGGCGTCGACTTGGGCCAGGCCCTCCCCGTTGAGTATGGCGGCGAAGGTGACCGGCCGACCGTCGCTGCCGGTGGCGAAGCCGGCCAGGGAGAACACACCGGGAAGCGAGCCGGTCTTCGCCCGGACACGTCCGGCGGCGGTGGAGTCCGCGAAGCGGTCTCGTAAGGTGCCCGACTCCCCCGCCACGGGGAGGTAGGAGGCCAGCAGCCCGTCTGGACCGCCGATCTCCAGGACGTCGGTGACCTGACGGCAGGTGAGCTCGTTCTCGGGGCTGAGCCCGGAGCCGTCAGCGGGCGGGAACACCAGCACCGGCCGGCCGGCGTCCGCCGCCAGCAACTCCAGGGTGGCCAGAGCTCCGTCGAGTGTCGTGCCGGTGCCTGACCAGGCCAGCCCGACTTCCTTCAGCACCAATTCGGCTGTCGTGTTGTCGCTGTGGGCGATCATGAAGCGCAGGTGGCTGCTCAACGGTGCCGAGTCGATCGACCCCAACACCTGGTAACCGCTGAAGTCCCTCTCGGGTGCGGCCACGCCGGGGCGTTCGGGGATGCGCACCGCGCGGGCCTCGAGCATGTCGTCGAACAGGGCGGCGGTACGCAGGGCCGGTTCGGGTTCGGGGAGCAGCCCCGCCGTCCCGGTGATCCCCTCCGGTGTCTGGTACCCCTGGTTGAGGGCAATCGGGTTGAGTGTCCCCGAGGCGCCGGCCTGAACCCACTCGTCGGGCCACGAGGACACCGAGGTGGCGTCGTCATAGCGGTTCTCCACGGCGATGACGCCACCCTCGATGCGGGTCAGCCCGTCGGCAACCAGGTCGGCTGCAAGGTCGTCGAGCGGGGTGGGTTCGGCTCCCTCCGCCGCCAGCAGGGCCGCGTAGGTCTCGGTTGCCAGCAGCGGATCGCCGCCGCCCACCAGATACAGATCGCTACTCAGGACACCGCCGACCGGTGGGGACTCGGCGATCGCCACCGTGCGGTAGGTGTAGTCGGGTCCCAGAGTCGACAGGGCCGCATGGGCGGTGGCGAGCTTCTGCAGGGATGCCGGCGTGAGCGCCTCATCGGGATCCTTCACGAACAGATCCTCGCCGTCCTGGCGCACCAGCACGCAACTCTGCGCCGGGGCGTTGATCACCAGTGCCGTCAGGTCGCGTCCCAGGGTCACCTCGCGAGTTGGCGCCGGCACCGGTGTGGCGCTCGTGGCCACCGTCGGCAGTCGCCGTGCCGAGAGCAGGGGGATGTCCGCTCCGGCCACGCCGAGGGGTTCGGCCGGCGGGGGTTCGTCTGCCAGTTGGTTGGACACCAGCAGGGTCGCGACCGCCACGGCCAGCAGCACGAGCGGCACAAAGACGCGGAACATACCGCCCAAACTGTACGCCCGAGGGACCCGCGCGGGGCGCGCCGCCGCGCAGATCACGGCGCGCGCTTCGCCCGTCACGCCAGAAGCCACGTTCCCAGCGGCGCAGGCGGTACGGTCAGGGCGTGCAGATCGTGGCAGCGCTGTTCATCGAGGAAATCGATGTCCGCCAAGCACCGGGCCCCTCCACGCGCCTCGATCTCACGGGGGTGCACTTCTCGGTGGCGGCGCCCAGCGAGTTGCCGCTGCTCTGGACGCCTCACCTCGTGGTGATCGTGCGGTGCCCCACCGGCAGCGATGGCAACGACGTGCTCGAAGTGGTCTACACCCGGGACGGCTCCCAGATCGCCCGCAACGTGCAGTACCTGCAGGTGGAGCCCGGAAAGTTCAGCTTTCAGCTCGTGCGCGCGGAGTTGCAGTTCGAGGACTACTCGACGCTGGAGGCGCATTGCCGCCTCAGCGACGGCCCCACCACGGTGGTCCCCTACACGCTGCTGCCGCCCGCACCAGCGGGCACGTGAGCCCGACGCGACGGTCGCCGCTTCGATGAACTTCGCGGTGGCACTCTCCGAGGCGGAGTCCACGGCGGATGCGGCTGCAGCCGTAGCCGACGACCTGGCTGGCGCATTCGATGCTGAGGGGCCCGCCGCGCTGGTGTTCTTCGCCACGGCGGCACACCTCGATTCCATGGACCTCCTCGCCACAACCCTCGCCGACCGGCTTGGACCGGAGGTCGTTCTGGGCGCCGGCGCGGTCTCGGTGATCGCCGGGGACCGGGAACTGGAGGAGACGCCTGCGGTGGCGGCCTGGGGCGCTCCCCTCGCCGGCGCCGTGCCGGTGCGCCTGCCTCCCGCGCTGAGTGCGGATCACTCGCCCACCGACGACCTGCCGCCGCTCGACGAGCAGCCGCGAACCTTGCTGCTGCTTGCCGACCCCTTCAGCTTTCCCACCGACCACCTGCTGGGGCAGCTCGGGACCGAGTTCCCGCAGCTGCGCGCCATCGGCGGGCTGGCCTCCGCGTCAGGGTCGGCGGGAGGGAACCGGCTGGTTCTGGACGGCGAGATCTTCGACGACGGGGCTGTCGGCCTGCTCCTCGGATCTGAGGCGGGGGTCGAGACCGTGGTGTCCCAGGGTTGCCGGCCGATCGGGCAGCCCTACGTGGTGACCCACGGTGAGCGCAACCTGATCCACGAGTTGGGGGGCCGACCCGCCCTTGAACGCCTGCAGGAGATCGTGGAGGGTCTGGACGTCTCCGAACGCGCCCTCGTGCAGCGCGGCCTCCACCTCGGCATCGTGGTGAATGAGCACAAGCTGGACTTCGGCCGGGGCGACTTCCTGGTGCGCGGCGTGCTGGGTTTGGAGCGACAGTCCCGCGCCCTGGCGGTGGGCGACATGGTCGAGACCGGCACGACGGTGCAATTCCAGGTCCGTGACGCCGCCAGCGCGCGCCAGGATCTCCGTGGCCTGATGGCGGGACGGGACGCCGAGGGCGCCCTGCTGTTCACCTGCAACGGCAGGGGCCGGCATCTCTTCGAGGTTGCCGACCAGGACGCCTCGGTCGTGGCCGGCGCCATCGCCCCGGCTCCGCTGGCCGGGATGTTCTGTGCCGGCGAGATCGGACCGGTGGGCCCGCGCAGCTACCTGCACGGGTTCACGGCATCCGTTGCGTTGTTCGGGCAGGGAGCGGCCCCGTGAGCCTCGGCGGTCTCGTGCACGAACACCCGGCTCCCGGAGTGCCCCGCGACCGGGCCCTCGAGCAGCGCGCCATCGAGGTGATCCGGGGACTCGCCATGGATGCGCCCCACGCGGCGCGCTCCGGCCACCAGGGCACCGCGATGGCCTTGGCCCCCCTGGCCCACGTCCTGTGGAGCCGGATCATGACGTTCGACCCCGCTGCGCCCGACTGGCCCGACCGGGACCGGTTCGTGCTGAGCGCCGGCCACGCCTCGATCCTCCTCTACAGCATGGCCCACCTCTGCGGCTACGACCTCACTCTGGAGGACCTGAAGGCCTTCCGGCAGTGGGGCAGCCGTACTCCCGGCCACCCCGAGGCCGAGACCGCCATCGGCGTGGAGGTCACGACCGGTCCCTTGGGCCAGGGTTTCGCCAACGCCGTGGGGATGGCGCTGACCGAACGCTGGCTGCGCACCCGCTACGGGCCCGAACTCTGCGACCACCACACCTTTGTGATCTGCAGCGACGGCGATCTCGCCGAGGGGGTGAGTCACGAGGCGGCCTCCATGGCGGGTCATCTGGGTCTGGGTCGCCTTGTCTACGTCTATGACGACAACCGCGTCTCTATCGACGGCGGCACCGATCTCTGGCTCTCCGACGACGCCGCCGGTCGTTTCAACGCCTACGGCTGGCACGTCGAGACCCTGGGGGAGGTGGCCGAGGACCTCGACGCGCTCGAGGCTGCACTGCGCCGCGCCATGGCCACCGAGGCCCCCTCGCTACTCGTGCTGCGGAGTCACATCGCCCATCCCTCCCCCGACCTCACCGATGCTCCGGCGGCACACGGCTACGCCCTTGGCGACGAGGAGATCGCGGCCGCCAAGGCCGTGATGGGACTGCCGCCAACCGAGCGCTTCTGGGTGCCCGACGACGTGCTGGCGTACTACCGCACCGTCGCCGGCCGCGGGGCCGCGGCGCGCCGGGCCTGGGAGGCCCGCTGGGCGAGCGCCACCGAAGCCCGTCCGGAGTTGCCGGGCCTGTGGGCGGCCCGACCGCCTGTGGGTTGGGACGATGCCGTGGGCCCCTGGGAGGTCGGTGCCACGGTGGCGACGCGCGCCGCCAGCGGTGCCTGTCTGAACGCGCTCGCCACCGCCATGGATCACCTCCTGGCGGGCGGCGCCGATCTGACCGGAAACACGGGGACGAAGCTGGCCGGCGACAGCCCGCTCAGCCGCGACACCGGCGATGGGCGCCAGGTGTTCTACGGCGTGCGCGAGCACGCCATGGGCGCGGCGATGGTGGGTATCGCCCGTCACGGGGGCCTGCTGCCCGTCGGCGGCACTTTCCTGGTCTTCAGCGACTACATGCGGCCTGCTGTGCGGCTTGCGGCCCTGTCCCGGACCAGGGTCGTGTTCTTCTGGTCGCACGATTCCCTGGGGGTCGGCGAGGACGGACCCACGCACCAGCCGGTGGAGCACGTGGCCGCGCTGCGCGCCATTCCCGACCTGACGGTCGTGCGCCCCGCGGACGCGCCCGAGACCCTGGGGGCCTGGCGGGTCGCTCTGGAGGCCAACGGCCCGACCGCCCTCATCCTCACGCGCCAGGGCACGCCGGTGCTGGCGGGAACCACGCCCGGAGGAGTCGCCCTCGGCGCCTACGTCCTCGACGAACCCGCCGGCGCAGCGTTGACGCTGGTGGGCTCGGGCAGCGAGGTTGCCCTGTGCGTCAGCGCGGCCGAGCGCTTGGCGGCCGAGGGCATCGCTGCAGCAGTGGTGTCCATGCCCTGCTGGGAGTTGTTCGCCGCCCAGCCGGCTGCGTACCGGCAGGCCGTGATCCCACCCGACCGGCCGTCGGTGGCGACCGAGGCGGGTGTCACGCAGGGTTGGGAACGCTGGGTGGACCGCGCCCTGGGGGTGGAGCGATTCGGCGCTTCCGCGCCGGGCAAGATCGTCCTCGCCGAGTTGGGCATGAACCCGGATCGGGTCGTGGCGACGGCCAAGGAACTGCTGGAGACCGGGCCGGAGCCGCGGGGGGCGGCGGAGAGGAGGGAACTGTCATGAGCAGGCTGATCGAACTCCACGAGGTGGGCCGGCAGAGCCCCTGGCTGGACAACCTGAAGCGCAGCTGGATCACCGGCGATGAGCTGGCCCGCTGGGTGGAGCGGGGTTGCCGCGGCATCACCTCCAATCCCACGATTTTCCAGAAGGCGATGACCTCCGGCGATGCCTACGACCGCGACCTGGCGGAGTTGACCGCCGGCGGGGCCGGCACCGAGGAGAGCTACTGGCACCTCGTGACCAGCGACATCAGCGCCGCGCTCGCCGTGTTGCGCCCCACCTACGACGCCAGCGCCGGCAGCGACGGCTACGTATCGGTGGAGGTGGCGCCCGAACTGGCCCACGACGCGGTTGGCACGACCGCGGCGGCCCGGGAACTCCACGGGAGGATCGACGCTCCGAACCTCTACGTGAAGGTGCCGGCGACCGCGGCCGGTACCGATGCCGTGCGCACTCTCACCGCCGAGGGCCACAGCATCAACGTCACGCTGATCTTCTCGCTGCCGCGCTACGAGGAGGTGATCGAGGCGTACCTGAGCGGGCTGGAGAGCCGCTCGGGAGATCTGAGCGATATCTCGGGCGTGGCCTCGTTCTTCGTGAGCCGTGTGGACACCGAGGTGGACCGGCGGCTGGAATCCGCCGGCACCGCAGCGGCGCTGGCTTTGCGCGGCCGGATCGCGGTGGCGCAGGCCAAGCTGGCCTACGAAATCTTCCAGGGCCGCTTCTCCGGACCGCGCTGGGAGGCGCTCGCCGCACGCGGCGCCCGCCTGCAGCGTCCCCTGTGGGCCTCCACCTCCACGAAGAACCCCGCCTACCCGGACACGCTGTACGTGGACAACCTGATCGGGCCCGACACGGTGAACACCCTGCCCGAGGCGACCCTCGAGGCCTTCGAGGACCACGGCACCGTGGCCCGCACGATCGACGCCGACCTCGACGAGGCCGCCGCGGCCGTCGCCGGCCTGGCGGAGGTGGGGGTGGACCTGGCGGAGGTGGCAGAGGTCCTGGAGACCGAAGGGGTGGCGGCATTCGCCAAGTCCTTCGACGAGCTCCTCGAGACCCTGGCCGGGCGGGCCACCGAACTCACCGCCTGAGCCCTCGCAGGTCTCAGAACGAGATTTGGTCGTCCCCCTCGGGCGTACGCAGCGCGGCGATCGCTCGCCCGACGGCCCGCCGCGCCTTGAGAAGCCGTCGCTCCGTGGCCAGGTGACTGGGATCGCCACCGGACGCGGCGGCGCGCAACTCCGCGAAACCCAGGTCGTCCATGTCCGCTGCGATACCGGCGAGGCGCTCGGCCATATCCTCGAGAGGATCGGGGTTGTCGCTCACCTCCGAAGTCTGCCCTGCGCGCGGCGGGTCGCGACCACCGGGCTGCGGGGAGACGGCCCGCAGATAATTCTCAGAGTCACCCAACCGGCCCGGTAGCCTCGCCTCCGGTGCGTTTCCTCCGCTCTTTCCGGCCGGCCGGCCGCTTGCCGCGCGTGCTCGGCGCGGCGGTCGGACTGGGCGTCTGCGTCGGCCTGCTGGTGGCGCTCTTCGAGCAGATCGTCGTCGAGATCATGCTGGAGCGGCTCTTCGAGCTGCCGCTGTGGCAGCAGGCCATCGCGCCGCTGATCGGCCTCTGCGCGGCCGCGATCCTGCTGCGCGTCGTCGGAGGGCGCGGCACCACGCCGGCCACCTCCGATGAGTACATCAAGGCCTTCCACGAGCGTTCGCCGCGGCTGCCCCTGCGTCAACTGCCTGCGAAGCTGCTGGCGGGGGCCGCCACGATCGGCTCCGGCGGCGCGCTGGGCATGGAGGGACCCTCGATCTTCGCCGGTTCCTCCCTGGCGCACAACCTTCAGCGAGTGCTCGGACGCTTCCTGCGCCGCGAGGAGATGCAGATGCTGCTCACCGCAGGCGCCGCCGCCGGGGTGGCGGCGATCTTCCGGGCACCGGCGACCGGCGTCATCTTCGCCCTCGAGGCGCCCTACCGGGACGACGTGACGCGCCGGGCGCTACTGCCGTCGCTGGTGGCCTCCGCCGTCAGCTTCCTGATGTTCGCAGTCGTGCTCGGCGACACCAGCCCCGTCTTTCCCGGCCTGGCGGGCGACGTGAGGACCTTGGCGATCGTGGACCTGCTGGGTGGCGCGCTGGTGGGCGTCACCGCCGGCCTGGGCGGGCGGGGATTCTCGGCGCTGGTGCGCTGGGCCAAGGCCCTGCCGGGGCGGGTCGGCCCGCTGCCCCGCATCGTTGCCACCGGCGGCCTGCTCTGCGGGCTGGCCTTCGCCACGAACGCGCTCTTCGGTTCGCCCCTGAGTCTCGGACCCGGCGTGCGGTCTGCCGAGTGGGTGCTCGACGTGCCCCGGGGTGTCTGGCTCATCGTGGCGCTGTTCGGGATCCGCATCGTGGCGACCCTCGGGACGGTCGCGGCGGGCGGCACCGGAGGTCTCTTCATTCCCCTGGCCGTTCAGGGCGTTCTCATGGGCACCGTTGTGGGAGTGCTGCTGGGCCAGACCGAGACCGGTCTGTACCCGACTCTCGGCCTTGCGGCCTTCCTGGGGGCCGGCTACCGCGCCCCGATCGCGGCAGTCATGTTCGTGGCCGAGTCCAGCCAGGGTTCGGCGTTCGTGGTCCCGGCGCTGGTCGCCGCGGCCGTGGCGCAACTCGTCGCCGGGCGGGCCAGCGTTTCCTCCCATCAAGCCGCCGAGCGCCTCGGGCACCTCGAGCGCCGCTTCATGCTGCCCATCACCTCGGTGCTGCGGACCGATGTCCTCACTGTTCCGCCCGACGCCACGATCTCGGAACTCATGACCATGCACGTCCTCGGGCGTCGCGAGCGCGAGGTGGCGGTGGTGGAGGGCAGCCGCTATGTGGGAATGTGCGGTCTGGACCAGATCGGGGACCTGTCCCGCGGCGACTGGGACTCCACGACCGTAGCGGACATGGTTGCGGCGGACCTTCCGGTGGCGGATCCCTCCTGGACCCTCCGCGACGCCGTGGCGGCGATGGACGCAGCCGACGTCGAGATGCTCGCCGTGGTTACCGCCGGCGGGACGTTCGTGGGCCTGGTGCTCGAGGACGACATCCTCAAGCTCGACGAGATCCTGGACGAGACCGGCGGCTGACGGGTTCGGTCGTCCTGCGCAGTGCCTCGAGGCCGCGTCACACCTGGCGCGACCGGACGGTAATCGGTCTGGCGGCTCTAGGCGTCAGAGCTGTGCGCGCACCAGGATCGGTGGTCGTGGCCCGGGAGCGCCTCACACTCGGGGCAGGGCTCCTCGTCGTCCTCGAAGAGCGAGTCGAACCCGTCGCTGGTTTGCTTCAGCGCTCGGGCTTCCTCGTACCGGCGGTGGCGTCCCTTCTTCACAACCAGAACTCCGAACTCGATGTGCCGAGCGCCGTACCGCAGGCGTCCAGCTCTGTCTGTTGGGCGAGGAACGCCACGACCACCGCGCGTTCCCGCGGGATCAACAACTCTAGTGCGCTGGCACGTTCATCTCCGTCATTCCTCTTGGACTTGGCGCAGGACGCCCGTTGAGGCTCCGCGGATGCCCTGCCGGCGGGCGACTCAAAGCGGTTGCCCGGAGCGCTTCTCGAGACGCAGCTTCCCGTCCGGCTCGAGGGCGACTGCGGCGTTGCCGGTCATCAACTCCTCGACCCGCGACCCGTAGCGCTCGTAACGCCAGCCGCTGGCGAGCCGCGCATCCGGCTCGCCCTCGAGGAACGAGGCCAGGTCGGCCCGGGTCGCCACGAGTGCCGGATCCAGATCGTCGTCGCGGGCGACCTGCGAGAGCCACGCGGACACGAGTGCCACGACAGGCTGCAACTGCGACCTGTCGGGCCCCTTCGGCTTGCGGGGCACTCGCGGGGGGTTGCGGCGCGCCTGTGCGATGGCGTCGAGCAACTCCTCGCCCGTCGAGCCCGCCATAGCCCGGCCGTCCACCCCACGCACTGCGGCGAGAGCGGCCACCGAGGCCGGGGCGGACTGCACGACCGCGGCCAGTGCCAGGTCGCTGAGCACGTAGCGGACCGGGATGTCCAGCTGCGCGGCGCGCCGTTCACGCCACGCCGCCACCGCGATCGCCAATGGTTGGGAGCGTCGCGGCAGCCTGCGCAGTTCCCGCACTCGTAGCCAGGCGTCCTCAGGACGACGCGGGGCCGACTGACGGAGGCGCAGCCGCTCACACTCCTCTTCGCACCACTCCGCGCGCCCATGGGCCTCCAGACGGGCCTTCAGAGCCGCCCAGAGGGGTGGTAGGTGGCGTACGTCGGCGGCGGCATAGGCGAGCTGTTCCGGCTGTAGGGGCCGTCGCAGCCAATCGGTGAGCCGGTCACCCTTGGTCATGTCGATTTCCAGGAACCGGGCGAGCAGGTCCCGCAGCGAGGCCGAGCGCAGACCACAGAATCCCGCCGCGGTCTGCGTGTCCATCAAACGTGCCGGCACTCGCCCGACGACGTGTCGCAGAATCTCCAGATCCTGGTCAGGGGCGTGCATGATCGCTGTGGCGGGACTGTCCAGGAGTGCTGAAAGGGGGTCCAGCGAGGTGGCGGCCGGGTCGAGGAGGATCACCCGCTCCCCCCAGGCGAGTTGCACAAGCCCGAGGCGGGGAAAGTAGGTCTGCTCCCGGTGAAACTCGGTGTCGAGCGCGTAGCCGGGCGCAGTGCTCGCCTCGGCCACGAGTTCGGCGAGGCGAGTCTCGTCGGTCACCAATTCGTAGTCGTTCAGGGTTCTGGATCCTCCATCACATGCCCCACTGTGATGAACCGGATCCGGCTCCGGCGGGATCGGCGGGGCTGTTCGCCACCGAATCGGGTGCCCGGGAGGGCAGGATCCTCAGCGACTGCAGGTCCCCGGGAGTGTCGACGTCACGCAGGCTCATCGGGTCAGTTACGGGGACCAGGCTGGTGCGCACGTGGTGGAGCGCCTGGCGCAGCCGACGCTCACCCGCGGCGAAGAGCGGCTCGAGCAGCTGCCTGCAGTCGCGCCGCCAGACGGCATGAGCCGGCTGCGGACGTCCTGCCAGCAGCGGCACCACGGCGTCGCTGCCGTCGCCGGTGTGCGCCAGCAGTTCGCGCACGGTCCCCGCGCTGGCGCGGGGCAGGTCGGTTGCGAGAACGACGACCCAGTCCTCCGTGGCCGCCCGGAGTGCTGTGAGTAACCCGCCCAGAGGACCCTGCCCGGTGACATCGTCGGGGATCGCGGTGAACCCCAACGCGGCCAGGCGGGTCTCGTCGCCGCCGATGCTGAGCACCTCGACCGCCCCGGCCTCAAGGAGCGCGCAGCGGGCGATCTCGGCGAGGGGACGGCCCTCGAAGGGGGCGAAGGCCTTGTCGTGACCCATCCGCCTGCTGCTGCCGCCGGTGAGAACGGCACCGCTGAAATCCGTTGGCGGCGGGCTAGGAATCGAATCCCTCCGGTGGCCAGTGGGGATCCAATTGGTGCAGGAAGTGCTCGCAGCGCTGCGCCTCCTCCCACTCCCCCAGTTCCGCCGCGGTGCGCGCCAAGCCGGCGAGCGCCAGCAGGAAACCCCGGTTGTGCGGGTGGTTCCAGCGCACGAAACCCGAACCGCGCCAACCGCTGCGTCGGAGCCTGTCGAGGCCCCGGTGGTAGCCCACGCGGAAGCAGGCGTAGGCCTCCACGGTGTCGCGGGCCTCTTGGCCCAGACGTGCCCAGCCCTCCAGGAACTGCGGCCAGCTGGCCACGACGTCACTGATGAGAGCGCGCCTTTCGGAGTCGGCTGCAGCCAGGGCGCGCGCCAAGCCGGTGAGTGCCTCGGTGGGTTCCGGGTCGAGCACCGTCTCCGGTGGGCCCGATGAACTCAACGAAATGGGGACGTCGCTCACCTGCGCTCCTTATCGGCCGGCGCTCGGTAGGCCCCGGATCGGGACGGCCCCGTTGCGGCCTCCCGCCGGCTCATCTGGCTGTCGACCGCATTATCGCGCCGGCTGGGGTGCGCGACGGAGTTCTCCGAGATCTTCCGGAACCTGCAGCAGCCGCAGCACATCGGTGCTGCGCGTCGCCGGGTTGATGCCGGCGAGCACGGCTACGAGATCACCGGCGCGGACGTGACCGAGTTCGGTGGCGGCCTGCACCGCGTCGGCTACCCGCGACTCGTAGGCGATCTCGCTGGCCAGGCAGATGGGGTCGACCCCCCAGCTCAGCGTCAACTGGCGCACCGTCCGGGGGTCGGCGCTGAAGCCGAGCACCGGAACGCGGGGGCGGAACCGGGCCATGGATCGAACCGTGAACCCGCTGCCCGAGACGCAGATAAGTGCCGCCAGGTCGACCTCCTCCACGACCCGGGAGGCCGCCGTCGTCATGGCGTCGGTGACCGACAGTGACGCCACCTCGGGGTTGATCATGCGCAGCTTGGTGATGTGCTGGGCCCAGCCGGTGTGGTCGAAGCGGAGGTCCGCCTCCTGAGCGACCCGCGCCATCGTGGTGACGACCTGGACCGGATCGGCGCCGATGGCCGTTTCAGCGGAGAGCATGACGGCGCTGGACCCGTCGAAGACGGCGTTCGCTACGTCGGACGCCTCGGCGCGGGTCGGCACCGGTGACTCGATCATGGACTCCAGCATCTGCGTGGCGGTGATGGCGGGGCGACCCCCGGCGATGCAGCGCCCGATGATGTCCTTCTGCAAGTGGGGCAGATACTCGATCGGGAACTCGATGCCCAGGTCGCCCCGAGCCACCATGATGGCGTCGGCGGCATCGATGATGGCGTCGATGTTCTCCACGGCGGGGCGCGTCTCGATCTTGGCGACCAGCAGCGGCCCGGCCGGCGGTGGCGCGGTGCCCAGAGCGCGCAGGTCATCGGGCCCTCGCACGAAGGACACGCCGATGAAGTCCACGCCGGCTTCGACGAATGCCTCGGCGTAGCGGAGGTCCCGTTCGGTCGGCGTGGCGAGGCTGAGCCGATCGGCCGGGATGTAGAACCCCGGCCGGCCGCGCAGCAACCCGCCGTGGAGCACCCGACCGCGCAGCTCGGCGTCGCCGGCGGACTGGATCTCGATGAGGATCTGACCGTCGGCCAGACCGACGAGGTCCCCCACGTGCACGTCATCGAGCAGGCGCTCGTAGTCAACCTCGAGTACCCGGCCGTCGCTGGCTGTGCGTCCGGGCCGGAGGACCACCTCGGCGTCCTGCTCGAGCATGGCGCCGCCCCGGGGAAGTGGTGCGACGCGGATCTTCGGGCCGGGCAGATCAGCCAGGATGCCGAGCTCCCGCCCTTCGGAGCGAGCCACACGGCGGATTCGTTCGTAGAGCTCAAGGGCGGCATCGAGCGACCCGTGGGAGAGGTTGATGCGGGCCACGTCCATGCCGGCAGCCATGAGCCGGGCCAGCACTTTGGGACTCTCCGAGGCGGGTCCGATGGAGGCGACGATCTTTGTGCGCCGCAGGTCGTCGATCATCGCGGCGCTCTCGCAACCCGGATGTGCAGGTCGGGCACCCACCCGTGCGCACACAAGCGACCTCGACCTCTCATCTCCTCAGCAGACTACCGGCGTCGCTAACCTCCGCGCCATCTCCGAGCCGGCGCCTTACCTACGACATGACGGGCCTCTTGCCTTCGCGCACCGAGGCGGCGGTCACGAGGCCCCGGAGAACACCCTCGCCGCATTCGAAAGGGCGGTGAGCCTGGGGTTCCGGTACCTGGAGACCGACGCCCGACTCACCGCCGACGGCGTCGTGGTGGCCTTCCACGATCCCGTACTCGATCGCCTGACCGACCGCAGCGGCCGGATCTCCGATCTCGAGTGGGCTGAGGTCGCCGCCGCCCGGGTCCACGGCATTGAATCGGTGCCGCGCCTGGCTGACGTTCTGGGTGCCTGGGAATCGGTTCGCTTCAACATCGACCCGAAGTGCGACGAGGTCATCGAACCGCTGGCCGGGCTGGTGCGTGACCTGGGGATGGTGAATCGGGTCTGCTTCGGTTCCTTCAAGGCCCGCCGGACCGCACGCTTGGGCAGGATCCTGGGACCCGCGGCGTGCCGGAGTCTGGGGCCGCTCGGCGTGGCGCGGCTGTGGCTGCGCTCGCGTGGCGTCCCCGTGCCGGCTCTGGCGGGTGCCGCCGGCTGCGTGCAGGTGCCTGCCCACATCGAGGGGCGGGCACTGGTGGACCGCAAGTTCGTGGAGGCGGCGCATCGCCGTGGGCTGCAGGTCCACGTGTGGACCGTGGATGATCCCGGCCACATGCACCGGCTGCTGGATTTGGGGGTGGACGGCCTGATGACCGACAGACCGAGCGTCCTGCGCCGTGTCTTGCAGGCACGCGGCGCCTGGTGAGATCACCTCAGGAGCTTCACGCCGCGGCCAGGATGGCGAGTCTGCGGCCACGCGCCGGACTCCTGTTGAGCAGTTCGTTGACAACTGTCTGCAACCCTGTTGACAGTGCGGGTTCAACTGGGGATTTCTCCGGAAATTCTGGGGATTTCCCTCGATTCGGGCATTTCGCGATTGCACGCCCGCGGACCCCTTGCCAAACTCACACTCAACCGAATCACCTGCCTTGCTCCTTGCCGCGAGGAGAGGAGCCCGCAGGAAACGCAGAGAACCGGGAAACCGGTGCGAAGCGGCTCCGGCGGAGGCGGGCGGAGGGTTCGGCCAGGATCGGCTCCGCCGGAACCTGGAAACAGGAACCGGTAGCGGGTTCGCCGGCCGCAAGGCAGGCGGGTCTGCTCCGAACCGAACCGGAACCGCCGGAGGCTGCGGCCATCGGTAGAGATCGGGACGGATCGGAGGAGGCGGGTCACCTCTGCGGGGTGGCCCGGCCGCTTGAGACGATTCGAACGGAGGCCCCGAGAAGCCGACCGGCGCAAGCCGGAAAGCTACTCGGGGCCTCACTCGTTCTCCTAGGGGCCTCGCCGTTTCACGTGCCTTCGCAGGCCCTCCAGCAGTACCAGGCCGCCACGGACCGGTACGGCCGGAACTGTTCGCCGAGTTCTTCGAGATCCGCCGGAGCAGGCACTTCAGCCAGGTCGAACGCCAAGGCGAACCCCTTGCGCACCCCCAGATCGCCCGTGGGCCAGACGTCGAGGCGGTGCAGCGTGAACAGCAGGAACATGTGGGCCGTCCATGGACCGATGCCCCTGACCCGGGTGAGTCGTGTCACGACGGCGTCGTCGTCGAGGTGCCCGAGGCTCTCGAGCGCCAGATCGCCGGACAGGTCCCGTTCGGCGAGATCGATCAGGGAGGCCGTCTTGGCCGCCGAGAGACCGGCGCCTCGCAGCGCCTCGGGTCCGGCCTCGAGGATGCCGCGAGCGCTGCAGTCGCCGCCCAGCTGCCCGAGCACGCGCCCCCAGATGGCGCCGGCGGCCGCGCCGGCCAGCTGCTGGTAGGCGATCGCCCGGGCGAGCGAGCCGAACCGGGCGTCACGCCGAGGCCGTCGGCCGAGCCGGCATGGGCCGTGCAGGACCATCAGGCGCGCCATCTCGGGGCTTCGGCGGGCGATTTCCTCGCTTGCTTCACGCAGACTGGGGCGAGCCACGCCGAGATGCTAGGTGCGAGCTTTGCACCACGTGAGATCCCCGGGAGCCGTCGACTCGACGTGACGTCAACCGCAGGCGCGGCGACTCGCGGCCGCGAGGTCTCCCGGTAGGGTCGCCTCGTGGGAAAGCCGCCGGTCGTATTGGTCCACGGGTTCGGGACTTCCGCCCGCCGCACCTGGGAGTCCCTGGGTTGGATCGACCTGCTGCGAGAGGCGGGACGTGAGGTGCACGCTCCGGATGTCCTCGGCCACGGCTCAGCGCCGAAGCCGCACGAACCGGCGGCCTACACGGAGCTGGAGGGGTGGCTCGCCGATCGCCTGCCTGACGGACCGATCGACGCCATCGGATTCTCGCTCGGGGCCCGCCTGCTGCTCGGCGTGGCCTCCGAACACCCTGGTCGCTTCCGGCGGCTGGTCGTCGCCGGAGTCGGGCGGAACATCATCCGTGGTGATCCGGAGTACCGCCGTCGGGTCGCTGAGGCCGTCGCAGCCGAACGGCCTTCAGAGGATCCCGGCATGGCCTATTTCGGTGCCCTCGCCGAGAGACCGGACATGGACCGGGACGCGCTCGTGGCGCTGCTGGAAGGCTTCGAGGCGGATATCGAAGTCTCCCGACTCGCCCGGATCGCCTCTCCGGTGCTGGTCGTGCTGGGCGACAGGGATCGCTCGGGTCCGCCCACCGAGCTGTTGGCAGCGCTGCCGGATGCGGAGTTGCGCACACTGCGGGGCGTGGACCATTTTGCCACCCCGAAGAGTTTCGACTTCCTCGACGCCGCGCTGAATTGGCTGTCCGAGCCCGGCGGCTAGAACCCACCGAGCGGCGCCTTCACGTGCCCTGCCGGCCGCCCGCGCCTGTGTCGTGGCCATTGACGACGGCGCTTGTGGCCGCTTGTCGACTCGGCCTCGCCGGGCTGTCGCGGCGAGCCAGCAGCACCCACAGCCCGCACGCCACCGAGATGAGCGCGGCGGCGAGCATGCTGAATGCGAAGGCACGGCTGAACGCCGTGGCGACTTCGGTGGCGACGGCATCCAGCTGAGCGCCGGTCAGTTCGTCCTCGGCGGCGAGACCGGTCGCGATCTCCAGCGCTGCGCCCGGCGAGTCCGATGCGGCGTCGGCCACCGAACCCGGGAGGCCCGCCAGATCGACGGTGCGGCGGTAGATCACCGTTGACAGGGTGCCGAGCGTCGCGATACCCAGTGCTGCACCGATCTCCCGAGTGGCGTCGTTGACCGCCGAGCCGACGCCGGCCTTTGCCAGCGGGGTACTCGCCATGATGTCGTTGGTGGCGGGGATGGTCGTGAGACTCAGCCCGACGCCTGCGAGCGTGATCGGCGCCGCCAAGAACCCGTATCCGGTGGTCGCGTCGGCGAGCGACAACAGGCTGAAGCTGAGGGTCAGGACACCGAAGCCGACCCCCATGACGCGGCTCGCGCCGAAGCGGCTGACGAGCCGGGGAGTGAGGGGCGCGACGAGGATCCCGCCCAATGCGTCGGGCAGTGTGGCCAGCCCGGCCTGCAGGGGGCTGTAGTCCAAAGCGAACTGCACGTACAGAACCAGCAGGAACCAGAACCCGATGAGTACGAGGAACGCCATCGTGTTCACCCCGGCACCGACGGTGAAGCGGCGCTGGGAGAACAGTGAGAGGGGCAACATGGGCTGCGGTGCCCGCCGCTCCCAGGCCACGAACGCCGCACCGACCACGAGCGCCACGATCAACCCTGCCACGACAAGAGGCGAGCTCCAGCCTCGCTCGGGTCCCTCGATGATTCCGAACAGCAGCGCGCTCAGCGCCACGAGTGAGGTGATCGCTCCGGCGGGATCGAGCCTGGCGGCCTCGGGGTCGCTGGATCGGGGCACCCAGACAGCGGCGGCGACCAGGATCACTCCGGCGATGGGCACGTTGTAGAGGAAGGCCAGCTCCCAGCCACCGGGGGGAATGAACCACCAACCGGTGATGAGCACGCCTGTCACGAGGGGGCCCAGCGCGCCGCCAGCACCCGCGACGCCCGCCCAGATGGCGATCGCCTTGGAGCGCTCCCGCGGGGAGAACATGTTCGTCGTGATGGACAGCGTCGCCGGCATGATGAAGGCAGCACCGAGGCCCATGAGCGCCCGCGAGACCAGAAGCACCGCAGCGCTGCCGGAGACCCCGCCGAGTAGCGCTGCGCCTCCGAAGATCACCAGTCCCACCTCGAATGCGCCTTTGCGGCCGTAGCGGTCGCCGAGGGCACCCGCCGAGAGCAGGAGCCCGCCGAAGGTGATGGTGTAGGCGTTGTTGATCCACTGCAGGACGCTGAGGCCGACACCCAGATCGCGCTGCAGGCTGGCCAGCGCCACGTTGACTCCGGCGATCGACATGATCACGAGGGCCAGGCCCAGGCTCAGGACAGCGAGCAGCCACCAGCGTCGGCGGTGGACCTCGGGTTGCCGGTAGAGCTCCACTGCGTGCTCGGTGGGCCCGGGGAGTTAGCGCGGCCGGCTAGCGCAGTGGTTGGTCCGTCGGCGTCACCGGCGCGGGGAGGAAGGTCCGACCCTCCAACCAGTGGTCGACGGCGGCGGCGCAGGAGCGGCCCTCGGCGATGGCCCACACGATAAGGCTCTGACCTCGCCCCATGTCTCCGCAGACGAACACGCCGTCGGCGCTCGTCATCCAGTGGTCGTTGCGGGCGACGTTGCCGCGGGCATCGAACTCCACGCTCAAGTCCTCCAGCAGCCGCGAGCGTTCGGGTCCGGTGAAACCCAGCGCCAGCAGGACGAGTTGGGCCCGATGGTCCTCCTCGGTGCCACCGACGGGTTCGAAGCTCAGGCGCCCGTCGTGGATCCTCTGCTCGACGAGCACCGTGCGCAGCGCTGCCACTCGCCCGTCGCCGTCACCCACGAACTCCTGCGTCTGGATGGCATAGAGCCGCTCACCGCCCTCCTCGTGCGCCGAGGACGTGCGCATCATCAGCGGCCAGGTGGGCCAGGGAGTGCTGGCGGCGCGCTCGTCGGGGGGGCGGGGCATGATCTCGCCCTGCTGCACCGAGGCGCAGCGCTGGCGCTGCACCGTGCCGCGACCGTCCGCTCCCGTGACTCCCGTCCTTGCCGGTAGCCGGGAAGGGGTGGTTCAGGAGATCGCCCTCGATGACCCGGTTGGAGGGAGGCAGGAACTCCATCGCCTGATGAATGCCCTGCAGGTCACGGCCGGGGATGGGCAAATCCCGCCAAGCGGTGGCGCCACCCGCCAGGACGACCGCGTCGAACTGCTCAACCAACGCGCCGGCGGAGATGTCGACGCCCACGTCGGTGCCGGTCACGAAGCGGGTTCCTTCGGCGGACATCTGGTCCAGGCGCCGGTCCAGGAAACGCTTCTCCATCTTGAACTCGGGGATCCCGTAGCGCAGCAGCCCGCCGAGGCGGTCGTCACGCTCGAAACACACCACCTCGTGGCCGGCGCGCGTCAGCTGCTGGGCCGCGGCCAACCCAGCCGGCCCCGAACCCACCACGGCCACGCTGTGACCGGTGTGCTCGGCGGCCGGGATGGGACGCACCCAGTCCTCCTCCCAGGCCCGGTCGATGATCTCCACCTCGACCTGCTTGATGGTGACGGGGTCCTCGTTGATCCCCAGCACGCACGCCGCCTCGCAGGGGGCCGGGCAGAGCCGACCGGTGAACTCGGGAAAGTTGTTGGTGGCATGCAGCCGCTCGATGGCGTCGCGCCAGTGGTCCCGGTAGACGAGGTCGTTCCAGTCGGGAATGAGGTTGCCGAGCGGGCAGCCGCTGTTGCAGAACGGGATCCCGCAGTCCATGCAGCGCGAGGCCTGCGTGCGCACCGCCTCGATGCCGAAGGGCTTGTACACCTCGCGCCAGTCCCGCAGCCGAACCGGCACGGGGCGCCGCTCAGGCACGGCGCGGTCGTGCTTCATGAAGCCGGTGCGGTCACCCACGTCCGGCCTCCGTCGGCATCCTCAGTCGTGCGCCGCGGCCATGACGACCGACTGGACGTCGCTGCCGGTCCTCGCGGCGCGCTCGGTGGCTTCCAGCACTCGCTTGTAGTCCCTCGGCATGACCTTCACGAACATCTGTAGCTGGACCTCCAGGTCGGCGAGCATCCGCCCGGCGAGTTCCGACTCGGTCTCGTCGTGGTGCAGGCGCAAACGTTCGGTGAGCCAAGCGCGATCCTCGTCGTCCATCGGGTCGAGGTCCACCATCTCCCGGTTCACACGTAGCGGGAAGGTGCCGTCGGGGTCGTAGACGTAGGCGATCCCGCCGGACATGCCGGCGCCGAAATTGCGACCGGTGGGGCCCAGGATGACGGCCCGACCGCCGGTCATGTACTCGCAGCCGTGATCGCCGACCCCCTCGGCCACGGCGATCGCACCCGAGTTGCGCACGCAGAACCGCTCCCCCACCACGCCGCGCAGGAAGACCTCGCCGCCGGTGGCGCCGTAGAGGATCACGTTGCCGGCGAGCACGTTCTCCTCGGCCACGAAGCGCGCCGAGCGGTGCGGTCGAGCGACGATGCGTCCCCCGGAGAGACCCTTGCCGAGGTAGTCGTTGGCGTCGCCGAAGAGCCGCAGGGTGACGCCCCGGGGCACGAAGGCGCCGAAGCTGTTGCCTGCCGAGCCCTCGAAGCGCACGTCGATGGTGCTGTCGGGAAGCCCGTCGGGGCCCCAGCGACGGGTGATCTCCGAGCCCAGCATGGTGCCCACGGTGCGGTTCACGTTGCTGATCGGCAGGTCGATGCGCACCGGCTCGCGCTTGGTCAGCGCCGGGGCGGCGAGGCGGATCAACTCGTTGTCGAGGGCCCGGTCCAGGCCGTGATCCTGCTCGTTCACGCAATACCGGTGGCTGCCGGGAGCCACCGCGGGCATGTGGAACATGGGGCTCAGATCCAGCCCTTCGGCCTTCCAGTGGTTGACCGCGCCGGTAACGTCCAGCAGGTCGGCCCGACCCACCGCCTCGGTCAACTTGCGGAAGCCCAGCTGTGCCAGGGTCTGGCGGACCTCTTCGGCGACGAACTCCATGAAGTTGACGACGAATTCGGCCCGCCCGGCGAACTTCTCGCGGAGGTCGGGGTTCTGGGTGGCGATGCCCACCGGGCAGGTGTCCAGGTGGCAGACACGCATCATCACGCAGCCCATGACCACCAGCGGCGCTGTGGCGAAGCCGAACTCCTCGGCGCCCAGCAGCGCGGCGATGATCACATCCCGGCCGGTCTTCAGCTGCCCGTCCACCTGCACCACAATGCGGTCACGCAGGTCATTCAGCAGCAGCGTTTGCTGCGTCTCGGCAAGTCCCAGTTCCCAGGGGGTGCCGGCGTGCTTGATGGAGGTGAGCGGCGAGGCGCCGGTGCCACCGTCGTGGCCCGAGATCAGCACCACATCCGCATGCGCCTTGGAGACACCGGCGGCCACCGTGCCGACCCCCAACTCCGAGACCAGTTTCACGTGGATGCGGGCACGGGGGTTGGCGTTCTTGAGATCGTGGATGAGCTGCGCCAGGTCCTCGATGGAGTAGATGTCGTGGTGCGGCGGCGGCGAGATGAGGCCCACGCCCGGCGTCGAGTGGCGCACCTCGGCGATCCAGGGCCACACCTTGTGCCCGGGCAGCTGGCCGCCCTCGCCGGGCTTGGCGCCCTGGGCCATCTTGATCTGGATGTCGTCGGCCTCGACGAGGTACTGGCTGGTGACGCCGAAGCGGCCCGAGGCCGCCTGCTTGACGGCACTGCGGCGGTAGTCCCCGTTGGGGTCGCGCACGTAGCGCCGCGGGTCCTCACCGCCCTCGCCGGTGTTCGACTTGCCCCCGATGCGGTTCATGGCGATGGCCAGGGTCTCGTGCGCCTCCGCGGAGATCGAGCCGTACGACATGGCGCCGGTG
Organism: Acidimicrobiia bacterium; assembly: GCA_021296435.1. GTDB lineage: Bacteria > Actinomycetota > Acidimicrobiia > Acidimicrobiales > CATQHL01 > VXNF01. Next base: position 32,891 of record JAGWAK010000009.1, read on the forward strand.
GCGAACCGCTTCACGATCTCGCTGACCGGCTCCACCTCTTCTGTGGGGATCGGCTCGCATCGCTCGCTGCGGAGCCGGAACAGGCCCCGCAGGGTCCCCAGGTTCTGGGATTGCTCGTCGACTGCTTGGGAATACGTCCGGAAGATGTCGAAGCGACCTTGTTGGGTGGCGTGCTGCAACTTGAAGACCGTCTCGGGGTTGAAGAGGTGGAACTCCCCCTCGCGGCGCCACTGGTACTCACCGCCCGCTTCGAGGTCGCGGTGCGCCCGCTCGACCTCGTTGGGGGCGTAGGCCAGGCGATGACGCAACTCCACCTCCCGGGCCAGGTGCGAGTAGCCGATCCCGCCGAGCCGGCTGATGGTGCCGGTGAAGCAGTCCATCACGAGCCGGTGCCCCAGACCCACCGCCTCGAAGATCTGCGCCCCGACGTAGGACCGCACCGTGGAGATGCCCATCTTCGAGAGGACCTTCAGGATCCCCTTGTCGCAGGCCTTGATGTAGTTGCGGTGTGCTTCGGCCACGTCGCTGTCACCGCTGAGGCCGTGGGCGCCCTGCGCGATCAGGTCGGCGATGGACTCCAGCGCCAGGTACGGGTTGATGGCCGTGGCTCCGTAACCCAGGAGCAGGCACATGTGATGCACCTCGCGGGCATCGCCGGACTCCACGATCAACCCGACCTGGGTGCGCTTGCGCTCGCGCACGAGGTGCTGGTGGACAGCGCCGACGGCCAGCAGTGACGGCACCGGCGCCAGGGTCTCGTCGCTGAAGCGGTCCGACAGCACGACCAGGTTCACGCCACTGTCGATGGCCTCGCTGACCTCGGCACGGACCCTGTCGAGAGCGCTGCGCAGCCCGGGACCACCCTCGGCGACGGGATACAGGCAATCGATCACGGCGGTGCGGAAGGCCGGGTGCACGTGGTCGATGTCGACCAGGCGGGCCAATTGCTCGTTGGTCAGCACGGGGTGGTCGATGAGGATCTGCCGGCACGATTCCGGCCGGGGGTCCAGCAGGTTGCCCTCCGGTCCGAGCCAGCCGTAGACCGAGGTGATGATCTCCTCCCGGATGGCGTCCAGCGGCGGGTTGGTCACCTGGGCGAACAGCTGCTGGAAGTAGTCGAACAGCAGCCGCGAGCGCTTCGACAGCACAGCCACAGGAGTGTCGGTGCCCATCGACCCGAGCGCCTCCTTGCCGTCCCGGGCCATCGGGGCGACGAGGATCCGGAGCTCCTCGTGGGTGTAGCCGAAGGTCAGCTGGCGGCGCCGCAGCAGTGGTTCGGCGGCGCTGCGACCGGCAGAGACCCCCGACAGGTCCGCCAGGCGAATCTGGTTCTCTTCCAGCCATGTGCCGTACGGGCGGGCGGTGGCGAGGCCGTGCTTGATCTCGTGGTCTCGCACGATGCGGCCCTGACTCGTGTCCACGAGGAACATCCGTCCCGGCTGGAGCCTGCCCTTCTCGACGACGCGGTCCGGCGCCACGTCCAGCACCCCGACCTCCGAGGCCATGACCACGAGGTCCTCGTCGGTCACCCAGTAACGGCTCGGACGCAGCCCGTTGCGGTCGAGGACCGCCCCGACGACGGTGCCGTCGGTGAAGGCAATGGAGGCCGGACCGTCCCACGGCTCCATGCGCGAGGCGTTGTAGCGGTAGAACGCCTTCAACTCCGGCGCCATGGACTCGTGGTTCTCCCACGGTTCGGGAATCATCATGAGCACCGCCTCCGGCAGCGAGTAGCCGCCCAGGCAGAGCATCTCCAGGCACTCGTCGAAGCGCGCTGTGTCGCTGGCGCCGGGGGTGCAGATCGGGAAGATGCGATCGAGCGCGCCTTCGGGGAAGTGCTCCGATGCAAGGAGCGCCTCGCGGGCGCGCATCCAGTTCTGGTTCCCCTGCACGGTGTTGATCTCGCCGTTGTGCACGATCATCCGGTAGGGGTGAGCCAGGGGCCAGGATGGGAAGGTGTTGGTGGAGAAGCGGCTGTGCACCATGGCCAGCCCGCTGCTGAGCCGCTCATCCAGCAGGTCGGGATAGAACTGGCTCAACTGCGGAACGACGAGCATCCCCTTGTAGACGAAGGTGCGCGCCGAGAGGCTCGGGAAGTAGACCCCCTCGTGGGCCAGGCTCATCGACCCGAGCATCTCGCCGCTGGTCTGGGTGGTGTCGGGATCCATCTCGTGCCGGATCCGGCGCCGGCATATGTAGGCCTTGCGGTCCAGGTCGATACCCGCCGCGCCGTCGCCGGCGATGAAGAGTTGCCGGAAGTGG
>JAGWAK010000098.1 GCA_021296435.1 Acidimicrobiia bacterium
CTCCGCCGGCGGCCGCCGCGTCCGTCCAGGGGCGGGTCACCTTCACCGAGCACGTTGCGCCGATCTTCGCGGCGCACTGCGTCTCGTGCCACCGCCCGGGCGGGATCGGCCCGTTCAGCCTGCTCGATTACGAGGCGGCGCGCGCGCGCGCCGCGGACATCGCGGAGGCGACCGCCGACCGCGTGATGCCCCCGTGGAAGCCGGTCGAGCCCGCCGCCGCGTTCGAGGGCGAGCGCCGGCTGAGCGAGGCCGACATCGACCTCCTGGCGCGCTGGGCCGGCGCGGGAGCCCCGCGAGGCCCGGCGGATGCGCAGCCTCCGACGCCGGCCGCCGGCGGCGACTGGCAGCTCGGCCCGCCGGATCTCATCGTCCCGATGTCGGAGCCGTACGTCCTGCCGGCCGGCGACGCCGACGTATATCGCAAGTTCGTGCTGCCCGTGCCGACCGAGCGCGAGCGCTGGGTTCGCGCCGTGGAGATCCGTCCCGGTCCCTCCAGCCCCATCCACCACGCGACCATCCGCATCGACGCGAGCGGCCGGGCGCGCACCCTCGACGAGGAGGATCCGCTCCCCGGCTACGGCGGCTTCATGGTCGAGGCGGCCCGCTTTCCGCCCGGCCACGTTCTCGGGTGGGCGCCCGGGCGCACCGTGACCGAGCAGTCGGATGCCCTCTCCTGGGCCCTCGCGCCCGGCTCCGACTTCGTGCTGCAGCTTCACCTGCTGCCGGGGACGGCGCCGGTCCCGGTGCAGCCGGAGGTCGGCCTGTACTTCGCGGTCGCCCCGGCGACGGTCGAGCCGGTGTCGGTCATCCTGCAGTCGATGACGATCGACATTCCGGCCGGCGATGGCGCACACGTGGTCCGGGACGCCTTCCGCCTGCCGGTGTCCCTCGACCTGCTGGCCATCTATCCGCATGCCCACTATCTCGGCCGCGAGGTGCGGGCGACGGCGACGCTCCCCGACGGGACCGAGCGGACCCTGCTGCGCATCGACGACTGGGACTTCAACTGGCAGGACGAGTACCGCTACCGGACACCGGTCCACCTGCCGGCGGGGACGCGCGTCGAGATGCACTACGTCTACGACAACTCGGCCGCCAATCCCCGCAACCCGCACGACCCGCCGCAACGCGTCGTCTTCGGCCCGCAGTCGAGCGACGAGATGGCGCAGTTGCTGCTGCAGGTGGTGCCCGCGGGTCCTGAGGATCGGGAGACGCTGACCAACGCGTTGCGCGTGAAGTCCGCGCGGGACGAGATCCTCGGCTACCAGGCGCGGCTGCGGCGCGACCCAGAGGACCACGAGAGCCGGACGGGCCTCGCCGTGCGCTACATGGAGGTGGGCCAGGTCGCGCTGGCCGAGGAGGAGCTGCGCGAGGCGATCCGGATGGCGCCCGACTTCGCGGACGCGCACTACAATCTCGGCAGCGTGCTGCAGGCGCAGGGGTCGGTCCGGCAGGCGATCGGCGCCTATCGCCGGGCGATCTCGATCGACCCGGCATACAGCGAGGCCCACAACAACCTCGGGGCGCTCCTCGACACCAGCGGTGACCGGGAGAACGCCCTGGCGCACTACAGGCTGGCGGTCCAGTTCGGGCCGCGCGAGGCGGCGGCGCACTACAACCTTGGAATCGCGCTGATGGCCCGCCGCCAGCAGAACGAGCCGGTCACCGAGGCGGTCGAGGCGTTCCGGCAGGCGGTGGCGCTCGATCCCGACTACCCGGAGGCGCACGCGAGCCTCGGGGCCGCGTTGCTCGTGGAAGGCGAACCGGAGGAGTCCATCGCCGCGTACGAGCGGGCGATCGCCCTCGATCCGTCATCGCCGCGAGTGCTGGTGGAGCTGGCCTGGCTGCGCGCGACGGCGCCGGAGCCGGAGCTGCGGGACGTGGTGCGGGCGATTACGTTGGCCGAGCGCGCACGATCGCTCTACGGGGACACGCATCCCGTGCTGCTCGACACCCTCGCCGCGGCCTACGCCGCGGACGGGCGATTCGACGAGGCGATCGCGTTGGCTCGCGAGGCGGCGGACCGCTCGCGCGCGTCGGCCGGGTTCGAGTCGCGCACGGCCGCGATCAACGAACGGTTGGGCTACTACCTCGCACACCGGCCCTACCGCATGACGCGATGAGCGCGGGGGATGGGGCGCGATGCGGATTCGGTTGGGCCGGCGCCGGGACCCGGCGACCGGCGAGGGTTGAGGAGGCAGCCATGGGGCGTTCCGTGATTTCCCGGTTCGGCCTCGCGACCTGGGTCGCGGCGGCGCTCGTCTTTCCGGCGGTCGTAGCCGCGCAGCCGCCGGACGGGCAGCCGACTTTCCGCAGCGGTGTCGACGTGATCGAGATCGACGTCAACGTCGTCGACCGCGGCGGCATGCCGATCACGGACCTCGACCCGTCCGACTTCGGCGTCCGCATCGACGGCGAGGACCGGCGCGTCGTGCAGGCCCAGTACGTGTCGCTACGGCCCGAGGCGCAGCCGGCCGCGGCCGCGGAGCCGCAGTCGCGGGATCGCCTGTACACCTCCAATGCGGAGCAGCAGCGCGGGCGGCTGATCGTCATCGCGGTCGACGAGGAGAACATCCTGACCGGCGAGGGGCGGCATCTGATGCGCGCCGCGGGCGAGTTCGTCGACGCGTTGAGCCCGTCCGACCAGGTGGCGCTCCTCTCGGTGCCGCAGCCGGGCATCTACATCGACTTCACCACCGACCATGAGCGCGTCAGCCGCGAGACGGCCCGCATGGCGGGGCTCGGCGAGCGGTCCCGGCGCTCCCTGAACATCGGGCTGTCCGAGGCGTTCCGCATCGCGGTCTACGGCGACCGCGACCTCGAGGAAGACGTGATCGGGCGGGTCTGCGGCGAGAGCCCGGCCTGCGCGTTCCAGGTGCGCAACGAGAGCATGCAGATCGTGCAGGAGGTGAAGTTCCACGCCACCAACGCCCGCCGCGGCATCGAGGGCATCCTGCGTGCGTTGGGCGACATCGAGGGGCCGAAGCACGTCGTCTGGGTGTCGGGCGGCCTCGTCATCGACCAGAACGCCGTGCTGCTGCGCGAGATCGAGGACCTCGCCGCAGCGTCCCGCACCACGCTCTTCGTGATGATGGTGGACGAGCCGCTCACCGACATGAGCGAGGCGCTCCCGGCGCCGACGCCGCGCCAGGACCGCTACATGCGGGAGCGCGGCCTGTCCGCGGCCGCCGCGGTGGCCCGGGGGGAGCTCTTCCGCGTCACCGCCAACCCGCGGCGCATCTTCGAGCGGCTCGAGGCGCAGATCGCGGGCTACTACCTGCTCGGCGTCGAGGTCGGCCCCGAGGATCGGAACGAGGACCGCCGTCGCATCCGGGTGTCGGTGGCGCGCGACGGGGCGCAGGTGCGGGCGCGGCGCGAGGTGCGCTTCGTGGAGGAGCCGGAGGAGGAACAGAGCGTCGATCAGCGACTGCTGGCCATGCTGCGGTCGCCCGTCGCCACGACCGAGCTCCCGTTGCGGGTCGCGACCTACTCCTACCCGGATCCCGAGGACGGTCTGGTACGGGTGTCCGTGGCCGCCGACGTCGGGAGCGACTTGAACTACGCGTCGGACGTGACCCTCGGCTTCGCGCTCCGCGATCCGGACGGCAGGGTGGTCTCGACGGGACGGCGGAGGGTGACCGCGACTCCCGCCGAGCGGCCCGGCGGCGTCGGCTACGAGTACACGCTGCCGATGACGGTTCCCCGGGGACGGTACTCGCTTCGCGTGGCGGCGATCGACGGCTTCGGGCGGCGGGGCAGCGTCGATCACCTGCTGCTCGCGGGTCAGGCTTCGGACGCGCCGCTCGCCTTCGGACCGCTGCAGGTGGCCGATCAGCGGCCGTCGCCCGACAACCTGCTGGCGGTCGTCGAGCCGGAGGTGACGAGCGGACGCGTCATCGCGTCGATGGAGGTCTACGCGGAGTCGTCGTGGGCGTTCGACCGAACGAGCGTGCATGTCGACGTCGCCGGTGACGAAACCGGCCCCGCTCGCGCCTACGCGACCGCCGCGCTCCTCGGCACGAACGACACGCCGTGGCGCTCGGCGGCGGCCGACCTCGCGGTGGGGCACCTCCCTCCCGGGCAGTACGTCGCGCGCGTGCGCGTGCTGCGCGACTCCGACGAGGTGGCGCGGATGCACCGCCCGTTCCGCATCACCGCGGTTCCTCGCCAGGTGCCCTGAATCGGGCGCGGCCCGCTCCTTGGGGGGCGCCCCGGCGGGAGCGGCGGAGCGGTCTTTCGCTCCCGCCGCCTGATGGATACAATGCGGCTGTTTCGTTGCCCCGGTCGGCTGGCCGGCGCAGGTGCCGTCCCGGCACGGGGCTCCGGATACAGGAGGGCAGCCATGAATCGCTGGATGACACGAATCGTCTTGCTGGGCTTGGTGGTTGCGGGTGTGGGCGTGGGGGCGTACGTCGCGGACGCCGAGGCGCAGACCATGGCGCGCGTGCGGGGCGAGGTGTCCGACGAGTGGGGCAATCCCATCGAGGGAGCGCAGATCATCGGCCGTCGGGAGGGCGCCGATCCCCGTACGACGAACACGAACGACGACGGGCGCTTCAACCTCACCAACCTGCCGTCGGGCGATTACGTGATCGAGGCCCACGCCGCCGGCTACACGCCCACCGGCGTGGCCATCTACCTCGACCAGCGCGACGCCCGCCAGCCGCAGCGGCCGCTCGAGCTCGAGCTCGTCGCGGCGCCGCCCGGGAGCCGGCTGCGGGACGACGTGGAGTTCGAGTCGGCGGACGGGCGGCTCAAGCTGGAGCTGAAGGGCGACGGCAAGTTCGAGTTCGAGGATGCCGACGGCGAGGGCGAGGGGACCTACGGCATCGTCGAGCTCGAGGCTCAGTTGACCGTGCGCGACTACGACGGGGACGACGACAAGTACAGCCTCGACGCGCCGATCGTCATCACGTTCGCCAACAACCTGTTTCGGGCGCTGACCTGGGACGGCGTCGAGCTGTCGCAGAAGTAGTGCCCGCGTTCGCGCTCGCGCTGCTGCTCGCGGTCCTGGGCCGGGGCTCCGGCGGGACTCCGCGCGGTCCCGCCGCCCGACCTCGCGCGGCTCCCGGACCCGCTCCGGCAACAGGTGGGCGGTCGCTGGGAGGGGTTGACGCAACAGATCGAGGCCGGCGCGCCGGCGGCCGAGCTCGCGCGCGCCTACGGCGACGCCGGCCAGATCCTGATGGCGGCCGAGTTCGAGGAGGCCGCCATCGCCTGCCTCCTGAACGCGGAGGCACTGGCGCCCGACGACCCGCGTTGGCCCTACTACCTCGGGCAGTTTCACCTGCTGCGGGGCCAGCACGCGCAGGCCGCCCCCTTCTTCGAACGGGTCTACGCACTCCGACCGACCGACGTCCCGACCCTGCTGCAGATCGGCGAGGCGTACCTCGACCAGGGCCGCCCCGACGACGCGGCGGCGCATTTCCGCGAGGCGCTCGCGGTCGAGCCGCGCTCCGCGGCGGCGCTCTGGGGGCTCGGCCGGGCCTTCCTGGCGGGCGATGCGCCCGCGCAAGCAGCCCGGCACCTGGAGCAGGCGCAGGCGCTGGCTCCCGGGGCGAACCGCATCGACTACGCGCTGGCCCTCGCCTACGAGCGTCTGGGCGATGCCCCGCGGGCCGCCGCGCATCTGGAACGGCGCGGGGGCGTTGCACCCTCCGTTGCCGATCCGTTGATGGACGCCTACCACGGGCTGCTCGAGAGCGCGCTCGCCTACCACAACCGCGGCTTCGAGGCGTTCAGCGACGGCCGCTGGGCGGAGTCCGCCGAGGCGTTCCGGGCCGGGCTGGAACTGGAGCCGGACAACGTCGCGATTCGTCACACGCTGGGGACGGCACTGCACCAGATGGGCGACGTCGGGGCCGCCGTACGGGAGTTCGAGGCCGTGCTCCGCCGCGAGCCGTCGCACACGCGGGCACTCTTCAGCCTCGGCGTGATCCTGGCGTCGGAGGGGCGCTACGACGAGGCCCGGCGCCGGTTCGAGGCGGCGATAGAGGCGGAGCCGGACTACGTGCAGGCCCGTCTGGCGCTGGCGGACCTGCTGTTGGGGCAGGGCCGCCCGGAGGATGCGCTGTCGCAGTACGAGGTGGTGGTCGAAGTCGATCCCCGCCGGATCGAGGCGTGGATCGACGGAGCTAATGTTCGGATCGGCCTCGAGCGCTACGGTGACGCCGACGCCTGGCTCCGCGCCGCCCGGCAGGTCCACCCGGACGTTGCGGATCTGACCGCGCTGCACGAGACCGTCGAAGCCGTTCGCGCCGTTCGGCGCAGCCTCCGCTGATCGCGCCCGGCCGGGGCCGCCGCCCCGCGCCCCCGCCGGCGCTTCTCACCCGCGCCCCCGCCGACGCTTCTCACCCGCGCCCCCGCCGGGTGCTTCTCGCCCGCGCCCGGCGGCGCTCTCAGAGGTCCGACAGCTCCGTGAGAGCCCCCGTGCTGTCGCCGATCCGCTCGACCGGCACGCCCATCTTCCCGAGCAGGCTGACG
>JAGWAK010000099.1 GCA_021296435.1 Acidimicrobiia bacterium
GTCCTCGACGGTGGTGTAGAGGCTGCGCGACGCCTCGTAGGAGAACGGTGCCAGCAGGAACCCGATCGCCGAGCCGACTCCGGCGCCGGTGGGCACCAGCACCTCGTCGAGGCCGAGCTTGTCCATGAGACGGGTGGCATGCACTGGCGCGCCGCCGCCGAAGGCCACCATCGAGAATCCGCTGAGATCCTTGCCGTGCTCCACCGCGTGGACACGCGCCGCATTGGCCATGTTCTCGTCGACGACCTCGGTGACCCCCACAGCGGCCGTCACAGTGTCCAGCCCGAGGGGCGTGGCCACGGTCTCCATCGCCCCGGCGGCCAGGCGCGGTGACAGCGAGATGTCCTTGGCGCCGAAGGTGTCGGGATGCAGGCGCCCCAGGCAGACGTCGGCATCGGTGACTGTGGGGTTGTCTCCGCCGAGGTCGTAGGCGGCCGGTCCGGGCTCCGAGCCGGCGCTGCGAGGCCCGACGCGGATCTGACCGAGGGCGTCCACGGTGGCGATGGAGCCGCCACCGGCGCCGATCTCGAGCATCTCGATCACCGGGATCGAGATGGGCATGCCGCTGCCCTTCTTGAACCGGGCCTCCCGTGCCACCTCGAAAGTCGAGGCGGTGCGCGGCACATGGTCCTCGATGAGGGCGATCTTGGCCGTCGTGCCGCCCATGTCGAACGAGCAGATGCGATCGCGGCCATGGCGGGCGGCCAGGTCTGCGGCGAAGACGGCGCCCCCGGCCGGCCCCGACTCGACCAGCCGCACCGGGAATGCCGCAGCTACCTCCACGCTCAGCAGGCCGCCGCCGGAATGGATGAGGTGCAGCGGGCAGGTGGCACCGAGCCGCCGCAGCTCGGAGTCGAGCCTCCGGAGGTAGGAGGCCATCAGCGGCTGCACGTAGGCGTTGGCGCAGGTGGTGTTGAAGCGCTCGTACTCACGCATTCGCGGCGAGACCTCACTGCTGAGTGAGGTGGCCGTCGCCGGCGCAGCCTCGAGGAGCAGATCCCGGAAGTGGCGCTCGTGGCCGTCGTTGCGGTAGCTGTGCATGAACCCCACGGCCACGGACTCGTACCCGCCGTCGATGAGTTCTGAGACGACGGCGCGGGCGCCCGCCTCGTCGAACGGCACCAGCACGTCGCCCCGGGCACCCACGCGCTCGGCGACGACGTAGCGATCCTTCCGCTCGATCAGTGGCGCCGGCAGCACGATGTTGAGGTCGTACTGCTCGAAGCGGCTCTCGGTGCGGGTCTCGATCACGTCGCGGAACCCCGCTGTGGTCACCAGCGCGGTCCTGGCGCCGGTGCGCTGGATGAGGGCGTTGGTGGCCAGCGTGGTGCCGTGGATGATCTGGGTCACCTCGGCGAGGTCGACGTCGTTGCCGGCCGCCAACTCGGTCACCGCCGCCAGGACGCCTTCCTCGGGACGGCTGGTGGTCAGTACCTTCGTCGAGACGAACCGGCCGTCTTCCCGTTCCAGCACCACGTCGGTGAAGGTGCCTCCCACGTCGGCACCGATGCGCAGCGGCATGGTCAGATCTCCTCGAGAGGGGGGAAGTTCTCTGGCGGCATGATGTCGACGGTCGCCGAGCGTTGCTGGGCGAGCATGCCGCCGTCCACCCGCAGCACGTCACCGGTGATGTAGGCCGCGTCGTCGGATGCCAGGAACAACGCAGCCCCGGTCATGTCGAACGGCTCACCCATGCGTCCAAGTGGGAGATTGTCGCCGCGCAAGGCCCGCGCCTCAGGGCTCATGCCCTCAGTGTCGATCGTGCCCGGCATGAGGGCGTTGACCCGGACGTTGTAGGGCCCCAGGTCCAGCGCCATGGCCCGGGTGAGTCCTTCCACGCCGCCCTTGGCGGCGTCGTAGGCGGTGAAGCAGCGGTGTGCCCGGGTTGCTCCGCCCGAGCTCATGTTGATGATGCTGCCGCCGCCCGCCCGCGCCATGATGCGGGCCACGGGGTGCGCCACGAGGAAGTGCCCGGTGAGGTTCACGTCCACGATGCGCCGCCACCAGGCCTCGTCACCCTCGAAGAAATGCAGCATCGGCCCGGTCAGCCCGGCGTTGTTGACCAGCACGTCGATCCGGCCATGTGCGGCCATGACAGCTTCGATCATGGCCGTGACCTGGGTGCTGTCGGACACGTCGGCAGGGGCGCCCATGGCCGTGCCGCCGGCGTCGCTGATCGACGCGACGACCTCGTCGATGACATCAAGGTCGATGTCGTTGACCGCCACTGTTGATCCCACGTCTCCGAATCGTTCGGCGATGGCCCGACCGATGCCGCGTCCGGCGCCGGTCACGATCACCACCTTGCCTTCCCTGCTGCTCGGACTGCGGTGACAGCCGCTCCGGCCCTGTCGGGTGGGGCGTTTGCTCGCCTGGCCGCAGACGTTGAACAAGGCTATTCCGCGCCGTCCGCGCCGTAGGGGTGCGCTTGCTTCCACAGGTCACGGTGTTGGGGCCCCGCGTCACGCCGTTGCTGATCGTCTCGGGTGACGTGCCGGATTTTTCGCCGATTCTTAGCCGGCCGGCAGTCTGGAGTCGCCGATCCGGCGGCATCCTGTGCCGGTCAACCGGGAGCACCTTGGTTGAATGGGTTGGTGATGTCTCGACTCCTCTACCGCATGGGCCGCTGGTCGGCCGCACACGGGAAGCTCGTCCTGATCGGATGGATCGTCGTGCTCGTGCTGCTCGCTGGACTCTCGCGAATCGTGGGCGGTCACGTCACCGATCAGTTCGAACTGCCGGGCGCTGAGTCCCAGGCGGCTGCCGACCTGCTGGAGGAGCGTTTCCCGGCGGTGGGCCGGTCGTCGGCGACGGTGGTGATGGCGGCCGACGATCTGCGGGCGCACTCCGAGCAGGTCTCGGCGCTGGCGGCGGGACTCCGCGAGGTGCCCGGCGTCGTGGCGGTCGGTGATCCGTGGCGAGGAGTGGCGCCCTCGGGCGAGGTCTTGCAGTTCCCGGTGAACTTCTCCAAACAGGCCGAGCAGATCGACGCCGGCACCTGGGACTTGGTGGTGGCCGAGGTGGAGGCGGTGCGCGGCCCGACGCTGCAGGTCGAGCTCGGAGGCCAAGTGGCGAGTCAAGTCGCCCAGACAGGACCGGGCGGCACATCGGAGTTCATCGGCGTCGCCGTGGCCGTGGTTGTGCTGATCCTCGTCTTCGGCTCCCTGCTGGCGATGGGGCTGACCCTGCTCACCGCCCTGTTGGGCGTCGGTATCTCGCTCTCGGCGATCCTGCTCGTGGCGGCCGCGATCAACGTGCCGACGACCGCTGAGATCCTGGCGCTGATGCTCGGAATCGCTGTGGGCATCGACTACGCGCTCTTCATCATGTCCCGGCACCGCGAGAACCTCGTAGCCGGGATGGACGTCGAAGAGTCCATCGGCCGATCGCTGGCCACCGCCGGTGGGGCGGTCGTGTTCGCCGGTTCGACGGTGGTCATCGCCATGCTCGGGCTGATCGTGGTGGGGGCCCCGTCGATCACGACCATGGCGTTCGCCGTGGCGTTCGCCGTCATCGTGGCCGTGGCGGTTGCCGTCACGTTGCTGCCGGCGCTGCTGGGGATGGCCGGGCGGCGGCTGGCGGCACCGACGCTGCCGGGCCTGCGGAATCGACGTCCCGTTACTGGCGGCACCAATCTCGGTACCCGCTGGACCACCTGGGTGGCCCGCCGGCCGTGGCTCAGCTTCGGGATGGCTGTGCTGGCGATGCTGGTGCTGGCGGTGCCGCTGCTGGATCTCGAGACGGCCTTTCCCTCGGCCGCCAGCGCGCCGGAGGAGGCCACCCATCGCCGGGCCCACGATCTGATCGCCGACGGTTTCGGCCCCGGATTCAATGGTCCGCTGCTGATGGTGGTCGACCACGCGGGTCTCACGCCGGACGAGGCGACGGAGGCCGTGGCCGATATCAGGTCTTCGGTGGGTGGCGATCCGAACGTCGGCTTCGTCGTGCCAGGTGCTTCGAGCCCCGCGGGTGACACCACGCTGGTGCAGGCGATTCCCCTCACCGGCCCCGCCGATGCCGCCACGAAGGACCTGCTCGAGCGGATGCGGGTTGAGATCCTCCCGGACGTCGAGTCCACCTACGGAATCGAGGTCTACGTAGCGGGCCCGACGGCACTCGACATCGACCTCACCAAGCAACTCAACGATCGCCTTCCGTGGGTGATGGTCGTGGTGATCGGGTTGATCTTCGTGGTGTTGATGCTGGCGTTCCGATCGCTGCTGGTGCCGCTGAAGGCCGCCGTCGGGATCCTGCTGTCGATCGGGGCGGCGCTCGGCATCGTCGTTGCCGTGTTCCAGTGGGGCTGGGGGGCGAGCGTGCTCGGCGTCGACGGCACGATCGCGATCATCAGCTTCCTGCCTGTGATGAGTTTCGCCATCCTGTTCGGGCTCTCGATGGACTACGAGGTGTTCATCCTCTCGAGGGTGCGCGAGGAGTGGCTTCGCACCGGCGACGCCCGGGAGAGCGTCATCAAGGGGGTCGGGGCCACCGCCCGGGTCATAACCGCAGCCGCGGCCATCATGACGGCGGTGTTCGGCGGCTTCCTGCTCGGTGACTCGCCGGTCATCAAGATGATCGGCCTAGCGCTCGCCGTGGCCGTCCTGCTCGATGCCACGGTGATCCGCCTGGTGCTGGTGCCGTCCACCATGGTCATGTTCAACCGGGCCAACTGGTGGCTGCCCCGCTGGCTGGACCGCATCCTCCCCCATGTCGACATCGAGGGCGAGCGAATCCTCGACGAACTCGAATCTCCCGAGTAGCCGCTACACCGCGCCTGTGGTCCGGACGGCGCTGCCGGCGGCGCTCCGGCGGCCTCGGAATGGCCGCCTACGGCGCCCCCGACATCCCCACCCTCCGTGGGTCCTATTGTCGCCGGGCGGCCCTTCGTGGCTATCAGCCTCCGGCCTGTGACCTGGCGGTGCGGAGCAGGTAGCGGCCGACGGTGATGCTCACGATGACGAACAGCACGTCGATGAAGTACCACAGCAGCAGCCGGATCTCCCACGGCGGCGTCTCTGCGGACTCGAAGACCTCCCAGCTCAACCAAAGCCGGTAGAACAGCAGGAAGAGGCCGCCGGCGGCGATGAGCATCGTCGTGGCGCGCCAGTCCGGCAGCTTGCCGGCTTCGAGGACCCGCATGAGGGCCACGACGAGCGCAGTTCCCGCCCCCACGGCCATGGCGAAGCTCATGGCGTCCCAGACGTCGCTGCTGGTTGTCACGTCGTAGGTGGGCGACGCCACGAACTGTCCCGCCACCGCCAGCCCAACGAGGATGTGGGCGTGGCCGAACAGTCGCTTGAGTGGCTTGGTGTACATCAGATGCTCGTCTCGCTCGAGCGAACTCCCCTGTGGATTAGCGGCTCCGCAGCGGAACAGTCCCAACAATCCAGACTAGTTGGAGTTCGCAGTGACCTCCGCGCACAATTCACGTTGTGCTACATTTGTCGCATGAGCGAAGTGGCTTCCCGGGAGTTGCGAAACAACACCCGTCAGTTGCTTGACCGCGTCGCGACAGGTGAGCACATCACGATCACCGTCCGCGGGCGTCCGGTGGCTGAGTTGGCACCGGTCGCGCAACGCCCACAGTGGATGGCTCGCGACCGGTTCGTACGAGAGGTGCTCTCCCGCCAGGCCGACCCTGCGTTGACCGACGATCTGACGACGCTGGCTGACGAGACGACCGACGAACTCCCGTGGCGTTGAACCGGGGACTTGCCGACACGTCGGTCTTTATCGCTCGCGAGACCGGACGCCCGATCCAGGAGCGGTCCATCCCGGAGGAATTGGCCGTCTCTGTGATCACCATCGGCGAATTGCGAGCCGGTGTGCTCGCCGCGGCCGACACGGCAACCCGTGACCGACGACTCTCGACCCTTTCTGCGGCGCTTGCGCTCCGGCCCATGCCGATCGACGAGGATGTCGCCGCGGCGTGGGCCAGGCTCCGCCTGACTCTTCGCGACGAGGGACTCCGCATGCCGGTCAACGACTCGTGGATCGCCGCAACCGCCATGGCGTACGACGTCACCATCGTCACGCAGGACGATGATTTCCCGTCGCTGGATCTGTTCCACGTGGTCCAAGTCTGAGGCCAGGCAGGTGAGCCGGTTGGCGGCTGATGGATTCAGAGTGCCAGGTGCACTCGGAGAGCGTCGTCGAGCTGGGCCATGAGATCGAACGGGACAACACCGATCACGTCGCCCACTCGTTCGACGGCGACCTCTCTGACCTGCTCGGCCTGCGCTTTGGAATCGCGGCCCAACCCGGTGTCGGCGGCAACCAGCAATACCTGAAACGGGTAGATCCGCCTGGTGTTGGAGGTGACGGGGACCACTGTGACAACTCCACGCCCAAGCCGCGCAGCGCTCGTGTTGGCGCCATCGTTGCTGACAATCACGGCCGGCCGGCGCCGGGCGGCCTCGGAACCGACGACGGGACCGAGGTCGACAATGCGGATCTCCCCTCGCCGCATCAGCCGTGGGGTAGCCCGTCGGCGACTGTGGCGTCCCATGCGCGGTTCTCGGGATCGTCGGCCCACTCCTCGAAGGCCGCCGAGTAGTCCGAGGACAGCTCGGCTGCTCGGAGCAATCCGATCGCCCGATGCAGGGCGGCCGACCGGGATGCGATGCGATGAGCGCTGGCGTAGGTGTCGAGGAACGCGACGTCCTCTTCAGGCAGGCTGACACTGACTTTCATACCGCTGATACTACCAGAGTAGGAATAAGACGTCCGCACCTTGAAGGACGACGTTGGCGATCAACTCGCGGGCGACTGCATCGGCGTGGCGGATTCAGCTGTGAACGCACCTGCAGCTTCGTCCGGAGTTGTGAAGTCCCATCCCGATCTGCGCGGGACGTCGCGGTCCTAGCTTGCGTCGCCGAAATCAACCACGGCGTAGCCTTCCCAGCCCGCTTCCCACTAGCGTCGTCGCATGACCGAAACAACCGCACGTGCCTCCGGCAGCACCGACGCCACTGCGCATCCTGGAATCGTGTCGGTGCAGACTTACTCGGCGAAGACACTGCCGGGGATCGTCGGGGTCCTCCTGGCGCTGCTGGGGCTGGGTTTGATCGTCGGAGGAGGGGTTGGGATCAGCGCGGTACCGGGTCTTGCCGCGCTCATTCCGGTCGGAGCGATCCTGTTCATCGGGGTGTTGCCGGGGCAGTACGTGGTGCAGCCAAACCAGGCGCTGGTGCTCATCATGTTCG
>JAGWAK010000010.1:0-22482 GCA_021296435.1 Acidimicrobiia bacterium
GCTGCCTGCACGCCGCCGTGCGCCTCGCCGACCACGCCCGCGCCGACGTGGTGCGCATCGACACCGCGCCCGCACTGGCCGTCGACGGCGTGGAGGCCGTGTTCACCGGCGCCGATGTGCCCGGCGAGTTGCGGGTGGGCATCATCCACACGGACTGGCCGGTGTTCATCCCCGAAGGCGGGCGCACCTCCTACCTCGGTGACGTACTGGCCATCGTCGTCGCCACCGACCGCGAGACGGCCCGCCACGCGGCGGGCCTCATCGACATCGAGTACCGGCCGCTGGAACCCATCGTCGACCCCACAGTCGCCGTGGAGCACGACGAGGACGCCGTCTGGGAGCTCGACGGCAACGTGCTGTCGGTGTCAAAATACGCCCGCGGCGACGCCGCCGAGGCGCTTGCCGGCTCGGCCCACACCATCCACGAGACGTTCCAGACCCAGCGCATCGAGCACGCCTACCTCGAGCCCGAATCCACCCTGGCGGTGCCCCGCCCCGACGGCGCCCTGTACGTGTACTCCGGGGGCCAGGGCGTGTGGGACGACCGCAACCAGATCGCCTCGGTGCTGGGCATCGACCGGTCCATGGTGACCGTGGAGCTCGTCAGCAACGGTGGGGCGTTCGGCGGCAAGGAGGACATGTCCAACCAGGCCCAGACGGCGCTGGCCGCCCACCTGCTCGGAAAGCCGGTGAAGTGCACGCTGTCGCGGGAGGAGTCCCTGCTGCTGCACCCCAAGCGCCACCCCATCCGCATGACCTACACCGCGGGCTGCGACGCCGACGGCCGCCTCACCGCCCTGCTGATCCGCATGATCGGCGACTCCGGCCCCTACGCCTCGGTGGGCATGAAGGTCTTGGAGCGGGCCGCCGGCCACGCCAGCGGGCCCTACTCGGTGCCCAACATCGACGTGGAGTCGGTGGCGGCCCGCACGAACAACCCCGTGTGCGGGGCGTTCCGGGGCTTCGGCGCAAACCAGGCCCAGTTCGCCATGGAGGGCGTCATGGACCGCCTCGCCGCCGAGGTGGGCATCGACGGCTGGGAGATGCGGTCGCGCAACGTCGTCACGCCGGGCTCGGTGTGGGGTCCCGGCCAGATCATGGACGAGGGCTGCGTGGGCGCCCGGGTGTGCCTCGACGCCGTGAAGCCCACCTACGACGCCGCCCGGGCCGCCGGGCGCCCCGTCGGCATCGGCTTGGGGCTCAAGAACTCGGGCCTCGGCAACGGCCTGCGGGAGGTCGCCAAGGCGGTCGTGCGCTTCGAAGAGGACGGCACCGTGGAGGTGCGCCACTGCTGGACCGAGATGGGCCAGGGCGTGCACACCGTGGCCCAGCAGGTGGCGGTCACCGAGCTGGGCGTGGCGGCCGAGAAGGTGCGCGTCATCGTCGACACCACCCGGGAGCTGGGCGCCGGGCAGACCACCGGCAGCCGGGGCACGCTCATGGGCGCCGGCTCGGTGGCCGACGCCTGTCGGGTGGCCCTCGCCGACGGCTGTCGCACCGGCGTGGACTACGAGGGCGAATACGTCGTGGACTGGACGAACTCGCTGCGCGACGACGTGGAGAACCCCAAGATCCACTCGTGCTTCGGCTTCGCCTGCCAGCTGGTGGAGCTGGACCCCGACAGCGGCGAGGTGACCCGGGTGCTGGCCGCCCACGACGTGGGCAAGGCCGTGAACCCCACGATGTGCGAGGGCCAGATTGAAGGTTCGGTGCACATGGGCCTGGGCTACGCCCTCACCGAGGGATTCCCGTCCGACGCCGACGGTCGCCCGCTGAACGCCACGCTGCGCAGCCTCGCCATTGTGCGGCCCAAGGACATGCCGCCGGTTGACGTGATGCTGGTGGAGGTGCCCCAGCCCGACGCGCCCTACGGCATCAAGGGCGTCGGCGAGATCGGCCTGGTGCCCACCGCCGGCGCGGTGGCGGCCGCCCTGGCGGACTTCGACGGCACCTGGCGCAGTGAGCTGCCCATGCGCAACGAGTCCAACCGCGAGCGCCCCTGGGGCGTCAACGGCAACGGCTCAGCCGGCAACGGCTCCGCTACCCACGCCGATACCCCCGCCCAGCCCGCCACCGTCTGACCGTGCCCGCTACCTCGGTTGTGTGCCGGTCCGGGCGGGGCCGCCGGTGCCTGTCGTCGGATCGTCTGGCGAAATCGATCCGCCGCCAGCCCCCGGCGTCCCCACCCTCGGTTGTTGGCCGGGCGGGGGCTTGAGTCGGTTAGGCCTATGACCTCCGCTTACACGACGCCGGGGCTCGTCTGTGCCCATCATCACCTGTACTCGGCGCTGGCTCGGGGGATGCCGGCTCCTCCTCGGACCCCGCATGGGTTCCTCGAGATCCTGGAGTTGGTCTGGTGGCGGCTGGATCGGGCCTTGGATCTGGACCTGATTCATTGGTCGGCCAAGCTCGGTGCTTTGGAGTGCCTGGAGGTGGGGTGCACGGCGGTGATCGACCACCACGAGTCGCCAAACGCCATCGAGGGGTCGCTGTCGGTCATTGCCGACGCCTGTTCTGAGGTTGGG
The DNA here is from genome assembly GCA_021296435.1 of Acidimicrobiia bacterium. Taxonomy (GTDB): domain Bacteria; phylum Actinomycetota; class Acidimicrobiia; order Acidimicrobiales; family CATQHL01; genus VXNF01. Next base: position 2,526 of record JAGWAK010000010.1, read on the forward strand.
GTTCGGGCGAGTTGTGCCTACGGCGTTACCGACCGGCACGGGGCTGACGGGGCTCGACGGGGGTTGGTGGAGAACGAGCGCTTCCTGCGTGAGGGCGGCGACGGCTATGTGGGCGTCCATGCGGCGTTCACCTGCACCGACGAGACCCTCGAGGCCGCCGCCGGTCTGGCCGCCGACCTGGGGGTGGGTGTGCACATCCACGTGGCCGAGGGGGAGGCGGACGCCCCGGCCGCGGAGCGGTTGGCCGACCTCAGCCGTCCGGACTGGCTGCTGATCCACGGGGTGCACCTGCCCGACCGGCACGAACTCCAGGGCACCCTGGTGCACAACCCCCGCTCCAACATGAACAACGCCGTGGGCTACGCCCGCCCGGCCCGGTTCGAGGCGACTGGCAATCCCGTGGCGCTTGGCACCGACGGGATCGGTTCGGACATGCTGGACGAATTCCGCATCGCTTACGTGCGGCTGCGGGAGAGCGACGTGACCGCCAGCCCGGAGACTCCCTGGCAGTGGCTGTCGACCGGCTGGGATCTCATGCCCGAGGCCCGCAACGACCACGTCACCTGGAACTACGCCGCCATGGAGCCCTGGCACCTGGCCTTCAGCCCCGGCGTGCGCCCCGAGCGGGTGGAAGTGGCCGGCGAGGAGGTCTGGGCCGACGGTCGATCCACCCGTGTCGACGCCGCCGAGGTGCGGGCCAAGGCCGCCGAGGCCGCCCAGCGCCTCTTCCGCCGCCTCGACGACCTGGACTGACAGGATCGATCTACCGGATCCACGAGGAGCATGTCTGCCAGCCCACCGCCCGACCGTCATTCCGGCGAAGAGCCTGCCCCGGACTCGATCCGGGGCCGGAATCCACTACCGCCCGGTTCGGGCTGTTCATTCGAACCGACCGAGGAAAGAGAATCGGCCGACATGACCGAGCCGACAGCCAGGAGGCACCCATGACCGACGGCACCCGCGTGGCGATGTACCTGCAGGACGCCCATCCCCTGCGCGAGGCCATGGAGTACGTGCAGTACGCCGAGGCCAAGGGCTTCGAGGCCGTCTGGCAGGCCGAGAGCCGCCTCGTGCGCGAGGCCACGGTGCCCATGGCGGCCTTCGCCGCGGTCACCGACCACATCAAGGTGGGATCGGGCGTCGTGGCCTCCTGGACCCGCAACGCCGCCCTGCTGGCCGCCACGTTCTCCACCCTCGACGACCTGGCCCCCGGCCGGGTGCTGCTGGGCGTGGGCGCCTGGTGGGATCCTCTCGCCCGCAAGGTGGGCATCGACCGGGCTCGCCCGCTGCGCCAGATGCGCGAGGTGGTGGAGTCGGTGCGGGCCCTTCTCGCCGACCAGAACGTCACTTACGACGGCGAGTTCGTGCAACTCGACGGCGTGGAGCTGGACTACGTGTTCCAGGAGCGCCGCCCCAAGGACGTGCCCATCTACATCGGCGCTACCGGCATGAAGATGATGGAGCTGACCGGCGAGATCGCCGACGGCGTGGTGTTGAACTACCTGGTATCGCCCACCTACAACCAGCGGGCCATGGAGGCCCTCGAGCGGGGCGCCACCAAGGCCGGCCGCTCGGTGGACGATCTGGACCGCCCGCAGCTCGTGGTCTGCTCGGTTGACGAGGACCGCCAGGCCGCCCTCGACGGCGCCCGCCTGCTGGTCACCCAGTACCTGGGCCAGCAGCCGCACATCATGAAGGCCTCCGGGGTGCCGGAGTCGCTGCTGGAAGACGTCGGACGGGTGCTCACCTGGCCCGCCACCCTGGAGCAGGTGCAGGAGGCCTCCAAGCTGGTGCCCGACGAGGTGGTGCAGATGATCTGCGCCGCCGGCACGCCCGAGGAGTGCCGGGAGCAGGTGGAGCACTACCGCCGCAACGGCTGCACCAGCCCCATCCTCTACCCCCTCGGCGACGACGTCCGCCTGATGATCGACACCTTCGCCCCCGGCTCGTGAAGCTCCTGGCCGCGCTCGGTTGTCGGTGTGTCCGGTCGGGGCCGCCGGTGGCCGTAGGCGGGAGCGTCTGGCGAAATCGCTCCGCCGGCCGCCCTCCGGCGTCCCCTCCCTCCAGGTTCGGCGCCCGGGCGGGACTGTAGGTAGCCCATGATTGACGAGCGGGACTACATCGTTCATGACGCCGTCGGGCTGGCGGCGTTGGTGCGTTCGGGCGACGTTTCTCCCCGGGAGTTGACCGAGGCTGCGATCCGGCGGATCGAGGCCCGGAATGGCGAGCTGAATGCGGTCATTCACCCGCTGTTCGAGAAGGCGCTGGCCGCGGCCGACTCGCCGGATCTGCCCGATGGGCCGTTCCGGGGTGTGCCGATGCTTCTGAAGGATCTGTGGCCAGCCTCGGCCGGCGACCCGGTGCATCTGGGCATGACCGTGCTGCGCGACGCCGGCTATGTGCACCCCACCGACGGTCACCAGGTGGTGCGTCTGCGAGAGGCCGGATTCACCTTCGTGGGCCGCACCAACACGCCCGAGTTGGGCCTGGTGGCGACCACAGAGCCGCTGGCCTATGGCCCCACCCGCAACCCGTGGAACACCGAGCACGGCTCCGGCGGCTCCTCGGGCGGTTCGGCCGCAGCGGTGGCCTCGGGCATGGTGCCGGTCGCCGGTGGTGGCGACGGCGGCGGTTCGATCCGCATCCCCTCGGCGCTGTGCGGCCTGGTGGGCCTGAAGCCGTCCCGGGGCAGGGTCTCCAACGGGCCCCGCGAGGACGAATCGGGCCTGTCGGTGGTGCACGTGCTGGCCCGCACCGTGCGCGACACCGCCGCGTTGCTCGACGTGCAGGCGGTGCCGTTCCCCGGCGATACGGTCATCGCCCCCCGCCCGGAGCGCCCGTTCGCGCAGGAGATCTTCGGTAAGCCCCGCCGGCTGCGGGTCGGTGTGCGGGTGGACTCGCCCGGCGACGGCAGGGTGGAGGTGGACCCCGAATGCGTCGCCGCCGCCGAGCAGGCGGCGTTGCTGCTGGAAGGGCTCGGCCACACCGTGGAGGCCACGGGTCCCGCGGCGCTCAGCGACGAGCGCCTGCTGGCCAACTTCGCCAAGACCTGGGGCGTCAGTACGGCCTTCGCCCTCGACCAGGTGGGCGAGATGATCGGCCGCCCCCTCACCGAGGAGGACGTCGAGCCGGCGACGTGGTTCTCCGCCGACCGGGGCCGCAAGACCCCCGCCAACGACTTGCTGCAGACCCAGTACGCCACGCAACTCTTCGGCCGGGCCATGGCCGCCTGGTGGGCAGACGGGTGGGATCTGCTCATCACCCCCACCACGGCCCGCCCCGCCCCCGTCATCGGCGAGCTGGTGTCGACTCCTGAGAACATCCTGGCGAGCTTCGTCAACTCGCTGCCGTACGGCACCTTCACCCTGCCGTTCAACCTCACCGGCCAGCCAGCCATCTCGATCCCCATGGGCCAAACCGCCACCGGCCTCCCCGTCGGCGCCCAACTCGCCGCCGCCTACGGCCGCGAGGATCTCCTCCTCGGGGTCGCCGCCCAACTGGAAGCCACCAACCCCTGGCCCCACCTCCCCCCGGACTGAACCCCAGGCCAACCCGGGTCCAAGACTGTCCGGTCGGCGCCACCGGTGGCCGTCGGCGGCGTGTCTGGCGAAAGCGCCCGGCGCCGTCCCCCGACGTCGCCTTCCTCGGTTGATCTCACCGGCCCGCCGTTAACCTGTGCCGAGATGTCCGCCGGGGAGGCTCCCGGCGGGATCGGTGCCCGAGTAGCTCAGTCGGCAGAGCGATTCATTCGTAATGAATAGGTCCGGGGTTCGATTCCCCGCTCGGGCTCAACGGGGAATGTCTCGCCGGCGGCGGGTGGTGATTGAGGGTGATCGGCGGCTTCTAGGCTGGTGGCATGGCTGATCGGGCTCGATTCGTTGAGTTGGCGATGCCCTACATGGACCAGCTCTACGGTGCCGCCCGGCGTATGACGCGCAACGACGCCGCGGCCGAGGACCTGGTGCAGGAGACCTACCTGCGGGCCTACAAGGGCTTCGACCGCTTCACCGAGGGTACCAACCTGCGGGCCTGGCTGTTCCGCATCCTCACGAACCTGTACATCAACGAGTACCGCCGCCGCAGGCGCCGGCCCGAAGAGGTGGACCTCGGCGACACCGACAGCCTCTACCTGTACCGGGGCCTCGGCGGCGCCGACAGCGCCCGGCTGTCCCGCAGCGCCGAGGACGAACTGCTCGACGGGCTGACCTCCGTCGAGGTGCGCGACGCCATCGAAGCGCTCCCGGAGGGCTACCGCGTGGCCGTGCTGCTGGCCGACGTGGAGGGCTTCGCCTACAAGGAGATCGCCGAGATCCTGGACATCCCCATCGGCACGGTCATGAGCCGGCTGCATCGGGGAAGAAAGCGGCTGCGCCAGACGTTGCAGGAATTCGGGGAGGCCCGCGGCCTCGACGACGACGACTCGCCGGTTGCGGCCATATCCCCCGGAGCACAGAGATGAACGAATTCCCGCCCCCGGACCCGTTCGGGCCGCTCGCCGAATGCTCCGGGGTGCCCGGCGCGTGCCCGCTCGCCGCGCAGCGGATCCTGCAAGCCACCGAGGGCATCCCCGACCCCACCCGGATCGCCGCGCTGCGCCGGGACCTGGTGAACTGCGCCCCCTGCATCGCCACCTTCGACACGCAGCTGAACGTGCAGAGCCTCGTGGCGCTGCACTGCCGTGAGCAGGCCCCCGAGTCGCTGCGCATCCGCATCTCCGAGACCCTCCAGCGCATCGACCTCAGCAAGATCGACGTCACCGACCTCTAGGATGTGGCCGTGGCCCTGATGGCGGTTGTCTGGCACTGGTGGATCGCCCCCCTGCTGGTGGCGCTCACGGTCCTGGCGATCATCGCCACGATCGCCGGCTACTTCAAGGTGGTCCACGGGCAGCGCTACCCGCCGCGGGGCAAGGAGCGGGCGCCCGAGTGAGCCGCCCCGCCAATCGGGACACACCGTGAGCCAAGCCGTCGACTGGGATCTCGCCCAGAGGGTCGCCTTCCGGGTGGCCGAGCGCGGCACCCAGCCCAACCTCCGCTCGCCGGAGGTCCGATCGATCGGCCGGGACTTCGAAGAGGCCACCGAGCAGGCCGAGCGCCTCGTGGCCGAGGCCACCGGCCTGGAGGTGGCGAGCAACGCACGGGCCATGGTGGTGGACCGCCGCTCGTGGATCCGCGCCAACGTGGCGTCGTTCCAGCGGCTGCTGCGCCCCCTCACCGACCGCATGGCCGAGAACGGCGACGGGTCGGGCCCCATGTTCGAGATCACCCGCATGATGAGCGGCGCCGAGGTGGGGGCGCTGCTGGGGTGGATGTCCACCCGCGTGCTTGGCCAGTACGACCTGCTGATCATCGAGGACGACAAGCCCGACGACCAGGACATGGTGTACTACGTGGGGCCGAACATCGCCGTCCTGGAGCGCCGCCACGGCTTCCCCGCCCACGAGTTCCGCCTCTGGCTGGCGCTGCACGAGACCACCCACCGGGCCCAGTTCATGGGCATCCCCTGGCTGCGCCGACACTTCCTGGGTCTCGTGGACGAGGCCCTCGACGTGGTGGACCCCGACCCGGGCCGCATGATGGAGGCCGCCCGCCGCCTCATGGAGGCGCGCCGCAGCGGCGAGGATCCCTTCCGCCAGGGCGGGTTGACGGCGCTGCTGGCGCCGGAGTCCCAGCAGGGTGTGCTGGACAAGCTGTCGGGCATGATGAGTCTGCTCGAGGGCCACGGCGACGTGACCATGGACCGCGCCGGGGCGGACCGCCTGTCGGAGTCGGCCCGGTTCGGCAGGGTGCTGCGGGCCCGGCGGTCCTCGGCCCGCGGGCTGAACAAGCTGCTGCAGCGCCTCGTGGGAATCGAGGCCAAGCTGTATCAGTACCAGGCGGGTGAGGCCTTCATCGACGCCGTGGAGCGCGTGGAGGGGGCGGCGTTCGTGGAGCGGGCCTGGGAGGCGCCGGACTGCCTCCCCAGCATGGGCGAGATCAAGTCCCCGAAGCTGTGGATCGAGCGGATGAACGCCCGCGCGGCGGCCTGACGACCGCCCGGGGGTCCTCCGGCGCCGGCCCGGCCCGGCGCACCGGCGGGAGCCTGAACGCCCCCGGATCACCGACCGGGCGCACCGGCGGCACCCCGCATCCCCCTGAGCGGGCGCCCGAGCAGCCGCCTCTGCACGCCGCCATCGCCGCAGGCGCCTTCGAGCCGTACCTGCGGCGCTGCAGCTTCCCGCCGCCACCGGTGGCGGTGACCTGCGCCGTCTCCGGCGGTCCGGACTCCCTGGCGCTGCTGGTGCTGGCCCGCGCTGCGGGCCTGGAGGTCACCGCCGTATACGTGGATCACGGCATCCGCCCCACCTCGGCGGGCGATGCCGACGTCGTGGCGGCGGCCGCCGCGTCAGTCGATGCCGGCTTCCGCTGCGAGACGGTGTCGGTGGCGCCCGGCCCCAATCTGGAGGCGCGGGCCCGCAGCGCCCGCTACGCCGTGCTGCCCGACGGCGCGCTGGTGGGCCACACCGCCGACGACCAGGCCGAGACGGTGCTGCTGAACCTGCTGCGGGGCGCCGGGCTGGCGGGCGTGGCGGCCATGGGGCCAACCCGGCGCCGCCCCCTGCTGGGCCTGCGGCGCGCCGACACGGTGGAGGTGTGCCGGCTGGCGGGGCTGACGCCGCTGCTGGACGAGTCGAACCTGGATCCGGCGATCCGCCGCAACCGGGTGCGCCACGACCTCATCCCGCTGCTGGAGCAGATCTTCGAGCGGGACGTCACACCGCTGCTGTGCCGCCACGCCGACCTGGCCCGCGAGGCCACCGAGGCGCTGGACGCGGCGGTCGCCGACCTGGATCCCCGCGACTGCGCGGCGCTGGCAGAGGCGCCCCGGGCGCTGGCCCGCTGGGCGCTGCGCGGCTGGATCACCGAGGCCCGCGGCGCAAGCGCCGGCGGCGAGCAGCACCCGCCCGACCTGGCGGCGGTGGACCGGACCCTGGCGGTGGCCCTCGGCGAGGCCCGGGCCGCCGATGTGGGCGGCGGCTGGCGGGTGCGCCGCAGTGCACAGCGCCTGCACCTGGAGTCGAGTGCGGGCACCCCCCGCCGTCTGCCAGACTGACCCGCCATGAGCACCGCACCGCAACCCGACGACGCCTCGGGCAACGGGCTGAGCACCCCGCCGGGTCCCGAACTCATCGCCGCCGACGCCCTACAGCAGCGCATCGTCGAACTCGGCGAGGAGATCACCGCCGACTACGCCGGGCGCCGGCCGCTGCTGGTCGGGGTGCTGAAGGGGGCGTTCATGTTCATGAGCGACCTGATCCGCCAGATCGACCTGCCCGTGGAGCTGGACTTCATGGCGGTGTCCTCCTACGGCGCCTCCACGAAGACCAGCGGCGTCGTGCGCATCCTGAAGGATCTGGACGTGGACCTGGCCGGCCGGGACGTGCTGCTGGTGGAGGACATCGTGGACAGCGGTCTCACGCTGGCCTACCTGCGCGACCTTCTCATGGCCCGCGCGCCGGCCTCGCTGCAGGTGTGCGCCCTGCTGGTGCGCGAGGGCAGCCGCCCCAGTGCCGCCGAGCTGCGCTACGTGGGCTTCGAGGTTCCGCCCGAGTTCGTGATCGGCTACGGGTTGGACTTCGCCGAGCGCTACCGCAACCTGCCATACATCTGCATCTTCGACCAGAGCACCGCCGTACCGGACTGACGTCACGGGCCGAGCGCCGGGCATACGCCGGTAGCCTGCGAGTCGAGCAGAAGCCGAGACGGATCCGGTCCGAACATGGAGACGAAGGTCATGGGCGTGCTCCGCTTGGTGCCCGACGCGTTCGCCGACAACGGCCGATCCGGTACGCGTGCGGCTGTGACTCACGGCCGCCACATGATCTCCGAAGGGGCGGACATCGTCGAGATCGCCTGTACACCCCACGCCGAGCCCCCACAGGCCGAACAGGTGGTGAGCGTCGTCGGGGCCCTCTCCGGCGATGCGCGGGTGGCCGTCGCCACCGGTTCGCCGACCCTGGCAGCCGCGGCCACCGCTGCGGGTGCCACGCTCATCTGCGATCACTCGATGCTCCCAGGGGCTGCAGGCGTCGACGCCCGGGAGGCGCTGGTCGGTGTGGCGGCAGAGGCCGGCGCCGGCTGGGTGGCGGTGCATGCGGCAACCCCGGCGCCGGCGACCGGCGGCGAGCCCGTCGGCGGGACCGTGGCCGAGGCGCTGGCGTCGCTGGAAGCACAGGCCGACCGGGCCAGCGCCGCGGGGCTGTCGGAGATCTACCTGGATCCCGGCATCGGCTGCGGCGGCTCCCCCGAGGCGGACCTGGATCTGCTGGGCGGCCTGGAGCGGCTGGCGGCGCTCGGCCGGCCGCTGGTCGTGGGGATCGGCGACGGTCGCCTGATCGACGAGCTGCACGCCGCCGCCGACACCGGCCGCCTTCCCGTGCCCGACGCAGCCGGCGAGCACGACGCCGACCGCCTCGAGGGGGCGCTGGTGGTGGCGGTCTGGGCGATGCTGGCCGGAGCGGCCGTGCTCCGCACGCACCACGTGGCCGCAACGTTGCAGGCGGCGAGGATCGTGGGCGCCCGCCAGCCGGTGGGGACGTCATGAGGGGGCGCTGGGCGGATGGCATCGAGCCCCGGAACCTCGTCTGGGTGCTGAAGGACCGACTCGCCATCTGCGAGCGCCCCGGCGGCTACGGAGCCAACCATCGGGCGGTGCGGCGCACCGAGGAGATCATCTGGATCCGCCGCCACGAGTTCAACTGCATCGTGTCGCTGCTGTCGGGCCCGCACAACCTCCACAGCTACGAAGAACACGAGTTGCCCTACCTTCACCTGCCGCTCGGCGACAGCGCCGGCGTGGCCCCGACGTTGGCCGCCTTCGAGGAGATCACGCGCCGTGTCGAGGCGGGGGAGCGTCTGTTGGTGCACCACGAGCGCGTCGACGACACCCTCGCCGGGTTCCTCGCCGGCTACTGGCTGTGGATGGGCCGCTACCGCGACGTGCCGTCGGCCCTGCACGCCACCGAGCGCCTGCTGCGCCGACCCATCGGCCAGCGGGGCCGCGAGACCGTGCTAAGCATCGCCGGCTCCGGCGTGACCCGCAGCGATGCCCCGACCGGCACCAATCCCGGCGACGGTGCCGGCGGAGGTGGCGGCGAGCCCACCCCGAACGACGCGGGCGCCGGCGTCACCGAGCCGCCGGCGACGCCCGGCTGGCGGATCGCCGACCGGTGAGACGGGCCTTCCTGGCTCTGGGCTCCAACCTGGGCGACCGGCGAGCCCTGCTGGCGGCGGCGGTCGCCGCGCTGGACGACGTGGTGGCGACCTCGCCGGTCTACGAGACCGACCCGATCGGCCCTCCCGGCCAGGGCCCCTACCTCAACATCGTGGTGGAGCTCCGCACCGAGCGCTCCGCCCGCGAGCTGCTGAAGGCGGCCCTGGATCTGGAGGCCACCGCCGGGCGGCGGCGGCGCGTCCGCTGGGGACCGCGCACCCTGGACGTGGACGTGCTGTGGGTGGAGGGCGAGACCGTCGACGAGCCTGACCTCAGCGTTCCTCACCCGCGCATGCACGAGCGGGGCTTCGTCATGGTGCCCCTCGGCGATCTGGCCCCCGAACTGGCCCCGGGCTGGAACGTCGACGGCGCCGCCGGTGTGCGCCGCGCCGGCGAGCTGGGCGGCGCCTGAGCCGGGCCGTTGAGCGACGTCCGCCTGCTCGGGACGGTTGGTGACGCGCGGGCGTTCTGCGAGGAGGCTCGCGCCCGGGGCGCGGTGGTCGGCCTGGTCCCCACCATGGGGGCGCTGCACGAGGGGCACCTCAGCCTGCTGCGCCGCTCGGTCGCCGAGACCGACGTGACCGTCGTGTCGATCTTCGTGAACCCGCTGCAGTTCGGCGCCGGCGAGGACCTCGAGGCGTATCCCCGGGGTTTCGAGGACGACGTGCGGCTCTGCGCCGCCGAGGGCGCCGAGGCGGTGTTCGCTCCCGGCGCCGCCGAGATGTACCCGGCGCCACCGGTCACCAACCTGGACTTCGGTGAGTTGTCGGCGCCCCTGGAGGGCGTCCACCGGCCCGGGCACCTGCCGGGGGTGGGTGTGGTGGTGGCGAAGCTGTTCGCCATCGTCGGGGCGTGCCGCGCCTACTTCGGCGAGAAGGACTGGCAGCAGCTGGCGGTGGTGCGGCGCCTGGCGGCCGACCTGTCGTTGCCCGTCGAGGTGGTGGGCTGCCCCACGGTGCGTGAGCCCGACGGCCTGGCTCTGTCGAGCCGCAACGCCTACCTCGACCCTGCCGAGCGGGCCGCGGCGGTGGTGCTGCAGCGGTCGCTGCGCGCCGGTGCGGCGCTCATCGAGGCGGGGGAGCGACGCACCGGTGCGGTGGAGGCGGCGATGGCCGAGGTCCTGGCGTCCGCGCCCCTGCTGGGCCCGGTGGACTACGCCTGCGTCGTGGACGCCGCCACGCTGGCACCGCGTGAGCCGCTGGCCGGCGAGCTGCGCCTGCTGGTCGCGGCCCATCTCGGCGGTGCCCGCCTGATCGACAACCTCGGCGCCACCGTCCCAACCTGATCCGTCGTTCCGACGATGGCCGGGGTCGTTTCGTCGTTCCGGCGGCGGCCGGGGTCGATTCGTCGCTCCGGCGAGGGCCGGAATCAAGTGCCGCTCGGCCGGCAGGTGCGTAACCTGCGGAGCACGGGAGCGGGCCACGGACCACCTGGAACCCGCCGATACCCAACAGAGGCACGCTCGTGACCGACCGCAGGGACATCCCCTACCGCTTCGAGCCGACCGACACGGCGGCGCAGCTGCACGCGGCCCACGGTGACCTGGCGGCCGGCGAGTCCTCCGGCGTCCAGGCAACCGTCGCCGGGCGGCTCATGCTGCGCCGGGTGCAGGGCAGGCTCTGCTTCGGCACGCTCGACGACGCCAGCGGCGAGCGCATCCAGCTCTTCGCCCCGGCCGCAGCCACACCCGACTACGAGGAGTTCTGCTCCCTGTCCATCGGCGACTGGGTCGGCGCCGGCGGCGAGGTCATGAAGACCCGCAGGGGCGAGCTGTCGGTGCAGGTGGGGGACTGGCGGCTGCTGGCCGAGGCCCGCCGGCCCTTCCCCGACAAGTGGCACGGGATGGCCGACACCGACACCCGCTACCGGCAGCGCTACGTGGACCTGTGGGTCACACCGGCGACCCGCCGGGCCTTCGAGGTTCGCAGCGCGGCGACCGCCGCGATCCGCGCCGAATTGGCTGCCCGGGACTTCACCGAGGTGGAGACGCCGATGCTGCACCCCATCCCGGGCGGGGCGGCCGCACGACCGTTCATCACCCACCACAACGCCCTGGACTGCGATTTCTATCTGCGCATCGCCCCCGAGCTGTACCTGAAGCGGCTGGTCGTGGGCGGCCTGCCCCGTGTCTACGAGCTGGGCAGGATCTTCCGCAACGAGGGCCTGTCTCCTCGCCACAGTCCCGAGTTCACCATGCTCGAGCTCTACCAGGCCTACGCCGACTACACCGACATGATGGTCCTCGTCGAGGAGCTGAGCGCCGCCGCGGCCGCCGCCGCCACCGGGAGCACCCAGATCACCGCCGACGGCGCCAGCCTCGACCTGGCGCCGCCGTGGCGCCGCGCCACGATGGCCGAAGTGGTCTCGGAGTTCGCCGGGCGCGAGCTGCCGGCCACCGGCACCCCGGACAGCCCGGCCGCCGCGGACCTGCGCGGTGAGGCCGACCGCCTGGAGGTGGCCACCGAGGCGGGCTGGTCGGCGGGGCGCATCCTGGCGGAGATCTACGAGCGCCGCGTCGAGTCCGAGCTGCAGGGCCCGCTGTTCGTGTGCGATTTCCCGCTGGAGGTGTCGCCGCTGGCGCGCCGCCATCGCCACGTCGACGGCCTGGCGGAGCGATTCGAGGCGGTGGTCGCCGGGCGGGAGTTGGGCAACGCCTTCACCGAGTTGACGGACCCCGACGAGCAGCGCACCCGCTTCGCCCACCAGGAGCACCGCCGCCGCGGCGGCGACAGCGAGGCCATGGTCACCGACGAGGACTACCTGCGGGCCCTGTCGTACGGGCTGCCGCCCACCGGGGGGCTCGGCCTCGGCATCGACCGCCTGGTCATGCTGCTGTGCGGCGCCGAGACGATCCGCGACGTGGTGCTGTTCCCCACGCTGCGGCCCGAAGCCGGCGCCGGCGGAGACTCCTAGCCGTGCTGCTGGCCATCGACGTGGGGAACACCCAGACGGTCCTGGGGCTCTACGAGCTGGGCGATCCGGCGAGCCTGGAGACCGCCGAGGGCGGGCTGGTGGGCCACTGGCGGGCGGCCACGAACGTCGAGGCCACCGCCGACGAGCTGGCGGTGCTGCTCGACGGGTTCCTGGCGGTCGAGAGTTGGGAACTGCTCCAGGACGTGTCGGGCGTGGCTGTTGCCTCCGGTGTGCCGCGGATCACCGCCGCGCTGCGGGAGCTGGTGGCGCACTACTTCGATTTCGACCCGGTTGTGATCGAGCCCGGTGTGCGCAGCGGCATCCCCATCCGCTACGACGATCCGCGCGAGGTGGGCGCCGACCGGATCGCCAACGCGGTCGGTGCGGTGGCGCTCTACGGGGGACCGACGATCGTCGTGGACTTCGGCACCGGCACCACCTTCGACGTCATCAGCTCGGCGTGCGAGTACCTGGGCGGCGTCATCTCGCCGGGTGTCGAGATCAGCCTCGAAGCCCTATTCGAGCGGGCGGCCGCACTGCGGTCGGTGGAGCTGACCCCGCCCCGGAGCGTCATCGGCCGCAGCACCGCCGAATCGCTGCAGTCGGGCGCCATCTACGGCTACGCCGCGCAGGTGGACGGCCTGTGCACGCGCATCATGGCCGAGATCGGCGAGGCCACCGTCGTGGGGACCGGCGGCCTGGCCGACCTGATCGCGCCGCACACGGCCTGCATCGGTCACGTGCAGCCCTGGCTCACCCTGCACGGGCTGCGGATCGTCTGGCGCAAGAACGCCGAGGGTCACCCCGACGCCGGTTCGGGTGACCGGGCGAGGGGTGGCTAATGGCCCGGAGCCGCACGGAGCGGTTCATCACCAGCCGCCTCGAAGGCGGGTCCGTCCTCCGCGAGCCCGACACGCTGATCGTGGAGGAGCCCCTCTCGATCCGTCTCGACGACGTGCTCGTCGCCACCACCATGCGCACGCCGGGGCACGACTTCGAGCTGGCGGCAGGGTTCTGCCACGCCGAGGGCTGGTTGGACGGCGCCGCCATCCGACGCATCCGCTACTGCGGCGAGGGGCCGCCGGTCGAGTCGGAGTTCAACGTGGTGTCGGTGGAGACCGACGGGAAGGGGCCGCCGCCGACGCCCCGGCTGGGCATCACCTCCTCAGCCTGCGGCATCTGCGGCAGCGAGGCGGTGGAACGGCTGGCCGAGGCGCTGGCACCCTTGCCGGAGGCGCAGCCATTCGAGCCCGCCACCCTGGCCGAGTTGCCCGTCCGCATGCGCGACCTGCAGGACCTGTTCGACGCCACCGGCGCAGTGCACGCCGCCGGGGCCGCCGACCGCTCCGGGGAGCCGCTGCTGGTGCGGGAGGACATCGGCCGGCACAACGCCGTGGACAAGGTGGTGGGTCGCCTGCTGCTGGACGGGGCGCTGCCGGCCACCTCGCTGTGCCTCTACGTGAGCGGTCGGGCCTCCTTCGAGATGGCCCAGAAGGCTTGGGCGGCGGGGTTCAGCGCCCTCGTGGCGGTGAGCGCGCCGTCGGCGCTGGCGGTGCAGGTGGCCCGTAGCGCCGGCCTGCAGCTCGGCGGCTTCGCCCGCGACGGCACGGTTCGCATCTACACCGACTGATGCCCGGCCCGGGTGAGGGCCGCCCTCGGTTGTTGGCGGGTGTCGGCCCCACCCTCGGTTGTTCGCGGCCCCTTGGCGGGTGCGCCGGTAGCCTCGGCCCATGCCCGAACCGGTGGATCCCGAGCGCGTGCCGGAGCCGGTCACGCCCTCGATCGGGTTGGGGGTGCTGCATCTCTTCTGCCGGCTGGGTGAGGGCTGGCAGGGGGACGCCATGGTGGATGCGGTGCGGCGGGCGACAGGCCGGGGCACGCAGGTGGTGACGGTGGCGATCCTGGGCCATAGGGCCGACTTGGCCTTCATGGCGCTGGACGCGGACCTCTGGAACCTGCGGCTGCTGCAGCGGGACCTGGCGGCGACGGGGCTGGAGGCCGTGGCCTCGTACGTCTCGCTGACGGAGATCTCCGAGTACGCCGCCGGCGTGCCCGAGGAGCTGAAGCAGCAGCGCCTCTACCCGCGGCTGCCGCCGGCGGGCAAGCCGGCCTGGTGCTTCTATCCCATGTCCAAGCGCCGCGGCGAGCAGCAGAACTGGTTCACGCTGCCGTATGAGGAGCGCCTCGAGCTGATGTACGAGCACGGCTCGTCGGGGCGCAAGTTCGCCGGCCGCGTGCTGCAGGTGGTCACCGGCTCGACGGGCATCGACGACTTCGAGTGGGGCGTCACGCTGTTCGCCGTCCGCCCCGACGATCTGAAGGACGTCGTCTACACGCTGCGCTACGACCGGGCATCGGCGCTCTACGCCGAGTTCGGGCCCTTCTATAGCGGGATCGTTACCCCCATCGAGGAGTTGGTGGCGTTGCTGGCGGCCCCCGGCGGGGACGGTTCCCCGTAGCCGCCGCCCTGGGTGGCGCCTGCCCGCAGGCCCGGCGGGGACGGTTCCCTCCAGCCTCCGCCACGCGCGGCGCGCGCCCGCAGGCCCGGTGGGTGCGGTCGCTGTAGCCTGCTGGCGGGGGTACGGGCCGGCGCACCGATGACCGGCCGGCGCAGGGACGGGCGAGGAGCACCGTGACCGACATCGGGATGGCCAGCACCGCAGACACCGCCGTGAGCGAGCGGCTGGCCTCCTTGCGGGCGCTGCTGACCGAGGTCGCCCCCGTGGTGGTCGCCTTCAGCGGCGGCGTTGATTCCTCGCTGCTGGCCTGGGTGGCCCACGACGAACTCGGGCCGCAGCAGGCGCACTCGGTCACTGCCGTGTCCCCCTCGCTGGCGGAGACCGAGCGTGACGATGCCCGGCGCCTGGCCGGATCCTGGGGGCTGCGCCACAGCGAGGTGGAGACCCTCGAGATGGAGCGGGCCGCCTACCGCAGCAACGACGCACTTCGCTGCTCCCACTGCAAGGACGCCCTCATGGACGCCCTCGAGCCGCTGGCCACAGCCGAGGGGGCCACCGTGACTCTCGGGGTCAACCTGGACGACCTGGGCGATCATCGACCCGGCGTCGCCGCCTCGGAGAGCCGCGGTGCCCGCTTCCCCCTGGTGGAGGCGGGATTCACGAAGGAGACGGTGCGAGCCGCCGCCCAGTCGCTCGGCCTGGAGGTCTGGGACAAGCCGGCGGCGCCGTGCCTGGCGTCGCGGCTTCCCTACGGCACGCCGGTGTCGGCACCGGTGCTGCGCACCGTCGGGAGAGCCGAGGCCGCCCTGGCCGGCCTGGGGTTCGAGGAGTTGCGCGTGCGCCACTACGACGATCTGGCGCGCATCGAGGTGCCGCCGGATCGGCTGGGCGACGTCGTGGCCGCTCGGGCCGCGGTGGTTGCCGCCGTGCGGGCGGCCGGCTACAGCTACGTGACCCTCGACCTCGAGGGCCTGCGTTCGGGCAACCTCAACGCCGCCCTCGGCGAGGCGGCAGGCGCCGCCACCGCTACCAGCCACGCGGCCGGCGACGCGGGCTGAGACCGTGGGCGGGCTGACCGACCCCGGTCCGGGCGCGCCGCAGCACGCCAGATGCAGATGACCGCACCCGCCGCCGCCCGCATCCGTCCCCTCGACCGGCGGCGGATCATCGCCGACCGGCGCCTGGTGGGGGCGGTGTTCTGCCGTGCCTACAGCCGCCGGGTGGACGAATGGCTGGCGGAGGTATACCGGGGTGCCGGCGGTCCCGAGCGCGGTGTGGCGCTGGTCGCCGTCGGCGGGTACGGCCGTTCCGAGCTCAGCCCCGAGAGCGACCTGGACCTGCTGCTGCTGCACGAGCGGGGCCGGGACGTGGCCAACCTGGCGGGCGACCTGTGGTACCCCGTCTGGAACGAGGGACTGAAGCTGGGCCACGCCGTGCGCACCGTGCCGCAGACCCTCCAGCTGGCCTCCGACGATCTCGACACGGCCACGTCGCTGCTGTCGGCGCGCCACGTGGCCGGTGACGGTGGTCTCGCCGAGCGCCTCGCCGGCAGCGCCCGCGACCAGTGGACCCGCCGGGCCCGCAGGTGGCTGCCGCAGCTGGCCCAGGACGCCCGCTGGCGGGAGTTCGAGCACGGGGAGGTCGCCTTCCGGTTGCAGCCCGACCTGAAGGAGTCCACCGGCGGCATGCGCGACCTGCAGGCGCTGCGCTCCGTGGCGCTGGCGCGTCCCGACCTCGCCGATCCCGACGGTGCCATGGTCCGCGGGGCGCATGAGACCCTTCTGGCCGCCCGCGTCGAGCTGCATCGCGCCACCGGCAACGCCCGCAACCTTCTCACCCTGGAGGTTCAGGCCGACGTGGCTGCCGCGCTCGGTCACGCCACCGTGGAGGACTTCATGACCGCTGTGGCGGCGGCGGGCCGCACGGTCGGCTGGGTGGCCGACGAGACTTGGGCGGGTGTCGAGCACTGGACTGCGCCGCGCGGGATGCGCCGCCGTCGCCCCGCGGTCACGACCCTCGAGGTGGGTGTGCAGATCCGCCACGACCGCAACGAGGTGCGCCTGACGCCGGAGGTGGCGGTGCGCGGCGATGTGCTGCTGCCCCTGCGGGTGGCCGTGGCGGCGGCGAGCCGCGGCACCCGCATCGAGCGCGACTCCTTGCTGCGCCTCGGTGCTGAGATGACCCCGCTCGGTGACCCCTGGCCGGCCGGCGCCCGGGAGCTGTTCGTGGAGTTGCTGGCCTGTGGGCGCAACGCCATCCCCATCATCGAGGCGCTCGACCAGGCCGGCGCCGTGGTCAAGATCCTGCCCGAGTGGGAGACCTGCCGGAGCCGCCTGCAGCGCAACGACTACCACCGCTTCACCGTGGACCGCCACCTTTGCGAGACGGCGGCGCAGGCCGCCGACATGATCGCCGGCGGCGAGGTGAGCGTGCGCCGCCGGGATCTGCTGCTGGTGGCGTCCCTGCTGCACGACATCGGCAAGGGCTACCCCGGCGACCACACCATCGTCGGCATGGAGCTCATGGAGGTCATCGGCTGCCGCATGGGCTTCGACGCCGACGACGTGGCCACGCTCGTCCGGCTCGTCGAGTTGCACCTGCTGCTGCCCGACGTCGCCATCCGGCGCGACATCGACGAGATCGGCACCGTGCAGCGGGTGGCGGAGCAGGTGCGCAGCGTCGAGATGCTGCAACTGCTCGCCGCCCTGACCGAGGCCGATGCGATCTCCACGGGACCCTCGGTGTGGACCCGCTGGAAGGCCGACCTGGTGCGGGGGCTGGTGCGCCGCACCGAGAGCTACATCCGCAGCGGCGTGCTGGGCGGCGAACCCGACGCGTTCCCCACCCCCGAGGTCACCGAGGCCATGGTGGCCGGGACCGAGCTGCTGGAGGTCGCCGAGCGGCAACTGATCGTGGTCGTGCCGAGCGCTCCGACCGTGCTGGGCGCGGTGGCCGGAGCGGTCAGCCTCAACGGTCTGAACGTCCTCTCTGCGGCTGTGCACACCGCGGGCGGCATGACGGCGCTCGCGGTGTTCGTGGAGCCGCCGCCGGGTGTCGGATTGGAGTGGCCGCCGGTGCTGGCCGACGTGCGCGCCGCGCTCGCCGGCGAGTTGGTGCCCGGCGAGCGGCTGGCGCGCTGGGCGCACGCCGCCTCGGGTGCCGGCGACGCGCTCGCTCCCGAGCCGGTTACCGAGTCCTACGTGAAGTTCGACAACGAAATCTCCTCGGTGACGGTGATCGAGGTGGCGGCACCCGACAGCCTCGGCCTGCTCCACTGGATCACCGAGGCGCTGGTGCACTCCGGCCTGCACATCGAGCAGGCGCGGGTGCAGACCCTGGGCGACCACGTGGTGGACTCCTTCTACGTGCACGACGGCAGCGGCGGCCGGATCGTCGACCCGGAGCGGCTCGAGCGGATCGCCGCGGCGGTGCGCGAGGCGGCGGGCATCGCGCCGGCGCCATGACGAGGCGATGACCGGCCCGCCGCCGAGCGGCCCCGCAGGGAGTGTCCCCACCGACGCCGGCACCCCCCACGACGACGCCATCGGCGAGTTGGAGTTGCTGCGCTGGAGCGAGGCCCTGGCGGGTATCGCCCGCACCGGCCTGGGGTTCACCGACAGCCACTACGAGCGCGAGCGCTTCGAGGAGGTGCTGGCCGTGGCCGCCGACATCCGGGCCGCGGCGGGCCGCTGCCACGACCCTGCGGTCCAGATCACCGAGTGGCTCGCCGCGGTGGGCAAGGGCGTGCCCGGCTACGTCACCCCCAAGGTGGCCGTGGGGGCGGTCGTCAGCGACGACGAGGGCAGGGTGCTGCTGATCCGCCGGGCGGACTCGGGGTACTGGCTGTACCCCACCGGCTGGGCCGACGTGGGCTACTCCTCCTCGGAGATCGCGGTGAAGGAGGTGGCCGAGGAGACCGGTATCAACTGCGAGCCTGTCCGGCTGATCGCGGTGCTCGACAGCATGCGCCACGGCTTCACGTCGGTGCCCACCTACTCCCTGGTGTACCACTGCCGGTCGCTGGGCGGGGAGTTGTGCGCCCATCCGGTGGAGTGCACCGGCGTGGGGTTCTTCTCACAGGACGATCTGCCGTCCCCGCTGGCCGGCCCGGACATCTGGGTGGAGCACGCCTTCAACTCGGTGCGCAGCGAGGCCACCGGCGTGCTCTTCGACGCTCCCCGGGAACCGTTCTGGCGCGCCGAATGCTGAAACAGGCGGCAGCCTTTCGTGATCTTTCGGATGCTCGGTAATATTTGCAAGTTTTCAGTAATAATAGGCACCTATTGGCCCGCTGACGCACTAGGTTTGTCGAGGAATTAATGTCCCCCGGTGGACCGTCAACTCAAAGAGGAGGGGATCGACATGCTCAAGTCCCGTAGGTCTGTAGGTCTATTTTCTTCGCTGTTCGCATCGCTCCTGTGCGTGATCCTTGTGGCCGCCGCCTGCGCCGACGACGAGGACGGCGCCGAGCCCACCGCCACGACCGAGGCGGAAACCACAGCCCCCACGGAGGCGCCCGACGAGCCCGACGAGGCCCCAACGGCGGACATGACCCATCTGGGCGACGGGTCGTTGGGCACAGTGACCGTCGAGGCGGGCGACGCGGTCCAGATCCGCTCGCTGAACGCCATCTCCGGTGACGTGGCCTTCTTCGGTCTGCCCATCGAGCGCAGCGTGGTTTTGGCCATCCGGGACTACGGCACCATCAAGGGATTCGACGTGGACCTCGGCACAACGCTGGACGACCTGTGCTCCAACGACGGCGGCCAGGCCGCGGCGCAGACCATCGTGGCCGACGACCGGGTCGTCGGCGTGATCGGCACGTCGTGCTCGGGTGCGGCGGTTGCGGCGGCGCCGCTGATCGGCGCGGCGGGCATGACGATGATCTCCGGCGGCAACACCTCGCCGGCGCTCACATCGGACCTGGCCGGCAATGCCGGGGCCAACTACAGCGAGGGCTACTACCGCACCGCCCACAACGACCTGTTCCAGGGCGCGGCGATGGCGCACCGCCGCGGCCATCCACGACGGCGACCCCTACACCCAGGGCCTGGCCCAGGCCTTCGCCGACGCCTTCGCCGCACTCGGCGGCGATGTGACCGGCTTCTCGGCGGTCAACAAGGACGACACCGACATGGTGCCGGTGCTGACCGAGGTCGCCGCCGGCAGTCCGGGTGCACTGTTCTTCCCGATCTTCCAGCCGGCCGGCGACTTCATCGCCGACCAGGCGCACGGGGTTCCGGGACTCGAGACCACGGTGCTGCTGGCCGCCGACGGCCTGCTGAACACCAACTACCTGTCGCTGCCGCAGACGGTCGGCATGTACTTCTCCG
>JAGWAK010000010.1:22488-22954 GCA_021296435.1 Acidimicrobiia bacterium
ACGTGAACCAGAGCACCGGCAAGTCCGCCGTCGACTTCCTGGCGGCCTACGAGGCCGACTACGGCGAGCGGCCGGCGGCACCATTCTGGGCGCACGGCTACGACGCCACCACGCTGCTGCTGGACGCCATCGACGCAGCGTCCTACGTGGACGGCGACAACCTGGTGATCGACCGCCAAGGCGTGCGCGAGTTCCTCAACAACGTGGAGGGCTACAGCGGCCTCATCGGCACCATCAACTGCGACGACTTCGGCGACTGCGGCTCCTCCCGCATCACGGTGATCCAGAACATCGGCGGCGAGGAGAACGCCGAGGGCAGCATCGAGTACGTGGTGTTCGCGTTCTCGCCGCTGGGTTCGGCCGCCGAGGCCGGATCCATCCCGCCGATCGAGTTGGAGACGCCGTTCGGTGACGGCTCGCTCGGTGGCGTGCGGATCGAGGCGGGCGACGCGGTGCAGATTCGCTC
>JAGWAK010000100.1:0-9465 GCA_021296435.1 Acidimicrobiia bacterium
GTGGCGGGCGGCCCGCCGGCGGGCCGCGCGGCGCGGCGTGCGTTACAACAGCTTGCTTGGCTCGCGGATCCTGGAGCGGGAGGCGCCACTCAGCCCCGAGGCCGCCGCGCTGGCCGAGCGGGCGGTGGCGTCGGGTCAGTTGAGCGCCCGGGGCCTGCAGCGCATCCGCTGTGTGGGGTTGACGATCTGCGACCTGGACGGTCGGGAACCGCCGCTGCGGGGCGGCGACCTTGCTCTGGCGCTGCAACTGCGGAACAACCCGGTGCCCCTGGACCGCTCGTACGCGGGCAGCCATGTCGCCTGAGGCGCCGCCGGGAGCAGCAGCCGCGATGGGCGAGCGGCTTGCCGAGACTTCCGAGGCGGGCGCCGGGCCGGGGAACGTATCCACCGGTGAATCCGCGACCACCGAGGCGGAGACGCTGGGCGAGGAGGCCTACCTGGCTGCGCTCTCGAGCCTGGCCGGCATGGGTCCGGCGCGCCTCGAGCGGCTGCTGGGTCGCTGGGGGCCGGAAGAGGCCTGGGGGGTGCTGGTGGCCGGCGCTCTCGCCGAGGTGACAGGCGTGGCGCGAGTGAACGAGCAGGTCGGCTGGCGCTGGGTCAGCGACGCTCGCAGGGCCGATCCCGCCGCGATTCACCTGCGCCACAAGACTGCGGGGGTCACCGTCACTCGACGCGGTGCCGCCGGCTATCCCGAACGCCTTGGCGGTGATCCCGAACCGCCGGCGGTGCTGTTCAGCCAGGGCACGCTGGAACTTCTGAAACGCCCGACGGTCACCATCGTCGGAACCCGCCGGTGCACCCGCTACGGCGCGGATGTGGCGTTCGACCTCGGCAAGGCCGCGGCGGCGCACGGTGTTGCGGTGATCTCGGGGCTGGCCGTGGGCATCGATGCGGCCGCGCACGCGGGCGCGCTCGCCGCCGACGGTGTTCCACCGGTGGGGGTGGTGGGCAGCGGGCTGGATCGCATCTATCCCCGCGAGAACGCGGTGCTGTGGAGGATCGTGGCACAGCGGGGGCTGCTGCTGTCCGAGGCACCCCTCGGGACGGCCCCCGAGCGCTGGCGATTCCCGGCCCGAAACCGGGTCATGGCCGCCCTGAGCGACGCCTGCATCGTCGTGGAATCGCACACCGACGGCGGTGCCCTGCTGACCGCCACCGAAGCCGCGCAGCGCTCCCGGGCGGTGGCGGCGGTGCCGGGACCCATTCGCAGCCCCGCCTCGGCCGGGACGAACCGGCTCATCGCCGAGGGGGCCGGCGTCCTCGGCGACATCGAGGATCTGCTGGTGCTGCTGGACATATCCCGGACCACGCTGCCGCTGCAGGAGGTGCCCGCAGGCACCGGTCTCTCCGCGCCGGTCAGCGACGCCACGGCGGTCGCGATCCTCGACGCCTTCGACTGGATGCCGGCCACCCTGGAACTGCTGGCGTCGCGTACCGGCCTGGACCTGGGTGAGTTGGCGTGGCATCTCGAGAACCTCAGCGCCTCGGGCCTGCTGACGCGGCGCGGGCTCTGGTACGAGCGACGCCGCGAGGCTCCGGTCGCCACCGGTCGAGCGGGATGAGGCCCCCGCGCCGCCAAGGCCATTCCCCGGTACCGCAGGCCCCGTTGGTAGCCTCGGAGCATGCCGGCGTGGGCGTCCGACGCGTTCTACGCCTCGCTGGTGCGCCTCGCCCCCTCGTCGGTCGCGGTCTACCGGCGCGACCTGAACGCCTTCCTGGAGTGGGCAGAGGCGTGCTCGCTGCACGGTCCCGAGGCCGTCGGTCGCAAGGATCTGCATCGCTACCTGGCCACCCTGACCCGCCAGGGCTACGCGGCGCGCACCGTGGCGCGGAAGGCCTCGGTGCTGCGGCGCTACTTCGGTTGGTCCGCTCAGACAGGTCGCTGCGCCGGCGACCCCTCACTCGGGCTGTCCACCCCGGCGGGGACGGGCCGGCTCCCCGACGTGCTCACGGAGCGCTCGGTGGAATCGCTCCTGGCCGGTCGCAGCCCCGCCGCCGCCGGCGATCATCCGCTCCGGCGCCTGCGCGACGACGCCGTGCTGGAGTTGCTCTACGGAAGCGGCCTGCGTGTGGCCGAGTTGTGCGCCCTGCGCCCAGCGGATCTGGACCTGGCGCGATCCAGGGTGCGGGTCACCGGCAAGGGCGACAAGCAGCGGCTGCTGCCGCTCTCGGCCCCGGCGGTGCGCGCCGTGCAGCGATTCCGGGAGGCGCAGGCGGCCGCGGCACGGGCCGGGGAGGCGACCGGCGGGTTGGCGGCCACCGCCGACGACGGGTCCCTGTTCCTGAACCTGCGGGGCCGGCCACTCGGCCCCCGCGACGTGCGGCGCATCATGGATCGCCGGTCCGCCCAGCCGACCCACCCGCACGCTCTGCGGCACACGTTCGCCACGCACCTCCTCGACGGCGGCGCCGACCTGCGCTCGGTGCAGGAGCTGCTCGGGCACGAGAGTCTCGGCACCACGCAGGTGTATACCCACGTCAGCCGCCGGCGGCTGCGTTCGGTGATCGAGACGGCGCACCCGCGCGGCTGATCCCGCGGGCGCTCGCCGGCCCAGCGCTCATTGCGGCGGTGCTGGCTCTGGGGGCAGCCACCGGATCGGCGAGCGCCCAGACCGTCCCGCCGCCGCGAGCCGTCCCGGTTGTCTTCTACTCCCCGCCGGTGGAGGGGATCATCATCGACCCCTTCCGCCCGCCGGCGCATCCCGGCGCGCCGGGGAACAGGGGCTTGGAGTACGCCACCCGCCCCGGAAGCGCCGTACGGGCGGCCGCGGCGGGCATCGTGACCTTCGCCGGTCAGGTCGGCTCCGGCCGGCACGTGACGGTGGCGCACGCCGACGGGGTGCGTACCAGCTATTCCTTCCTGCGCAGCGTGGCGGTCCGCACCGGGCAGTCCGTGGGCTCCGGTGGCGTGCTGGGTACGGCCGGCGCGTCGCTCCACTTCGGCGCCCGCATCGCCGAGGCCTATGTCGATCCTGCTGTGCTGCTGGGGATCGGCGGACCCGCCCGGCTGGTCCCGCTGGTCGGCCGGGGTGTGACCGGATGGTTCCGGGCGGGCGGCTCACCGTGGCACCGGATCGCTGGAGGGTTGGGCCCGCCGGCGCGCCGATAGACTTCCCGGCGGCCCTCGGGCCTGTCCGATCCGACGATTTCCCGTCCGCGCTCTCCCACGGTCGCCCCAGCGGTGCAAAGCGCGGACTGTGACCCAACCGATGGGAAGGAGACCATGGCACCTGTCGTGACCATGAGCCAACTGGTGGAAGCAGGTGTCCACTTCGGGCACCAGACCAGGCGCTGGAACCCGAAGATGAAGCGATTCATCCACGGTGACATCGCCGGCATCTACATCATCGACCTGAAGCAGACGCTCGCCTGCATCGAGGCCGCTTACTCGTTCGTCCGGGACATGGTGGCCAACGGCGGCACACTCCTGTTCGTGGGCACCAAGAAGCAGATCCAGCCCAGCGTCGAGACGCACGCCAAGCGCTGCGGCATGCCGTACGTCAACCAGCGGTGGCTGGGCGGCACGCTCACGAACATCCAGACGATCTTCAAGCGCGTGCACAAGATGCAGGAGTACCAGCGGATGCGCGACTCCGGCGGCTTCGAGGCGATGCCGAAGAAGGAGGCTCTCAGCCTGCAGCGCGAACTCGCCAAGCTGGAACGCAACCTGGGGGGCATCGGTCAGATGGATACGCCCCCTGAGGCCGTGTTCGTGCTGGACACCAAGGCCGAGCACATCGCCGTGAGCGAGGCCAACAAGCTGGGCATCCCCCTGATCGCCGTCGTGGACACCAACTGTGACCCCGACGTCGTGACCTACGTCATCCCCGGTAACGATGACACCATCCGCGCCGGCGAACTCATGTGCCGCATCATGAGCGACGCCGTGATGGAGGGGCAGCGCCTTGCCGAGACGCGCGGCGGTGCCGCGCCGGTTCCGCAACGTACGCCCGACGAGGAGGCCGAGGTGGCGCGCAAGCAGGCGGCCGCTGCCGCGGCGGCTGCCGCCGACATGCGTGAACGGGAGGCCAGAGTGGCGCGCAGCCTCGAGGAATCCGGGGAGGCAGGCGCCGAGGACGCGGCTGAGGACCCGGGCGCGCCGGCGGACTCCGCCGAGCAGTCCGGTGAGGCTGCGGGTTCGGAGCAGCCGATCGATGCGCCGGCGGACGACGAGGAGTGAGAGGGCAGATGGTTCAGGTATCCGCGCGAGAGGTCAAGGCGCTCCGGGACGCCACGGGCGCAGGCATGATGGATGCCAAGCGCGCCCTCATCGAAGCTGCCGGAGACCCCGCCGAGGCCGCGGAGCTATTGAAGCGGAAGGGTCTTGCGAAGGCCGCCGAGCGGGCCGACCGGGAGGCCGCCGAAGGGGCCATCGCCGTTGCGGTGAGCGACGGCGTCGCCTCGCTGGTGCACCTGCGCTCGGAGACGGACTTCTCCGCCAAGGCCGCCGACTTCCTGGCCTGCACCACCGAGATCGCCGAGGCGGTCCGCGACGGCGGCACCGAGGCGGCCGGGGCGTTCGACGACAGGATCGACGAGCTGCGGCTCTCCAAGAAGGAGAACATCTCGCTCGGGGCGGTGGTGCAGGTGCGGGCCGGCGAGGGCAACAGGCTCGACGCCTACCTTCACCGCCAGGATGGCCGTGGCGTCAACGGCGTGAGTCGACGCCGAGGTGCTTCACCAGGTGGCGCTGCACGTCGCCTTCGCCAAGCCTCGCTACCTGGACCGCGGCGAGTTACCCGACGCCGAGGTGTAACGCGAGCGCGCCTCGCTGCTGGAGATCTCCAAGGCCGAGGGGCGCCCCTAGACGGCCTGGGACAAGATCGTTCAGGGCCGTCTCACCGGATGGTTCCGCGAGAGCGTCCTGCTGGAGCAGGGCCTGCACGGCGACAAGACGCCGGTTTCCCAGAGCATCGGCAGCGGGAGGATCGTGCGCTTCGAGCAGGCATATCTCGGTTAGCGATGCCACGCTGGAGTCGCGTTCTGCTCAAGGTCTCCGGCGAGGCGTTCGCCGGATCGGTGGGCTACGGCGTCGACGCGGACACCGCCGCCACCATCGCCAACGAGATCGCCTCGGTCCGCGACCGGGCCGACGTCGAGATGGCGGTGGTCGTGGGCGGGGGAAACATCTGGCGCGGCGAGCAGCACGCGGGTGCCGGCATGGACAGGGCCCAGGCCGACTACATGGGCATGCTGGCGACCCTGATCAATGCCCTGGCCCTGCAGGACGCCCTCGAGCGTCTCGATCAACCCACCAGGGTGCAGACCGCCATTCACATGGCGCAGATCGCCGAGCCCTACATCCGCCGGCGGGCCATCCGCCACCTCGAGAAGGGTCGCATCGTCATCTTCGGCGCCGGGACCGGCAACCCGTTCTTCACGACCGACACCGCGGCCGCACTGCGAGCGGTCGAGGTGGAGGCGGAGGCGCTGCTGAAGGGCACGCACTCGGGAACCGACGGCATCTACACGTCGGATCCGCGCACGGACCCTGACGCCGTCAAGCTCGACCAGATCTCCTACATCGATCTCGTGAGCGGCGGGCTCCGGGCCATGGACGCCACCGCCGCAACGCTGTGCATGGAGAACAACCTGCCGATCGTGATGTTCGATCTCATGCAGGCGGGCAACGTACTGTCCGTCATCGAGGGGCGCCCGATAGGTACCATCGTGGCTTGAGGGCCCTGCCGGTGCACTTCGAGGCGTGTGCTGCATGAGTGAAGAGTTGATAGAGATCGTGGTCTCCGAGGCGCGCGACAAGATGGAGCGAGCCGTCGCGCACGCTCGCAGGGAATTCAGCGGTGTCCGTACCGGCCGGGCCTCGCCGGCGCTCGTGGAGCGGCTCTCGGTGAACTATCACGGGGCGGAGGTGAGCCTCCAGCAGATCGCCGGCTTCAGCGTTCCCGACGTCCAGATGCTGGTTATCTCACCGTACGACAAGCGCGCCATCGAGTCGATCCAGAAGGCCATCCAGCGCGCCGATCTGGGCTTCAATCCCAGCACCGACGGGTCGGTCATACGCCTGCACTTCCCGCCGCTCACCGAGGAGCGCCGCCGCGAATTGGTGCGGCTGGTTCGCTCAATGGCCGAGTCGGGGCGCGTGGCGGTGCGAAACTCGCGCCGCGGGGCACGCCAGGACCTGGACGGACTCAAGCGCGACGGGGACGTCTCCGAGGACGACAGCAGGCGGGGGCAGCGGCGTCTCGACGAGATGACCCAGGAATTCGAAGAAGCGATCGGATCGGCCCTCGAGGCCAAGGAAACCGAACTGATGCAGGTCTGATAGAGGAGCACACAAGTGGATCGAGACAACCCTTACGACCCCGTCGGACCGGAGGAATGGGAGGGCGGCAGCGCCGACTCCCACGAGGACTCCCCGGACGCCGATGCCGACTTCTGGGAGGCAGATCCCCAGACCGAGTCCGCCGATGAGGCCGCCTGGGACACCTTCAGCGAGGGAAGTCCCACCTGGGGTGTCGCCGGCGGCGAGGACGAGGGCCTCGACGTGGGCTACCTCACCGAGCAGCACCCGCAGGCGGCCGAAGTGGGCGTCACAGACACCGCCGCCGGCGTGCAGTTCTTCGGCGAGGACGACGATGTCTGGCACGGTGCGGAGCCGGCGCCGCCGATCGGGGCACGCGAGCGGGGTTCGGATCGAAGGCTCGGGCCTGCGATCCTCACCGGAGCGGTGCTCTGTGCGGTGGCCATCGTGTGCTTCTGGGTCAGCCCGATCCTCACGCTCGTGCTGCTTTGCGTGCTCATGGTGCTGGCCGCCGGCGAGTTCTTCGGGGCCTTGCGGCAGGTCGGCTACCAACCGGCCACCCTCGTGGGTCTGGTCGCCGCTGTGGGGTTGCCGGTGGCGGTCTACTGGCGCGGGGCCGAGGCGTACCCCCTGGCCATCGGCCTCGTCGTGATGGCGGCGCTCTTGTGGCACCTCGTCGGCGTGACCTCCGAGCGACCGGTGCCCAACGTGGCGGTCACGCTCTTCGGCGTGGGGTACGTGGCGGTGCTGGGCAGTTTCGGCGCCCTCATGCTGACCCACGAGAAGGGCACCGGACTTCTCTTCGGCGCGGTCGTGGGCACGGTGGGCTACGACATCGGCGCCTGGATCGTGGGCCGGCTGTTCGGGCGCACGGCCCTCTCGAAGGCCAGCCCCAACAAGACCGTGGAGGGTCTCATCGGCGGCATCGTGCTGGCCGTGGTGGCCTGCGCGGTGATCATGGGCGTTGGGCGTATCGATCCGTGGGGCGACAACCCCGGGTCGGTCTCACACGCCCTGGTGCTGGGCGTGGTGGTGGCCGTGGCGGCGACCCTGGGCGACCTGTCGGAGTCCATGATCAAGCGCGACCTGGGCATCAAGGACATGGGCAACCTGCTGCCGGGCCACGGCGGCGTCCTGGACCGGTTCGACGGGCTGCTCTTCGCCATGCCGGCGACGTGGGGGCTGGCGCTCCTCATCGACGTGATCTAGCCCTGCGGGGATTTCCGCCGGTCCCCCGAGCGCGCAGCGCCCACGGGATTCGGCGCCGAACCCTCGGCCCGTAGACTGGCCCCGAAGGAGGGCCATGGGCACAACCCTCGCCGTGATGGGCTCGACCGGCTCCATCGGCACTCAGACGCTGGAGGTCGCTGCGGCCTGCGCGGATCGCTACGAGATCACCGCTCTGGGGGCCGGCCGATCCATCGAGGTGTTGGCGGCGCAGGCCCGCGCCGTGCGCCCGAAACTCGTGGCGCTGGCCGACGCCGAAGCAGCGCCACGCTTGGCGCGGCTTCTGCCTGCGGGCACCGAGCTCCTGGCCGGGCCCGACGCTATGGCGACCGCGGCGGTCACCGCCGAGGTCGCGGTCAACGGCGTGGTGGGATTCGCCGGACTGCCCGTCACGCTGGCGGTACTGGAGGCGGGGCGGCGCCTGGCACTGGCGAACAAGGAGTCCCTGATCGCCGCCGGCCCGGTGGTGGCCCGAGCCCTGGCGACGCCCGGAGCGGAGATTGTGCCCGTGGACAGCGAGCACTGCGCGGTCCACCAGTGTCTGCGCGCCAACGAGGTGCTCGGGCGTCCGGACCGCCTCGATCAGGTCGCCCGCATCCTGCTGACGGCCAGCGGGGGGCCGTTCCGGGGACGCTCGCTTGCTGAGTTGGCGTCGGTGACCGCCACCGAGGCGCTGGCCCACCCCACCTGGAACATGGGGCCCAAGATCACCGTGGACTCCTCCACGCTGATGAACAAGGGACTCGAGGTCATCGAGGCTCACGAACTCTTCGGCGTGGACTACGACCGGATCGATGTCGTCGTGCACCCGCAGTCGGTGGTGCATTCGATGGTCGAGTACGTCGACGGTGCGGTGGTGGCGCAGCTGTCGTTGCCGGACATGCGCCTGTGCATCGGGTACGCCATCGGCTATCCCGATCGCTTGGACTGCAGCTACGGCCGGATCGACTGGACTTCCCTGTCGCGCCTCGACTTCGAGACGCCGCGCCGCGACGTGTTCGCCTGCCTACCGCTGGCCTATGAGGCCGGTCGGCGCGGCGAGACGGCTCCGGCAGTGCTCAGCGCCGCCAACGAGGTGGCCGTCGAGGCGTTCCTGGACGGTGCCATCTCCTGGACGGCCATCGCCGAGATCATCGATGGCGTGCTGCAGGACGACCCGGTGCAGCGGGCTGACAGTCTGGAATCCGTGTTGGAGGCCGACGGCCGGGCGCGTCGCGCCGCGGCCGCGCTCGTGAGCGGGCGGGCGGCGGCATGAGCCGCGACGATCGGGGTCGCCGGGGCGCCGGAGGCGGCGATCCCGGCCGCGCGCGGGGCTGGGTCACGTGGCCGGCGGGCCGCCGGTCACGCCATCCGACCGTACCCAGACGGCCTCTGTT
Organism: Acidimicrobiia bacterium; assembly: GCA_021296435.1. Classification (GTDB taxonomy): domain Bacteria; phylum Actinomycetota; class Acidimicrobiia; order Acidimicrobiales; family CATQHL01; genus VXNF01. The sequence continues at coordinate 8,866 of JAGWAK010000100.1, forward strand.
GACCGCGGCGGTGTCGGGCTGGCTGCGGCTGGCCCTTGTCCTGGGAGCGCTGGCGGCGCTCGGGGTCTTCGCCGGTGTGCCCGTCCTCGTCGTGGTGCTGGCCCTCATCGTCATCGTGATCCTCCACGAACTGGGGCACTATCTGACGGCGCGCTGGGCGGGAATGAAGGTCAGCGAGTTCTACGTGGGCTTCGGGCCGCGCCTGTGGTCGGTCCGCCGGGGAGAGACGACCTACGGGGTGAAGGCGATCCTGGCGGGGGCCTACGTCCGCATCCTGGGCATGAACAACCTGGAGCGGGTCGACCCGGTCGAGGAGCATCGCACCTACCGCTCGAAGCCCTACTGGCGCCGCATGTCGGTCGCCGTGGCGGGGTCGGCCATGCATTTCCTCCTGGCGATCCTGCTGCTCTGGGTCCTCTACTCGGCGGTCGGCTATCACGGCTTCGACCGGCCCGACGTGATGCAGACCCCGCGCTGGCAGGTCTCGCGCGTGGTGCCGGAGAGCCCGGCGGCCGCGATGGGGGTGCTGCCCGGTGATCGCATCATCGCCGTCGAGGACCGAGAGGTCGGCAACTTCGGTGACCAGCGGGGCGCGCATGC
>JAGWAK010000100.1:9502-14076 GCA_021296435.1 Acidimicrobiia bacterium
AGCTGCACGGCGTCATCGGGGTGGCTGCCCGCGACGGAGTCGCGGGATTCCTGGGGGTGGGACCCGAGCTGGCTCCGCCGTCCCGAGCGAACCCGCTGGCCGGCCTGGGGCGCTCACTGTCGGACTTCGGTTTCGTGGTGCACGCCTCGGCAGATGGCATCGCCGGACTGTTCACCCTTCAGGGACTCGACGGCCTGATGGGTCCGCTGGTCGATTTCGAGCAGGACGAGGTCGCCACCGGCGAGGTCGGTTCCGGCGACGCCAACCGTGTCGTCTCGGTGGTGGGCGTGGCCCAGATCGGCGGCTCTCTGGCGCAGGAAGATGTGGCGGCCCTGCTGGCCTTCCTGGCCTACATCAACGTGTTCTTCGGGGTACTGAACATGTTCCCCCTGCTGCCGCTGGACGGCGGCCACGTGGTCATCGCCACCTACGAGCGGCTGCGGTCCTTCGGTGGGCGGCAGTACCGGGCCGATGTGGCCAAGATGCTGCCGGCCGCCTACCTGTTCGTCATCCTGCTGGTGACCGTGGGGCTGGTGGCGCTCTCGCGCGACATCGTCGACCCACTGAACCTGCCCGGCTAGCGCGGCGATCGCGCAGAAACGACGAACCAGTGGAAGTTCAGGCCACGTTCCCGCGACGCTCCACCCGTCAGGTGATGGTCGGCGACGTCGCCGTGGGAGGCGCCGCGCCCATCTCGGTGCAGTCGATGACCACAACCAAGACCGCCGACGTGGAGGGCACGCTGGCGCAGATCTATGCGCTCGCCGCCGCCGGGGCGGACATCGTGCGCTGCACCTGCAACGAGATCGAAGCCGCTGAGGGCCTGGCGGAGATCGTGCCGCGCTCGCCGGTTCCGATCGTCGCCGACATCCATCACCAGTACCGCATGGCACTGGCCGCCCTCGAGGCCAACGTGGCGTGCCTCCGGCTGAACCCGGGGAACATCAGGCGTCCCGAGCACATCAAGACCGTGGCCGCCGAGTGCCGGGACAGGGGAGTGCCGATCCGCATCGGCGTCAACGGCGGATCCCTGCACCCGGACCTCTACGCGCGTCACGGGGGCAGGGTGACCGCAGAGGCCATGGTGGAATCGGCCCTCGACGAGTTGGCCTACTTCGCCGAGGTGGACTTCGACCTCGTGAAGATCTCCGTCAAGGCCTCCAGCGTGCCGCTGATGATCGACGCCTACCGGCAGTTGGCAGAGGTGACCGATCATCCCCTGCACCTGGGCGTGACCGAGGCCGGCCCGCCCCCCGCGGGCGTGGTGAAATCCACGGCGGGGATCGCCACCCTGCTGGCCGAGGGCATCGGTGACACCATCCGGTACTCGCTGACCGCGGATCCGGTGACCGAGGCCCGGGCGGGGCGCACGCTGCTGGAGGCGCTCGGTCTGCGTGAGCGCCGCAACGTCGACCTCATCGCCTGCCCGAGTTGCGGTCGGGCCGAGGTGGACGTCTTCAAGATCGCCGAGGACGCATTGGAGGCGTTCGGCGAGCGGGAGATACCGCTGCAGGTGGCGGTCATGGGTTGCGTCGTGAACGGTCCCGGTGAGGCGCGCGATGCCGACCTGGGCATTGCCGCGGGTCGTGGCCGGGGTCACCTCTTCGTGAAGGGCCAGAACGTGGCGGTGGTTCCCGAGGACGAGATGGTGGAGGCTTTGGTGTCCTGGGCCGAACTGATTTGTGACGAAGGTGTGGAGGCGGCACTGGCGCGCGCCGACCTCGAACGAGCCAGTCGGGAGGCCGAGCGGGATCGCACGGCCCTGCTCGGTTCGCAGGGAGCCGACGCCAACGAGGTGGCCGCGCGGGTCGACATCGTACGCCGGGTGGCCGGCAGCTGAGCGGCGCCTCACCGGGGCGCTCGCCGGCCTGTGAGCACCGCGTTCGGGGACCGCCCAGCGGTATACTCTGGGCTGCTTCAGGTCAACTGTCGGACAGGGCGTGGGCGAGTCCCACGCCTTTGTTGTCGATTGGGGACCGGTGGCAGCGGGCGAGCTTCGACGCGAGCAACTCGGAGCCCGCACGGCGGAACGAACCCCGGGACGGAGCGGGACGGGAATGGAAGATCGTAAGGAGAGCGCCACCGGGGTAGAAGCGCGCGTCCGCTCCCTCGCCGCGCCCTTGCTGGGGCCCTTGGGGGTGGAGTTGGAGGACGTGCAATGGGGCGGCGGCCGGCTGCGGCTCACCGTCGACACCGCCGAGGGCATCGACAGCGGAACGCTGGTCCTGGTGACCCGCACGATCTCCGCCGAGCTCGACGTCAGCGACCCGATCGCGTCCCGGTACACGCTCGAGGTCACGAGCCCCGGGATCGAACGTCCTCTCCGGCGGCCCGAGCAGTATCGCAAGGCCGTCGGGTCGGCTGTGGCGGTGAAAGTCCGCCCGACCGACGACGGCGAGCGCCGGCTGGAGGGCCGGCTCGTGGCGGCCGACGACGAGTCGATCACCCTGGAGACCGGCGACGGGCAGCGCCGGGAGATCCCCTTGGACGTTGTCGACCGAGCCCGCACGGTCTTCGACTGGGGCGGGGCCCAGCGGCGCCGCAACGGCGCCAGACCCGCCGACCCGGCGCCCGCCAAGGGAGGTTCGGGCCAGTGAACCTGGACATGCTGGAAGCCATGCAGGCGCTTGCCGCCGATAAGGGCATCTCGGTGGACACGCTCTTCGGTGCTCTCGCCGACGCTCTGGAGTCGGCTTACAAGCGCATGCCGGGCGCCTATGAGTACTCGTGGGTCACGATCGACCCCGAGACCATGGACATCCGCGTGCTCGCCCAGGAGATCGACGGCGACGGGGAACCCACGGGTCCCGAACTCGACGTCACGCCGGCGAACTTCGGGCGCATCGCCGCGCAGACCGCCCGGCAGGTCATGACCCAACGAATCCGCGAGGCCGAGCGGGACCTCAAGTACGAGGAGTACGCCGGCCGCGAGGGCGACATCGTGACCGGCATCATTCAGCAGAGCGACTCGCGCTACACGCTGCTGGATCTGGGCCGGGTGGAGGCCCTGCTGCCGCAGTCCGAGCAGGTTCCCTACGAGCGGCCGGACCCGTCGAGTCGCCTGAAGGCCTACATCGTCGAGGTTCGCCGGACTGCCAAGGGGCCCCAGATCGTCGTCAGCCGCACCCATCCGGGGCTGATCAAGCGGCTCTTCGAGTGCGAGGTTCCCGAGATCGCCGACGGGACCGTCGAGATCAAGGCCTGCGCCCGTGAGCCGGGTCATCGCACCAAGATCGCTGTGTGGTCGAACGTCGAGAACGTCGACCCCGTGGGGGCATGCGTGGGGGCGCGGGGCGCACGGGTCCGCAACGTCGTCAACGAACTCCGCGGCGAGAAGATCGACATCGTCTCCTACGCCGAGAACCCCACGGACTTCGTCATGAAGGCCCTCTCTCCGGCTCGGGTCAAGGAGGTGCGGATCGACGAGGAGTTGGGCACTGCCGAGGTCATCGTTCCGGACTACCAGCTCTCCCTGGCGATCGGCAAGGAGGGTCAGAACGCCCGCCTGGCGGCCCGGCTCACCGGCTGGCGGGTCGAGATCAAGAGCGAGACACAGATCGCCGCCGAGGCGGCGTACGGCAAGGTCGACTGGGCCGAGGGCGAGTGGGGGATCGACTCCGACACCGGTGAGCAGGTCTGGCGACCGGCCGAGGGCGGCCCGACGATCTCGGTCGACGAGTGGACCGGTGGCGCCGCGGGAGTCGCCGCTCCCGAGGCCGAAGCCGCGCCGGAGGTTGCTGCCGATCACGGGAGCGCGTCATAGCGCCTCGGGGCGCCGGGAGGCGCCGCACCTGCATCGGTTGCCGCCGCGCCCGTCCGGTCGGTGAGCTCGTGCGGTTCGCCTTCGTGGGCGAGCGGCTGCAGGCGGGTAGGGCGCTGCCCGGCCGCGGGGTCTACCTCTGCGCGGGCGGCGACGACTGCCTGCGCCGTGCCAGCGCCCCGGAACGATTGCGCCGAGCGTTCCGCAGGGACGTCCCCCGAGGCGTCGAAGACGATCTGATCGCCGCGCTAGGGCCGGTGGGCCACGGTGTTTCACCGTCGGCCCGCGGGCGCTGAGCGCTGCACCTCAGGGGAGCGCCGTGGCGAAGAAGATCCGAGTTTACGACTTGGCGAGGGAGTTGGGGATCTCCAACAACCAGTGCCTCGACCTCTGCAAGAGCCTCGGTATCGGGGTGCGGGCCACTTCCTCCAGCATGGACGAGGCGCACGCTTACCGTGTGCGAAAGCTCGCCGAGCGCGAGAACCTGCTCGGCAGTGAGCCGCCTGCCGAGGAGCCCGCGCCCGCTGCTGTCAAAGCACAGCCGGCTCCGCCGCCCGCTGCGGCGCCGACCCCCGCCAAGCAGGCCCCGCCGGCCCCGAGACCGGCTCGACCCACGGCCCCGGCCACGGCTGCTGTGCCGGCGGCTCCTGCGGCGACCGCGCCGGCTGCTGCCGCTGCGAAGACCGTCGTTCCGCCGCCCGCGGGGGCGCGGCCGGCGGAGGCCACTCCGGCAGCCGCCCAGGTCTCGAGAACCCCCGCCGCACCGAAATCCCCCCCGACGCCGGCGCCCGGCGATCGCCGGGTTGTCACCTCC
>JAGWAK010000101.1 GCA_021296435.1 Acidimicrobiia bacterium
GCTCGGCGTGGTGGAGCACCGCATGGACCTCATCTACCAGGGCGTGGTGCAGGGCGAGCTGTCGCTGGAGCGCTGGGTGGAGACGTGCGCCACCACCCCGGCGCGCATGTTCGGGCTGTATCCCCGCAAGGGCACCATCACGCCCGGCGCCGATGCCGACGTGGTGATTTACAACCCCAACGCCATCAGCCGCATCAGTGCCGACACCCACCACATGAACCTGGACTACTCGTGCTTCGAGGGCTTCGAGATCAACGGCTCCGTCGAGACGGTGCTGTCGCGGGGCCGGGTGGTCGTGGACGACGGTGACTACCTGGGCAGCCCGGGAGACGGCCGGTACCTGCGGCGCAGCCTGTCGCAGTACCTGCTGTGAGCGGGGCGAGCACGGCGAACGAGGCAGACAAGGAGACGGCATGAAGCGGATACATCACTGGATCGACGGAAAGCTGACGCCCGGGACCGGCGATCGCCGCGGTCCCGTCTACAACCCGGCCACCGGGGTCCAGACCGGCGAGGTGGACTTCGCCACGGTCGCCGAAGTGGACGCCGCGGTGGCCTCGGCGCGCGAGGCCTTCGGGTTCTGGCGCGAGGTGCCGGTGAGTCGCCGCAGCGAGATCCTGTTCCGCTACCGGGAACTCGTACACCGTCACCGCAACGACATCGCCCGGCTGCTGACCGCCGAGCACGGCAAGGTGCTGGCCGATGCCGCCGGCGAGGTGAGCCGCGGCCTCGAGAACATCGAGTTCGCCTGCGGGGTCGGGCAGCTGTTGAAGGGCGAGCACACCGAGCAGGCCTCCAGCGGGGTGGACGTGTACTCGATCCGCCAGCCGCTGGGTGTGGTGGCGGGGATCACGCCGTTCAACTTCCCGGCGATGGTGCCCATGTGGATGTACCCCAACGCCATCGCCTGCGGCAACACGTTCGTGCCCCCTCAGCGCCGCTGTTCACCATGGAACTGCTGGCCACCGCCGGGCTGCCGCCAGGGGTGGTGAACCTCGTACAGGGCGACAAGGTTGCGGTCGACCGGCTGCTGACCCACCCCGACATCGCGGCGGTCAGCTTCGTGGGCTCCACGCCGGTGGCGCGGGCGATCTACGAGGCCGGCACGCGCAACGGCAAGCGGGTGCAGGCACTCGGCGGGGCCAAGAACCACATGATCGTGCTGCCCGACGCGGACGTGGAGCTGGCCGCCGACGCCGCGGTCAGCGCCGCCTACGGGTCCTCCGGCGAGCGCTGCATGGCGATCTCCGCCGTCGTGGCGGTGGGCAGCGTCGCCGAGCCGTTGGTGGCCGCCATCGACGCCCGCCTGGACAAGATCCGCATCGGCGACGGTCTCGAGGACCCCGACGCCGAGATGGGGCCACTGATCACCGCCGAGCACCGTGACCGCGTGGCGAGCTACATCGACGGCGGCCGCGCCGAGGGCGCGGCGGTGGTGCGCGACGGGCGGCCCGACGCCGCCAACCTCGACGGCTTCTTCCTGGGCGTATCGCTGCTGGACCACGTCACCCCGGCCATGGCCTGCTACCGCGACGAGATCTTCGGGCCGGTGCTGAGCGTGCTGCGGGTCGGCAGCTACGACGACGCGGTGCGGCTCGTCAACGAAAGCCCGTGGGGCAACGGCGCCGCCATCTTCACCCGCGACGGGGGTGCGGCCCGGCGCTTCCAGTTCGAGGCCGGCGCCGGCATGGTGGGCATCAACGTGCCGATCCCCGTACCTGTGTCGTACTACTCCTTCGGAGGCTGGAAGGGGTCGCTGTTCGGCGACACGCACATGTACGGCCCCGAGGGCATCCACTTCTACACCCGCGCCAAGGTCGTCACCAGCCGCTGGCCCGACCCGGCCACGAGCAGCGTCGATCTGGGGTTCCCGCGTAATCGCTGAGCGGGATCCCGGGAGCACCTCGTCGGAGAAAGGAGCCGGCATGGACTTCGGCCTCGTCCTGCAGACCGATCCGCCCGCGCGGCGAACCGTCGAACTCACGAAGCGAGCCGAGGAACTCGGCTTCAACCACGCCTACACGTTCGACTCCCACGTGCTGTGGCAGGAGCCGTTCGTGATCTACGCCCAGATGCTGGCGGCCACCGAGAACATGGTGGTGGGTCCGATGGTCACCAACCCCGGTACACGCGACTGGACGGTCACCGCCTCGCTGTTCGCCACGCTCAACGACACCTTTGGCGAGCGCACCGTCTGCGGCATCGGACGCGGCGACTCGGCCATGCGGGTCATCGGCCACCGGCCGTGCACCCTCGCCACCCTGGAGGAGGCCATGGGTGTCATCAAGGGCCTGGCCGAGGGCCGGGAGGTGACCTACAACGGCCACGAGCTGCGGATCCCCTGGCGCGGTGAGGGGAAGCTGCCGATCTGGATGGCGGCGTACGGGCCGCGGGCGCTGGCGCTGTGCGGAGCCAAGACCGACGGCTTCATCCTGCAGCTGGCCGATGTGGACATCGCCGCCTGGACCATCGGGGCGGTGCGGCAGGCCGCCACCGAGGCCGGCCGCGACCCCGACGAGCTGACGATCTGTGTGGCCGCCCCCGCCTACGTGGGGGACGACCTGGCGCACCAGCGCGACCAGGTGCGCTGGTTCGGCGGCATGGTCGGCAACCACGTGGCCGACCTGGTCGGGCGCTATGGCGGCGACGGCTCGGGGGTGCCGCGGGCACTCACCGACTACATCGAGGGCCGGAAGGGTTACGACTACAGCGAGCACGGCCGCTCGGACAACACCCACACCGACTTCGTGCCCGACGAGATCGTCGACCGGTTCTGCCTCCTCGGCCCTCCCGAGGCGCACGTCGACCGACTCGAGGAACTGGCGGAGCTGGGAGTCGATCAGTTCGCCGTCTACCTGATGCACGACCAACCCGACCAGACGCTGGAGGCGTACGGAGGCATCATCGACCAGGTGGCGGGAGCGGGCTGAGACGACCGTGGCCGACCCCTCGTCGACCCGCCGGGCCCGGACCCGCCGCACGCTCATCTTCGCCGTTTTCCTGGTCGTGCTGGCGCTGCTGTACACCGGCTACAAGGCGTTCGGCCAGGCCATCGACGACACCCAGCGGGACTGGTGGGTGGTCGGGTCGTTCCTGCCGCGCAGCGACGACAAGAACATGCCGCCCGTGCTGGACATCCTCGCCGAGTTCGGTCAGGCGCCGCGCGAGGGAGGGACGACAATCGGGCGGCTCACGCTCGACGGCGCGCTGTTCACCCTGCGGGAAGCCGCCGTGGGCTTCGCCGCCGGCACGATCATCGGGCTTGCCATCGCCGTCGTGCTGCTGCAGTCGCGGCGCGCCGAGCGGGGCGTCGTCCCGTACGTGATCGCCAGCCAGACGGTCCCGCTCATCGCCATCGCGCCCATCGTGGTGGTGTGGGGGCGTACCGGCCTCGAATTCCTGCCCTGGGAGTGGCAGGACTGGATGTCGGTCTCGCTGATCGCCACCTATCTCACGTTCTTCCCCGTGGCGGTAAACGGGCTCCGCGGGCTCCAGTCGCCGTCACCGGAAGCCGCCGAGTTGATGCAGTCCTATGCCGCCAGCCGCCGCCAAGTGCTGCGGCGGCTGCAACTTCCGGCGTCGCTGCCGTACCTGTTCCCGGCGCTGCGCATCGCCGCCACAGCCAGCGTGGTCGGCGCCATCGTGGGAGAGATCTCCGCCGGTGTGCGCGGCGGCCTCGGCCGGCTGATCCTGGACTTCGCCGGCAAGTACATCACCGGCCCCGAGCGGCTCTACGTGGCGATCATCGGCGCCTGCATTACCGGGCTGGTTGCGGTGGGGCTGGTGGCTGCGGCGGAGCGGCTGCTGCTGGCACGCCGCGGGATCGTGGCGCAGTGAACGCCGCGGAGCCACAGGAAGGAGCCGCAGAGGTGGCACAGGAACTGGTCCTTGAGATCGCGGGCCTCGAGAAGACGTTCAACCCCGGCCGCCCCAACGCTGTGACGGCCATTTCGGGGTTGGACCTTTCGGTGCGACCCCGGGAGTTCGTGTCGATCATCGGACCCTCGGGCTGCGGGAAGAGCACGCTGCTGCGGCTGGTGGGCGGGCTGATCGACCCCACAGCCGGTGACCTGTCGGTCAACGGCCGCAGTGCGCAGGAGGCGCGCCTGGCACGCGACTACGGGATGGTCTTCCAGGCGGCGGGATTGCTGGACTGGCGCTCGGCGATCCGCAACGTGGAACTGCCGCTGGAGCTGATGGGCTGGTCGAAGTCCCGCCGCCGGTCGCGCGCCACCGAGATGCTGGACCTGGTGGACCTCGGCGGGTTCGCCTCCCACTACCCCAGCGAACTCTCCGGGGGCATGCAGCAGCGGGTCTCGATCGCCCGGGCGCTGAGCTTCGAGCCGGCCCTTCTGCTGATGGACGAGCCGTTCGGGGCTCTCGACGAGATGACCCGCGAGTACATGCAGGCCGAGTTGCTGAAGATCTGGCGTGAGACGGCCACCACGGTTGTCTTCATCACCCACTCCATTCCCGAGGCGGTGTTCCTGTCGAGCCGGGTTGCGGTCATGTCGCCCCGGCCGGCCCGCATCGCTGCCGAGATCCCCATCGACCTGCCCGAGCGCGCCCCACAGGTGCGTGACACCGAAGAGTTCTTCCGCAGCGTGTCGCTGGTGCGCCGCACGCTGCGGTCGGTGGAACACGAGTGAGGGTGGAATCCCGGTGAAGTTCCTGCGCGGCGGCACCTGGCTCCCGCCAGCGGTCTTCGGGGCGGCGGCGCTGGGGCTGTGGGAACTGGTGTTGTGGGGGACCGACCCCGAGGGATTCGTGTTGCCGCGACCCAGCGAGATCGCCATCGCGCTGGGGGAGAACATCTCCGAGGTGTGGGTGGCCTCGCGGGTCACCGGCTTCATCATCCTCAGCGGACTCGCCGGAGGTGTGGTCCTGGGTGCGGTGGCCGCGCTGGTCGTGATCCGCTTCCGAACCGCCAACGAGACGCTGACCCCGCTGGCGGTGGCCATCAACGCCATCCCGATCATCGCCCTGGCGCCCCTGTTCAACAACTGGCTGGGGATCACCTCACCGCGCTCCAACCAGGCGGTGGTGGTGCTGCTGGTGTTCTTCCCGGTGTTCATCAACACCGCCCGCGGCCTCAGCGAGGTGGACGACGAGCAGGTGGAGCTCATGCAGTCCTATGCCGCGAGCGACTGGCGCATCATGCGGACCGTCCGCATTCCGAACGCCCTGCCGTTCTTCTTCACGGCGCTGCGCCTGGTGGCCTCGCTGGCGGTCATCGCCGCCATCGTGGTGGAGTACTTCGGCGGCCGCCAGGACACCTTGGGCAACATCATCACGCAGAACGCCCAGTTCACGAGGTACGACGTGGCCTGGGCCGCGGTCGTCGCAGGGAGCCTCATCGGCATCGCCCTCTACTTCGCCGCCCTCATCGTCGAACGGATCGTCACGGGCCGGTATGCGCGCGCCACAGCGGAGGCCTGAGCGGGCGCAACAGAATCTCCGGGCGGAGTCCTCGCAACCCGCTCGCTGAGGCAAGGGGAAAACTCCGAATATGAAAGGGGAGACAATGAAGACTCCGAAACATAGAACCATGTGGCGATTGCTGGCGGTGCTGGTGGCGGTCGGGCTCGTCGCGGCGGCCTGTGCTGCCGA
>JAGWAK010000102.1:0-4540 GCA_021296435.1 Acidimicrobiia bacterium
ACTGACCTCCGATTGGCGGGGTTGGTCTTCCCCGACCGGCTCGTCGGCTCGGCCGACCCGAAGCCGGAAACGCAGCATGTCCTCGGGGAGCGACCAGTGACCGATCCGACCCTCTTCGATCACCGCACCGCAGCAGCGGTAACTGCAGTGGACCTACCAGGTGGCGGAGTGACCGAGCGCAATGGCGGCCTTCGGGTGAGGACCGGTGACGGTGCGTCTGGTTCGGCCCGCCGGGGGGGGGCGGAAGTCCCTCCGGCGCAGCTCGGCCCGGCGCTCCCAATGGGGTCGAGTCGGACCGGTGCAGCGCGCCTGCCGACGTCCGTGCGGATCGAGTCGGGCGAAGCCGGGCGGGCATGGATCGGCCCGCGACGGATCGGGCCCGCGGGGGCGCCGCGGATCGAACTGGGCGAAGCCGGGCGGGCATGGATCGGCCCGCGACGGATCGGGCCCGCAGGGGTGCCGCCGCCGTGAGCGAGGGTCGCCGCGGGGGTGCCGCCGGATCGGCGGAGCGGGATGAGGTCGTGGCGTTGTTCGCCGCGCCGGTCGTGGTGGGGGATCTGAGCGACGGGCGACTGGAGGATCACCTGGTGGTGCTGGGGCGTGCGAAGTCCCGGCTAGCAGCGATGGACGCCGAGGCAGTTGCCGAGTTGGCTCGCCGCCGGGGTGAGGCCGAGGCTGTCGATCTCCTGAGAGGCAAGCGGAAGCAGTCGCGTGGCGGCGCCAAGCGCGAAGTTCAACAGGCGGGGCGACTCGCCGAATTGCCCGGCACGGCACAGGCGCTGGAGGAGGGGAGAATCACGCCTCAGCACGCGCGGTTGATCGTCGAGGCGGCCCAGGTGGCGCCCGGGGCAGGTCCGCTCGACGAGGAGGCGTTGCTGGCCGCCGCGGCACGGGAGCCGGCGGATCTGTTCGGCCGAACGGTGCGTGACCACATCAACGACCGCAGCGGCGATGATCTCACCGAGCGACGCCGTCGGCAGAGGGCCCAGCGGAGGCTCACTTGGAAGCAGCAACCCGACGGCATGTTCGAGATGTTCGGCCGATTCGACCCGGTGACGGGCAGCCGCATCGAGACCGCGCTGGGAGCGGTGGCGAACAAGTTGTGGCGCGCCGAGGATCCGAAGAACCGCCGCACCCCGCAGCAACGCATGGCTGATGCCCTGGAGGTGCTGGCCACGGGCGGTGAGGGGGGCGGAAACGCCAAAGGCACACCACAGGGCGTCGACCTGCTGGTCATTGCCGACTACGACACGGTGCTGAGCCAACTACGGGATGCCCGGCTCGTCGACGGTACTCTGCTGTCGCCGGAAGAGCTGAGCCGGCTGGCCTGTGACGCCAACATCCTCCCGGCGCTGTTCAACCGGAAGAGCGAGCCGCTTTGGCTGGGTCGCGGCAAGCGTCATGCCAGCGCCCGCCAGCGGGCCCTTCTGGCCGAGCGGGACAAGGGTTGCATCGGCTGCGGCGCTTCGGCCAGCTGGTGTCAGGCCCACCACATCCGGCACTGGCAACACGGCGGTTGCACCGACCTGGACAACCTCTGCCTGCTATGCAGCCACTGCCATCACCAGGTCCACGAACAAGGCGCCCAAGTCGTCAAGGACTCCAACGGCCGGTACGGGCTCCAGCACCAACGGCGGACACCCTCGGCGCGCAACCCTGATCTCAACCACCCCCGGCTGTGCTGAGCGTCGCGATCTCAGGAGGGACGATCCCTTTCTCGGCGAGTTCGTGCGGACGAGCCTGCTGCCGGCGGCGGGGGACTGGTGTCGGGTTGGGACGGTTCGCGCCCGTGGATCACGGGGTTGGGTGGTGCGTCGGCTCTCGGGCCGCGAGTCGTGGGGTTGGGTGGTCTACCGACCTCCCGCCCCGGTTGCCTGTGACGGCCGAGAAGGACATGCCGGGAGGACAGCACGGTGTGGCTAGGGTCTGAGCTCGTGCCGCACCCGTTGGGGGAGATCGTCCAGGTTGCCTATGTGGTGAACGACGTGACCGAGGGGGCACGGCGGTGGGCGGATCAATTCGGCGCAGGGCCGTTCTTCGTGCGCCATCACATCCCCATGCACGACTCGGTGCACCGGGGCCGACCGGCGCACTTCGACCACAGCAACGCCTGCGGTCAGTGGGGTTCGATCATGGTCGAATTGATCCAGGACCACGGCACCGGGCCGTCGGTCGTCCGCGACATGTTCGCTCCCGGCGAGGAGGGGCTGCATCATGTGGCCTGCTTCGTGGACGACCTCGATGCCGCCATTGCCGGCTATGTCGCGCTCGGCTACGAGGTCGCCGGGACGGGCAACGCCTATGGGCTGACAGAGGTCTGCTACATCGACACGATTGCCGAGCGGGGCCACCTCACCGAGTTGTACGTGCCGACCGGACGCCTGCGGGACTTCTACGGCATGGTGGCCGGCGCAGCCGACGGATGGGACGGCTCAGACCCGGTCCGCCTGCGGGAGTGAGGATGGTATGACCGAGGATCCGACCGGCGCTGAGTCAGCGTCCGCGGAAGGCCACTACGAGGATGTCTCGGCCTGGGGACTCGATGCCATCGACGAGGAGGCCATGCTGGCGGCCCAGACCGAGTGCACCTTCATCTGGGCCAATCGAGAGGGCTGGCCGGTGGGGGTCATCATGAGTTTCATCTGGCGCCGCGGCCGCTTCTGGCTGACCGCCGGCGGCCAGCGGGCCCGCATCGCCGCAGTGCGTCGGGATCCCCGGGTCTGCCTCGTCGTCACCAGCACCGGCGCCGGTGGCGTGCCCAACCGCCGGACGGTCACCTACAAGGGCATCTGCACGCTGCACACGGACTCCGAGACCAAGGCCTGGTTCTATCCCGAACTGGCCGCCGCCCTCCACCCCGACCCCGAACGCAGCCGGCACTTCGCGCAGTTCCTGGACTCGCCGAATCGGGTCATCCTCGAGGTCGAGCCAACTCAACGCATCGCTTTCGACGGCACCAAGCAGTCCGCCGCCACGACAGCCTGGATCGACGCGGCCAACGCTGACGGGTAAGCCAGTCCGGACTGATCCCGTCCGTAGGCGGCCGCCGCGGCGACGGCCTACTCTTTCGGACATGGCTGAACGCATCAAGACATTCCTGCCCGAAGAGCAGATGCCCACCCAGTGGTACAACGTGATCCCGGACCTGCCGGCGCCGCCCCCGCCGCCGCTGCACCCGGCCACCATGGAGCCGATCGGCCCCGAGGCCTTGGCCCCGCTGTTCCCGATGGCGCTGATACTCCAGGAGGTCAGCGGCGACAGCCACATCGACATCCCCGACCCCATCCAGCAGGTGTACCGCCTGTGGCGACCCACGCCGATGATCCGTGCCCGGCGGCTGGAAGAGGCCCTCGGCACCCCGGCCCGCATCTACTACAAGTACGAGGGCGTCAGCCCCGTGGGGTCGCACAAGCCCAACACGGCGGTCCCGCAGGCCTTCTACAACGCCGATGGGGGAATCACCAAGCTCACCACCGAGACCGGAGCCGGGCAGTGGGGCTGCGCCCTGGCGTTCGCCTGCCAGATGTTCGACCTGGAATGCGAGGTGTGGCAGGTGCGCGCCTCCTATGACCAGAAGCCCTACCGGCGCCTGATGATGGAGGTGTTCGGCGCCACGGTGCATCCCAGCCCGTCGACGGCCACCGAGACAGGCCGCAAACTTCTCGAGGCCGAGCCCGACAACCCGGGCAGCCTCGGCATCGCCATCAGCGAGGCCATCGAGGTGGCGGCCCAGGATCCGCAGGCGCACTACTCGCTGGGCAGCGTGCTGAACCACGTGCTGATGCACCAGACGGTCATCGGCGAGGAGGCCTTGGTGCAGCTGGCCGAGTTGGGCGAGACCCCCGATCTCATCGTGGGCTGCACCGGCGGCGGCTCCAACTTCGCCGGCCTCTCCTTCCCGTTCCTGCGCGAGAAGCTGGCCGGGCGCATGGCACCGGAGATCCGCTGCGTCGAGCCGGCCGCCTGCCCGACGTTCACCAAGGGCGTCTACGCCTACGACTTCGGTGACATGGCCGGGTTCACGCCGCTCCTCAAGATGCACACGCTGGGGCACTCCTTCGTGCCGGCACCCATCCACGCCGGTGGCCTGCGCTACCACGGCATGTCGCCCCTGCTCTCGCACATCTACGAGTTAGGTCTCGTGGGGGCCGAGGCCAAGGCGCAGTCGGAGTGCTTCGAGGCGGGCACGCTGTTCGCCCGCTGCGAGGGCATCATCCCCGCGCCCGAGCCCACCCACGCTCTGGCCTCGGCGGTCGCAGAGGCGAAGCGCTGTGCCGAGACCGGTGAGGAGAAGGTCATCCTCACGGCGCTCTGCGGCCACGGCCTGCTGGACCTGTCGGCCTATGACTCGTACCTCACGGGCCAACTGGAGGACTACAGCTACCCGGCCGAGGCGATCGAGGCCGCCATGGCAGCCATCCCGGGGACGGCCGGCTGACGGCCGGCGGATCGGGGTTCGACTAACAGATTGCAAGCCGGGCGTGGCGGGCGCGGCGGCTTGCTTCGAGCGCGCCGGTGTGGGCGCCGGCGGGAGGCTCCG
>JAGWAK010000102.1:4630-8806 GCA_021296435.1 Acidimicrobiia bacterium
TTCTTCGCCGTCCTGGCGGTGGTGATGGTGGCGCTCATGCTGGGTCTCGGCGCCGTGCTGCGCCCCGACCGGCCACAGAAGCAGAAGTACGTCACCTACGAGAGCGGCGTGGATCCCGTCGGGGAGGGCTGGTCGCAGAGCACGCTGCGGTATTACCTGTTCGCCCTGCTCTTCGTGATGTTCGACGTGGAGGCCGTGTTCATCTTCCCGTGGGCCACCCGTCTGGAGGTCTACGGGGTCTTCGGGCTCGTGGAGATGGCGATCTTCATCTTCATCCTGGCGCTGGGCCTGTTCTATGCCTGGCGCAAACGCGTCCTGCGATGGGTCTGACCGGCCGGCGCCGCCGCGCGCCGCGCCCTGCGGGAGGTCCCGGGTAGATGGGTCTCGTCGAGAGCGGCAAGATGCCCGCGCCCCTCACCAAACTCCTCAACATCGGCCGCAAGTACTCGCTCTGGATGTACCAGTGGGGGCTGGCCTGCTGCGCCATCGAGATGGGCGCGGTGATCGGCTCGCCCCGCTACGACGTGATGCGCCTCGGCGTGATCCCGTTCCCCGCCAGCCCCCGCCAGGCCGATCTCCTGGTGATCTCCGGCACCGTGACCGACAAGATGGTGCCCTCGATCCTGCGTCTCTACGAGCAGATGCCCGACCCGAAGTACGTCATCTCGATGGGTTCCTGCGCCAACTGCGGCGGCCCCTACTGGGACTCCTACTCGGTCACCAAGGGCGTCGACCAGATCATCCCGGTGGACGTCTACGTGCCCGGCTGCCCGCCCCGCCCGGAGGCCCTGCTGGAGGGCATCGTCCTGCTGCAGGAGCGAATCGCCAACGAGGACATGGCGGCCCGCTGGACGGGCGACCCGATCGTCGTCGGCTAGCGCAACGAGGACCCTGGACGTGAGCGACACCGATGTGACTGACCCGGACAGCGGCGAGGCCGTCCCGGTCGAGCGGCTCGATCCCCGCCACACCGCCGCTGTCGCCACCCTCAGCGAGCGCCTCGCCGACGCGGTCCTGGGGCATCACTCCGAGCGCGGCGAGCTGTGGGTGCGGGTGCACCATGAGGCCTGGCAGCAGGCGGGCTACGCGCTGCGCGACGACCTGGGCTGCCGCTGGTTCGACTTCCTGTCGGCGATCGACTGGCTGCCCTCCCCGTTCGGTCGCGACATGGACGCCGAGCAGGACTGGCCCGCCACCGGCCCGCCGGCCCGGGACACCGCCATCGAGCACGGTGTGACCGGCGGCGAGACCCGCTTGCAGATCTTCGCCCGGGTGCAGGCCGTGGAGGACAACCCGGGCGGCGGGAACCTCTCGGTCATCCTCAAGGCCGACCTGCCGAACGAGAACCCTGCCGTCGAGACGTGGATCCCGGTGTACGCCGGCGCCAACTGGCACGAGCGCGAGGCCTGGGAGATGTTCGGGATCGCCTTCATCGGCCATCCCGACCTGCGCCACATCTACCTGCCGGGGGAGTTCGAGGGTCACCCGCTGCGCAAGGACTTCCCGCTGCTGGCCCGCCGCGTCAAGCCGTGGCCCGGCCTCGTGGACGTGGAGGACATGCCCGAGGTCGCCGGGGAGGCCGGATCATGAGAGCCCGATCATGACGGTCACCGAGCGGGAGCAGCGCGAGTTCATCGCCGCCGCCGCGGCCGACGCCCGCGTCAACGTGGAGCTCGAGACCGAGGGCATGACCCTCAACATCGGTCCCCAGCACCCGGCCACCCACGGCACCCTGCGCATCGTGGCCCGCCTCGACGGCGAGCAGGTGGTGGCGGCCGAGCCGGTCATGGGCTACATGCACCGGGGCTACGAGAAGCTGGCCGAGGTGCGCACCTTCCCGCAGGTCACCACCCTCATCAACCGCATCGACTGGCTGGGCAGCTTCGCCAACGAGGTGCCGTTCATCCTGGCCGCCGAGCAGCTCATGGAGGTGGAGGTGCCGCCCCGCGCCTCCTGGATCCGCACGATCCTCTTCGAGCTGTCCCGGCTGGCGAACATCTCCCTCTTCCTCGGCGACATGGGCGTGCAGCTCGGTGCCATCACCCCGGTGTTCTTCGCCTTCCGGGACCGGGAGTTCGTCCTCAACCAGATCGAGGCCGTCACCGGCGGGCGTTTCCACCCCAACTTCGACCGCATCGGCGGCCTCAAGGACGACCTGCCCAAGGGTTGGATCGAAGATACCCGCGGCGTCATGGTGAAGATGCGCAACTTCTGCGACGAGCTCGAGGACCTGCTGCTGGGCAACGAGATCTTCGAGGCCCGGACCCGCGGCGTGGGTGTCATCCCCGCCGACGTCGCCCTCTCCTACGGGCTCTCGGGGGCGAACCTGCGCGCCTCGGGCGTGGACTGGGACATGCGCCGGGACAACCCCTGCGGCCTGGTGCACGACGAGCTGGACTGGAAGGTCTGGACGCACCCCGACGGCGACTCCTTCGCCCGCTACTGGGTGCGCCTGCAGGAGACCCGCGAGGCCACCTACATGATCGAGCAGATGCTGGACGGCCTGCCGGCGGGGCCGGTGATGGCCAAGGTCCCCGTCATCATCAAGGTGCCCGCCGGTGAGGCCTACGTGGCCACCGAGAACCCCCTGGGCGTCATGGGCTATTACGTGGTCAGCAAGGGCGACCTGGGGCCGTTCCGGGTGAAGATCCGCTCGGCCTCGTTCAACAACATCTCGGTGACACCCTGGGTCATGCGGGGCGTCTACGTGCCCGACGTGATCACCATCCTGGCCAGCCTCTACTTCATCCTGGGGGACATCGACCGGTGATGTGGACCCTCGCCATCGAGTTGGCCTACTGGCAGCAGACCGCCATCAAGCTGGTGGTGGTGGCCCTGGTCATCCCGACCGGGGCGATCATCCTGGGCTACGTGTTCCTCATGAAGATGATGAGCTTCATGCAGAGCCGGCTGGGCCCCATGGAGGCCGGCCCCTACGGCACGCTGCAGTTGCTGGCCGACGGCGTGAAGTTCCTGCAGAAGGAGGACGTGTTCCCGCGCCGCGCCGACCGCTACGTGTTCGCCCTGGCGCCGGTGGTGGTTCTGGTGTCCACCTTCCTGCTCTTCGTGGTCCTACCGGTGGGTCCCGACGCGGTCGTGAGCGGGCTCGACGCGGGCCTCTTCTTCGCCCTGGCGGTGGCGTCGCTGTCGGTGATCGGCGTGCTGATGGCCGGCTGGGGGTCGGCCAACAAGTACGCCCTCATGGGCGGCATGCGCGCCGCCGGGCAGCTCATCGCCTACGAGCTGCCGCTGGTGCTGGCGGCCATCGGCGTGGTCATCCAGGCCGGCACCCTGGACCTCAACAAGATCGTGCTGGCACAGGCCACCGGCGAGATCTTCGGCTGGGGGGCCATCGGTAACCCGTACATCCTCACGCAGTTCGTGGGTTTCGCCATCTTCCTGGTGGCGGTGCAGGCCGAGTTGACCCAGCCGCCCTTCGACATGCCGGTGGCCGAGTCGGAGATCGTCGGCGGCTACCAGGTGGAGTACACCGGCTTCCGGTTCCTGTTCTTCTTCATGGCCGAGTTCGGAACGGCGTTCGCCTTCGCCGGCATCGCCTCGGTGCTGTTCCTCGGCGGCTGGTACGTGCCGGGCCTGGATCCCACATCGGGCTGGTTCAACCTCATCGGCCCGTTCGTGATGTTCATCAAGATCATGGCCGTCTCGGCGCTCATCTTCTGGTTCCGCTTCACGTTCCCACGGCTGCGTGAGGATCAGCTCCAGAAGCTGGCCTGGAAGGTCCTCATCCCGCTGTCGTTGCTGAACATCGTGGTGACCGGCGTGCTGAAGGTCCTCGTCTGAGGCGGAACTGAGAGGGAGGGCGGATGATGCGAGGCATGGGAATGCTCAAGGGGATGGGGGTCACCGGTCGCACGATGCTGCGCACGCTGTTCCCCGACGGGCTCCGCAAGCCCATCCCGGCGCCCTCGCGGGGGGCGCACACCGTGCAGTACCCGCACGTCAAGGAGGCACCGGCGACCCGGGCCCGCGGCGTCATCGGCCTGCACCACGACAACTGCACCGTGTGCATGCTGTGCGCCCGGGAGTGGCCCGACTGGGGCATCTACATCGAGGGCCACAAGGATCTGGCCCCGCCCCGGCGTCCCGGGGGCAAGCCCCGCCAGCGCTCCAAGATCGACCGCTTCGACATCGACTACGCCCTGTGCATGTACTGCG
>JAGWAK010000011.1:0-29811 GCA_021296435.1 Acidimicrobiia bacterium
GCACACGCGATCCCTGGCGTGTGCTCGTGGCGGAGGTGATGCTGCAGCAGACCGGCGTCGCCCGGGTGCTCGACCGCTACGGGGAATTCTGCAGCAGGTTCCCCACGCCGGAGGCGTGCGCAGAGGCGCCCGCCAGCGCGATCATCGAGGCGTGGCGAGGTCTGGGCTACAACCGCCGGGCGTTGCACCTGCACGCCGCAGCGTGCCGCATCAGAGCCACCGGGGGCTTCCCGGCCAGCCTCGAGGGGCTTCTGGCGTTACCCGGCGTCGGGCCGTACACCTCCCGGGCGGTACTCGCTCTCGCCTTCGAGCGCGACGTGGGGGTCGTGGACACCAACGTGGGGCGCGTCCTGGCACGCCTCAGCGGGCGTCGACTGACCCGGAGCGAGGCACAACGGGCGGCCGACCGCCTCGTGCCCGCCGGGCAGGCCTGGCTCTGGAATCAGGCGCTCTTCGACCTTGGGGCGACCGTCTGTACCCGCCGCGCCCCGGCCTGTGCGCCGTGCCCGGTCCAGCAGCACTGCGCCTGGCGAGGACAAGGTCCCGACCCCGCTGACGGCTCGGCAGGCGTCAGCGTCGCCCAGGCGCCCTTCGAGGGCTCCGATCGCCAGGGGCGGGGACGCCTCGTGGAGGCACTCCGCGCCGGACCGCAGCCGGCCGCCGCGGCGCCGCGTCTCATGGGCCTCGATGATGACCTGCCGCGGGCGCGCCGCATCGTGGCGTCGCTCCTCGCCGACGGTCTCGTGATCGAGCGCGCCGGCACGCTGCAACTGCCCGTGGAGTGACGACCGCCAACCGGCGGCCCGCCTTCAGGCGATGGAGCCCCGGAACGGCGTCATTCCCTCGACTCCGAGTTCGATGCGCAGCAGGCGCCCCACCATGGGGGCCTCGGCGGTCACCTCGGTGATCTCGCCGAAGTCGGTGACCCACATCGTGGTGCCGTCGAAGCAGCAGTTCAGCGGCACATAGGGGCACTCCAGGAAGTCCAGGTAGGTGCCGTCGGGGGCGATGACGTCGATGACGCCGGACATGAACGCCGTGATCCAGTAGTTACCTTCCGCGTCCAGCTTGAAGCCGTCGGGGATGTGGCCGTCGGGGAGCGTGCAGATGTGCTCGATCGTGCCGTCGGGGCGCCGCCGCCGGACCTCCAGCGTGTACGACTCCACCCAGACGACGCGTGTAGACGGGCTCCAGTTCCTGCAGCACCCGCCCCGTGCCGTCGGGGAACAGTTCGAAGATGCGACTCGGGTCGGGCTTGTTGACCTGGTCCCACTCGCCGGAATCGGTGAAGTACAGCGACCCGTTCGGCCCGAAGGCCAGGTCGTTGGGGGCGTTGAGCGCCACACCCTCGATCTCGGTCGCCACGTAGTTGACGGTGCCGTCGGGGCGGATTCGCTGGATCGACGGTGTCACCTGGTCGCGTGCCTTCCACGCCCCGACGGTGCCGCCGTTCTGGGTGACGTAGACGTCGCCGTCGCCGCCCACGATGCAGGCGTTGGTGCCGCCGCCGCAGTAGCGGTAGACGGAGCCTCCTTTGCCGTCCTCCCTGACCTTCACGTCGCTGGTGTAGGTCTCCACGAACACGACGCGCCCGTCGGGCAGCATGTCGGGTCCCTCGGGATGGCCCAGACCCTCGGCCATGACCTCGATCGGTCGCTGCATGACAACCCCTTCCGTGCCGTACTCCGTTGCTGGTTCCGCCGTGAAACACTAAGGCCCTGCAATAGCCGGCGGCAATCCTCGGGCACCCGTCGAGACGAGAACCGCGGAGGTCCCGCCGGACTTGCGGCCGGCGCACCCGCCCGGACCGCGGCGGGAGTGGGGAGAACCGCTCAGGCCCCCATGGCGTGGTAGCCGCCGTCCACGTGCAGCATCTCCCCGGTGGTGGCGCTCAGCCAGTCCGACAGCAGCAGCACGCAGGCCCGGGCAACAGGGTCGGCGTCGTTCACGTCCCAGCCCAGCGGGGCTCGCTCGGTCCAAGCCTCCTCGAACGCTTCGAAGCCCGGAATGGAGCGTGCGGCCATGGTGCGCACCGGACCCGCCGCCACCAGGTTCACGCGGATGCCGCGCGGCCCCAGGTCGCGGGCCAGGTAGCGGGCCACCGACTCCAGGGCGGCTTTGGAGACGCCCATCCAGTCGTAGACGGGCCAGGCCACCGTGGCGTCGAAGTCCAGTGCCACCAGCGATCCGCCGGAGGGCATCAGCGGCGTGACCACGTCGGCCAGCGCCTTCAGCGAGTACGCGGAGACCTCCAGCGCGACCGATACGTCCTCCCAGCCGGCCGCCATGAAGTCGCCGCCCAGGCAGACCTGGGGGGCGAAGCCGATGGCGTGCAGGGCGCCGTCCACGCCGCCCCAGCGCTCGGCCAGCGCCTCGCGCACGGCGGTGACGTGGCTGGGCTCGGTGACGTCGAGTTCCAGCACCTCGGGGACCGGTTCCAGCTTGCGGGCGGTGCGCTCGGTGAGGCGCAGGCCGCGCCCGGCGCCGGTCAGGATCAACTCCGCCCCCTCGGCGCCGGCCAACTGGGCGACGGAGAAGGCCAATGAGGCGTCGGTCAGGACGCCGGTCACGAGCAATCGCTTCCCAGACAAGAGGCCCATCGCCCTCAAGGTACCCTAGGCCCCATGCGCATCGGTGTTCTGGGCGGGACGGGTCCGGCCGGCAAGGGTCTTGCTGTCCGGCTGGCGAGCGTGGGGTTCGAAGTGGTCCTGGGATCACGTTCGAAGTACCGCGCCATGGAGGCCCGTGACAAGCTCGTGGCCGTCTGGCCCGACAGGGAACTGCCGATCGGCTCGGGCGACAACGAGACGGCCGCCGAGTGCGACCTGATCGTGCTGGCCACGCCCTGGGACGCCGCCGCGGCCACCGTGCAGTCCGTGGAGGAACACCTCGACGGCAAGGTCGTGGTCTCGATGTGCAACGCCCTGGCGAGGGTGGCGCACGAGTTCCAGCCGCTCGTGCCGCCGCGAGGGTCGGTTGCGGCGAGCATCCAGGCGGCGATTCCGAGGGCCAAGGTGGCGGCCGCGCTGCACCACGTGCCGGCCAAGGAGCTCAGCGAGATCGACCACTATGTGGATTCCGACGTGCTGATCTGCTCGGACCATCCCGATGCAACGGAGGCCACGGCCGCCGTCGTCTCTCAGATCCCGGACCTTCGCCCGCTGGATGCGGGCGAGCTGTCCAACGCGGCGCCGATCGAGGCATTCGCCGCCGTGCTGCTGCAACTGAACGGTCGCTACAAGACCCGGGTGGCGCTGCGCTTCACGGGTCTCAACGACGAGTGACGGCCTCGCCGCCGGACCCGGAGTGGCCGGCGGACTCTGCGGCGCGGCCCATGCAGATCTTCGACACCGTCGCCGGCGAGGTGCTGCCCTTCGAGGTGGGCCCGGTCGTCACCATGTACACCTGCGGGATCACGCCCTACGACGCCTCCCATCTGGGCCACGCCGCCACCTACCTCACCTACGACGTGCTGCAGCGCCGCCTGCGCGACCGGGGCCACGAGACGCGCTGCGTGCGCAACGTCACCGACGTCGACGACGACATCCTGCGCAAGGCCCGCTCGCTGGGTGTGCACTACCTGGATCTGGCGGCAGCGGAGGTGGCCCGCTTCGACTCCGACATGGCTGCGCTCGGCATGCTGGCGTGCTGGAGCGAGCCGCGTGCCACCTCGGCCATCGCCGACATCCGCGGGTTCATCGGCATGGTGCTGGACCGAGGCCATGCCTACGTTTCCAGCGGGGCCGTCTATTTCGAGGTGGCCACATTCCCGGGCTTCGGCGAGCTCTCCAAGCTGGACCGGACCGAGATGCTGGTGCTGGCGGCCGAGCGGGGCGGGAACCCCGACGATCCTGCAAAGCGGGATCCCCTGGACTTCGTGCTCTGGCAGCCGTCGGCGTCCGATGAGCCGGAGTGGGGGTCGCTGTGGGGGCCCGGACGGCCGGGTTGGCACATCGAATGCTCGACGCTGGCGATGCGCGAACTCGCCACCACCATCGATCTGCACGGGGGCGGCTCCGACCTCATTTTCCCGCACCACGAGTGCGAGCGGGCGCAGTCCACTGCGGCGACCGGCGAGCCGTTCGCCCGCCACTGGATGCACCAGGCCATGGTCCGTATGGATGGCGAGAAGATGTCCAAGTCGCTGGGCAACCTCGTGTTCGTGAGCGACCTGCTGAAGGAGTACGACCCGCGCGCGGTGCGGCTGGCCGTGCTGGCGCATCACTACCGGGAGTCCTGGGAGTGGCGTCCGGCCATGATGGTCGAGGCCGCAGAGCGCCTGGAGCGCTGGCAGCGCGCCGCCTCCGGTGACGGCCCGCTCGCAGACGTGCGCGCCGCCCTCGATGACGACCTCGACACGCCGGCTGCGCTGGCGCGCATCGACGATGCCGCGGGCCGGGGTCAGGGCGTCGCCGCCTCCGCCATGCTGGTCGGGGTGGACCTTCGCGCCGACACAACCGGCCCGGAGCGGCGCGGCCCCGGCGACGCCCGCCGCTAACGTTCCCCCATGGTTCGGGTGCTGCTGCCGGACGGCTCGGCGCGCGACCTCCCCGACGGCGCCGACGCCGCCGCGCTGGCCGCCTCGATAGGCCGCCGGCTGGCTCGTGACGCGGTCATCGCAACCTCCGACGGCGCCGAGGTGGACCTGTGCACCCCGCTGGCCGACGGTGCCACGGTGGAGATCGTGACCGCCGGGAGCGAGCGCGGCCTGCACACGCTGCGCCACTCCACGGCGCACGTCCTGGCGCAGGCGGTGCTGGGGCTCTACCCGGGAGCGACCTTCGCCATCGGGCCACCAGTGGCCGACGGCTTCTACTACGACTTCGAGCTGCCGGGCGGGGCCACCTTCAGTGACGAGGACCTGGAGCGCATCGAGGCGCGGATGCGGGAGATCATCGCCGCCGATCAGCCATTCGTGCGCCGCGAGATCGACGCCACCGAGGCCTTGGAGGTCTTCGCCGACCACCCCTACAAGCGCGAGATCATCGAGCGCGTCAGCACCGCCGACGCCGAGGCCGACGCCGATCTGGCCGGCGAGGCCGGCGGCGACGGCCGCGTGAGCTGCTACGCGAACGGTGAGGGCTTTGTGGATCTCTGCCTGGGCCCGCACGTGCCCTCCACCGGCCGCCTCGGCCACTTCGCCCTGCAGCGGGTGGCGGGCGCCTACTGGCGCGGCGACAGCGATCGTCCCATGCTGCAGCGCATCTACGGCACCGCCTGGGCCAGCGCTGCCGACCTGAAGGCCCACCTGCACCGCCTCGCCGAGGCCGCCCGGCGTGACCACCGGCGCCTGGCCCGGGAACTGGACCTGGTGTCCTGGCCCGAGGAGCTCGGCCCGGGCCTGGCCGTGTGGCATCCGAAGGGGGCGCTGGTGCGGCACCTCATGGAGGACTACAGCCGCCGCCGACACGCCGAGGGCGGCTACGAGTTCGTGTACACCCCGCACCTGGCCAAGTCCAACCTCTGGGAGACCAGCGGCCACCTTGACTTCTACGCCGAGAGCATGTACCCCCCGATGGAGCTTGACGGGGCCGCCTACTACCCCAAGCCCATGAACTGCCCGTTCCACGTGATGATCTACCGGTCCGGCCAGCGCTCCTACCGGGACCTGCCGCTGCGCCTGTTCGAGTTGGGTGCCGTCTACCGCTACGAGCTGTCGGGGGCGGTGCACGGCCTGCTGCGGTCGCGGGGGTTCACGCAGGACGACAGCCACATCTTCGCCACCGGCGAGCAGGTGGCGTCGGAGTTGGCTTCGCTGCTGGACTTCGTGCTGTCGGTGCTGCGGGCCTTCGGCTTCGACGACTTCCAAGCGAAGCTCTCCACGCGCCCGGCGCGCAAAGCGGTGGGCTCCGTCGAGATGTGGGACCATGCCACCGAGGGATTGCGTGCCGCCCTGGAGTCCGCCGACCTGGACTACGTCACCGACCCCGGCGGCGGCGCCTTCTACGGCCCGAAGATCGACGTCGACGTGACCGACGCCATCGGCAGGGCCTGGCAACTCTCCACGCTGCAGGTGGACTTCAACCTGCCGGAACGGTTCGACCTGTACTACACCGCCCCCGACGGCCAGCGCCGCAGGCCGGTGATGATCCATCGCGCCCTGTTCGGCTCGGTGGAGCGGTTCTTCGGGGTGCTGCTGGAGCACTACGCGGGCGCGTTCCCCACCTGGCTGGCCCCGGTGCAGGCGAGCGTGCTGCCGGTGGCCGCCGACCACGCCGCCTACGCCGCCGAGGTGGCCGGCGCACTGCGCGCCGCGGGACTGCGCGTCGAGGTGATGGCCAGCGACGAGCCGCTGGGGCGGCGGGTGCGTTCCGCCAAGCTCCAGAAAATTCCCTACGTGCTGGTCGTCGGCGCCAGCGACGTGGCGGCGGGCACCGTGGGCGTCAACCCGCGGGCCGCCGAGACCGAGCGGGACGTCCCGCTGGCCACCCTGACGGCCCGGATGCTGGCCGAGGCGGCGCCGCGCTGATGGACCGCTGCGCACCGGTTGGCGGCGATGAGTGAGTTGGGCCGGCTCTGGGCCGGGTGGCGAGCCGACTACGTGGCCGCGGTGAGCGCCGAGGCGGACGAGGAGGGCTCGGGGTTCTCCTCGCCCTTCGAGGCGATCGGGCGGGGCGACCTCCCCGACTCCGAGACCTTCGTGCTGTGGCGTGGCGAGCACACCTACGCCGTGCTGAACGCCTATCCCTACACGACCGGGCACCTGCTGGTGGTGCCCTACGCCGCCGCCGCCTCGCCCGAGGACCTCGACGACGCCACCTGGGCGGAGCTGTGGGCTGCGGTGCGCCTGGCGGTGGGGGCGCTGCGGGCCGCCTACGACCCCGACGGGGTGAACGTGGGGCTCAACCTGGGCCGGGCGGCGGGCGCCGGGGTGCCCGGCCACCTGCACGTCCACTGCCTGCCCCGCTGGGCCGGCGACACCAACTTCATGACGACCGTGGGCGGAGTGCGGGTCCTGCCCGAGACGCTGGCGGACACCTGGCGGAAGCTGCGGGGCGCCTGGCCACCCGCAGCGGGATAGCGTCAGATCATGCCCCCCGGGACCGAGCCCGAGCAGCCGCCGCCAGCCGCCGTCTTCGCCGGCACCGACACCGGCGACGAGTTGCCCCCCGAGTTGGACGTCAGCGGCTACGTCGGGCCGTACGTCTTCCCCAACAACAGCCGCCGCCGCGTGCCGGGCGCCCTCTACGCGTTCCTGGGCGTCGTGGTGATCGCCACCTGGGCGCTGACGCTCAGCAGTGATCCGAACATCGTCAACGGCGGGTTCCTGGCCGCGGGCATCGCCCTGTGCGTGCTGGCGGCCTACCACTTCCGGGCCGGCTGGGAGCTGCGCGTCGAGGAGACCGACGCCCTCCTCGAGGCGGTGCGGGCGGTGGGCTTCCCGGTCGGCCACGCCTCGGCGCAGATGGGTTGGCGCGGCTGGCTCTCGCGCCCGACCTGGCGGATCCTGCTCTTCTCGAACGAGGTCCGGCCCTTGCGGCGAGGTCTGGTCCTCGTGGACGGTGTGGAGCCGAAGGTCCTGGACGTCATCGTCGAGGACAACCCCGAGGACTGGTCGGACCTTACTGACAGCGACATCCATGGGCCGCCGGACTAGCGGTCCGGTCGTCGTGGCGGGCCGGTAGCGGGGCCGGCAGGGGTCGTGTTCGACGGACGCTGGCGGGTGGGGGTCGACCGTGTGGTCGTCCCGATCGGCAAGGTGCTCTGGCGGCTCGGAGTGCGCGCCGACCATGTCACGCTGTTCGGGGTGGCGGCCTCGGCGGCCACGGCCGCCATGGTGGTCATCGACCGGTTCGGGCTGGCGTTCACCTTCATCGTCCTCACCGGACTGGGCGATCTGCTCGACGGCCCGGTCGCCAAGGCCGCCGGGACGGTCAGCACCCGCGGCGCGTTCCTGGATTCGGTCTCCGACCGGATCTCCGACACGCTGATCCTCGGCGCGCTCACCTATCACCTGCTCGACGATGGGGTTCTGGCTCTACTGCCGGTGGCTGTGCTGGCCTCGGGGCAGTTCGTCTCGTACTTGCGCGCCAAGGCCGAGTCGCTGGGGCTCGACGCCCGCGGCGGGCTGGCCGAACGTGCCGAGCGGTTCGTGGTGCTGTGCTTCGGGCTGCTTGTGCCCCCCTGGCTGCCGTACGTGCTGTGGGCGCTGCTGGGGCTCACGCTGGTCACCGTCGTGCAGCGCTTCGCCAAGATCTGGCGGCAGTTCTGAGCGGTCGCAACCGGCGCGGTCTCGACCTGCGGGCGCGGCTGCGGCACCGTCTGGTGCTGGAGCAGTACCGGCTCGGTGCCAGGTTCCTGCCGCTGTTGCCGGACTGGCTGGTCGACGGCGGGACACGGCTGCTGGCCAGCGCCCTGGCGCTGCGGCGTAGCGAGCAGCGGCTCATCGTGGAGCGCAACCTGTGCCGGGTGGCGCCGGACGGTGCCGCGCCCTCCGGGGCCGCATTGCGCCGCGCCGTCCGTGACACCTTCGTGGCCTATGGCCGCTACTACGTGGATTGCGCCCGGCTGGCGTCCGCCTCACCGGCCGAGGTGGACGCCGGTTTCACCTTCGAGGATTACGACAACATCTCCAACGCCCTGTGCATGGGGCCGGGCGCCATCCTGGCGCTGCCGCACGTGGGGAGTTGGGAGTGGGCGGGGGTTTGGCTGGCGCAACGGCCCGGGACCAAGGTCACCGCGGTCGTCGAAGCCATCGAGCACCCCGAGCTGTTCGCCTGGATGGAGCGGTTCCGCCGCCGGATCGGCATGGAGATCGTGCCGGCCGGCCCCGACGCGCTCGGCGCGCTCACGCACGCTCTCCACGACGGTCACGTGGTGTGCCTGCTCACCGACCGGGACATCGGCGGCGGCGGCGTGGAGGTGGAGTTCTTCGGCGAGACAACCACCCTGCCGGGCGGCGCGGCGGTGCTGGCCCGGCGCACCGGGTCGCCGATCGTGGGCGTCGTGGTGCGGCGGCGCGGCGGCAAATGCCACGCCAAGACGTATCCGCCGGTCCTGGTCAGCCGCGAGGGTCGCCTGCGCACCGTCGTTGCCGAGGCCACCCAGGATCTGGCCCACCTGCTGGAGGAGATGATCCGCCCGGACCCCACCCAGTGGCACCTGATGCAACCCAATTGGCCGAGCGACCGCGAGGCCGTGGCGGCGTGGCGCTCCGGGTCCCGGGCTTCGGCCGGGGCCCGCTCCCGCTAGCGTGAACTCCGTGCGCGTGGGGATGATCAGCCCCTACAGCTTCACCCTTCCCGGCGGGGTGCAGATGCAGGCCCTGTACCTGGCACGCGCCCTGCGCCGCCGCGGCCTGGCGGTGAGCCTGCTGGGACCCTGCGACGGGCCCCCGCCCGAGCCCGACATCATCCCCATCGGCAACTCGCTCTTCATCGCCGCGAACGGATCCTTCGCTCCGATCGCCTTCGACATCCCGGCGTTCCAGCGCAGCTACGCGGTGCTGCGTGATCAGCACTTCGACCTCCTGCACGTCCACGAGCCGTTGGTGCCGGCGCCATCGCTCGCCGCGCTCGTATCCAAGCGCGCCCCGCTGGTGGCCACGTTCCACGCCGCCGGGGGGTCCGCCGCCTACGAGAACGTCTCGCCGGTGCTGCGCTGGGTCTGCAATCGCCTGGACTGGCGCGGCGCCGTCTCCGCCGAGGCCGCAGATCTGGCCCGACGCCACCTGGGTGGGGCCTACGAGGTGCTGTTCAACGGCGTCCCCGTGGAGCGATTCCGCCAGACCAAGCCGCACCCCACCGAGGGTCCCACGATCTTCTTCGTGGGTCGCCACGAGCCACGCAAGGGCCTCGACGTGCTGCTGGAGGCAATGCGCAGGCTGCCGCCCGATGTGGTGCTGTGGGTGGGGGGCGAGGGTCCCCAGACCGAGACGCTCCGGAGGCTCACGGCCAATGACCGCCGCATCAGGTGGCTGGGTCGCCTCAGCGAGGACGAGAAGATCAGCCGACTCTGCGGCGCCGACGTGTTCTGCGCGCCGTCGCTGCACGGCGAGTCCTTCGGCGTGGTGCTGCTGGAGGCGATGGCGGCCGAGACGGCGATCGTGGCCACCGACATCGGTGGCTACACCCGCGTGGCGCGTGCGGGGGTCGAGGCCTCGCTGGTGCCGCCCGGGGACGCCGAGCGCCTCGCCGGGGCGCTCCGGGAGGTTCTGGTGACACCGGGCGATCTGGTGGCCCGGGGCATTGAGCGGGCGGAGCAGTTCTCGATGGACCGGCTCGCCGAGCGCTACGCCGCCGTCTACGAGAGGGTGCTGGGCTGATGGTGCTGATCATCGTCGTGGCCGCCGTCGGGGCTCTGGCGGTCGCGATTGCCGCCGCGCTGCTGTCGGCGGGGCGGATCGCGGGACGTCTGGCCGGGGCGCGCGCCCCGCTTGCGGCCGAGGCCGAACGGATGGAGGTGTACGTCGAGGCGTTGTGCCTCGGTGCCGGCTTGCCGGTGCCGCGGCTGGCGGTGATCGACGACGAGGCCTGCGGCGCGCTGGCCTACGGGCGCGGCCCCCGCACCGCCACGGTGGCGGTGACCACCGGGCTGCTGGGGGCCCTGGCCCCGGTGGAGTTGGAAGGCACGCTCGCCCACCTGCTGGCGCGCATCGCCGACGGCACCGCGCGCCGCGACACCCGGCTGTGTGCCCTGGCGCTGCTGGGCGGTCCCCTGGGCGCGGCCTGGGCGCCGCGGCGTCTCGACGCCGCGCAGATCGTGGCGGCGGACATCAGCGCGGCGCAACTGACACGGTTCCCTCCCGGAGTCGTGGGTGCGCTGGCCCGCATGGAGGAGAGCGCGCCCAGGCTGAGGCGTCGCTCGCCGGCGATCCGCCACCTCTGGATGCACGAGGCCCTCGGACCGGGCCGCCAGCGGGTCCACGTGGCTGACCGGATCACGGTTCTCGGCGACTTGTGAGCGGCCCACGCCGGCGCCGCCGATTCGCTGCGGCCGGCGGCGCCCCTCGCCGACCGTGAGCCAACCGCCGCGTCGTACACTGGAACCATGACTGCTGCCGCCGATCCTTCCGACGCCAACGCAACGGCCCCACCCGCCCCTCTGGGGCGCGCCCAGGGCACGATGCGGGTCAAGCGCGGCCTCGCCGAGATGCTCAAGCGCGGCGTCATCATGGATGTCGTCACCGCGGAGCACGCCCGGATCGCCGAGGACGCCGGCGCGGTGGCCGTGATGGCCCTCGAGCGGGTGCCGGCCGACATCCGCCGCGACGGCGGTGTGGCGCGCATGAGCCCGCCGGAGATGATCGAGTCCATCGTCGGGGCGGTCACCATCCCGGTGATGGCCAAGGCTCGCATCGGCCACTTCGCCGAGGCGCAGGTGCTCGAGGCCCTCGGCGTGGACTACATCGATGAGAGCGAGGTGCTGACGCCCGCCGATGAGGCCCACCACATCGACAAGTGGCAGTTCACGGTCCCCTTCGTCTGCGGTGCCACGAACCTCGGCGAAGCGCTCCGGCGGATTTCGGAGGGAGCGGCGATGATCCGCTCCAAGGGCGAGGCCGGCACCGGCAACATCATCGAGGCGGTGCGCCACCTCCGGTCCATCACCGGCGACATCCGCCGGATCACCGTCGCCGACAGCGCAGAGCTGTACGACTGGGCCAAGCGGCTGCAGGCGCCGGTGGCGCTGGTGCGTGAGATCGCCGAAGCGGGCCGGCTGCCCGTACCGCTGTTCTGTGCGGGCGGCGTCGCCACACCCGCCGACGCCTCGCTGGTCATGCAGTTGGGCGCCGAGGCCACCTTCGTGGGTTCGGGCATCTTCAAGAGCGATAACCCTGCGGCCCGCGCCAAGGCCGTCGTGGAGGCGACCACCAACTTCGACGATCCCGCCATCCTGCTGAAGGTCAGCCGCGGCCTCGGCGAGGCGATGCCCGGACTCGAGTTGGGCAATCTGGAGACCCGGCTGGCCGAGCGGGGTTGGTGAAGGCCGACCCGTGAAGGCCAATCAGTGAAAGTAGGCGTGCTGGCGCTGCAGGGCGCCGCGGAATTGCACCTGGCGGCTCTGCGGAGCATCGGGGCCGCGGCCGTACCGGTTCGCCGCCCCGACGAACTCGCCGACGTGGATCGGTTGATCCTGCCGGGCGGGGAGTCCACGACGATCTCGATGATGCTCGACGCCAACGGCCTGACCGGACCGCTGGCGGAGCGTCTCGCCGGCGGGATGAGCACGCTCGGAACCTGTGCCGGTCTGCTGCTGCTGGCATCGGAGGTCACCGACGGGCGGGACGACCAGCACTGCTTCGGTGCCCTCGACATCTCCGCACGCCGCAACGCCTACGGGCCCCAGACAGAGTCCTTCGAGGCCGACCTGCCGATCGCAGCGCTGGGTCCGTCACCCATGACGGCGGTCTTCATCCGCTCGCCGATCGTGGAGCGCGTCGGGCCGGAGGTCGAGGTGCTCGCCCGCCTCGACGGCCATCCCGTGCTCTGCCGCCAGGGTCGCGCCTGGGGCTGTACGTTCCACCCCGAGCTGTCGGGCGATCTGCGCCTGCACCGCCTGTTCTGCGAGGAGACTGCGTAGATGTCGGGTCACTCCAAATGGGCCACCATCAAGCACCGCAAGGGAGCCGCCGACAAGCGCCGGGGGAAGCTCTTCGCCCGCCTCATCCGGCAGGTGGAGGTGGCCGCCCGCGCCGGCGGCGGCGACCTCGACGGCAACCCCACGCTGCGCACCATGTACCAGAAGGCGCGCGACGCCTCGGTGCCCCTGGACACCATCGAGCGGGCCATCAAGCGGGGAACCGGCGAGCTGGAGGGGGTTGCCTACGAGCCGTTCACCTACGAGGGGTACGCGCCGGCCGGGGTGGCCCTCTACGTCGAGGTGCTGACCGACAACCGCAACCGCACCTCTTCGGAGGTCCGCGCCCTGTTCCGGGTGCACGGCGGCTCGCTGGCGGAGCCGGGGGCGGTGGCCTGGCAGTTCCGCCGGGCCGGGGTGGTCACCGTTGCCCGAGCCGTCGATGAGGAGGAGTTGATGATGGCCACCCTCGACGCCGGGGCCGAGGACATCGTCGACGAGGGCGACACCTGGCGGGTGACCTGCGCGCCGACGGACCTGCCGGCGGTGACCGCGGCGCTCGAGGCCGCCGAGATCGTCGTGGAGAACGCCGAGTCCACGATGCTGCCGACACAGGCGGTGCCCGTGACCTCGACCGATCAGGCCCGATCGGTGCTGCGCCTCGTCGGCGAGTTGGACGATCATGACGACGTCCAGGAGGTGTACGCCAACTTCGACATCCCCGACGAAATCCTCCAGGATCTGGCCGCCTCCGTCTAACCTCGTACGAGTGTTCGTTCTCGGTATAGATCCTGGTCTCTCGCGTTGCGGCTACAGCTGCCTGTCGGGTCGCGGGGCAGCCACCACGGCGCTGGCAGCGGGCGTCATCACCACGTCGCCGCAGGAGCCGGTGCCGCGGCGGCTGGCGGTGCTACAGCGCGAGATCCGCGGGCTCCTGGCCGAGTTGACCCCGGCGGTGGTGGCGCTGGAGCGGGTGCTGTTCCAGGTCAACGTGCGCACCGCGATGAGCGTGGGGCAGGCGGCCGGTGTGGTCATGGCCGAGGCGGTGGCCGCGGGTTGCGACGTGGTGGAGTACTCCCCGAACCAGGTCAAGCAGGCCGTGTGCGGCGACGGAGCGGCCGGCAAGGACCAGGTGGCCCAGATGGTGCAGATGCTGCTGGGCCTGCCCGAGCCGTTGCGTCCCGCGGATGTCTCCGATGCCGCGGCGGTGGCGCTGTGTCATCTCGCGCAGTCGCCCGTCGCCGCGCCGGTGTCCCGGTGATCGGATCGCTGCGCGGCCGGCTGCTCGACCGCCATCTCGACGAGCTGCTCGTGGAGGTGGCGGGCATCGGCTACCGGGTGACGGTGGGGGAGGCCACGCTACGGGCGCTCGGCCCACTCGGTTCGGAGGTCCTCCTGTACGTCCACCACCACGTGCGCGAAGACGCCGAGACGCTCTACGGATTCAGCTCGCGGGTGGAGTTGCGCTGCTTCGAGGCCATGTTGGGCGCAAACCGGGTGGGGCCCTCGCTCGCCCTGGCAATCCTCGGGGTTCACAACCCGGCGGTGCTGCAGCGGGTTCTGGCGGCCGGGGACATCGATGCGCTGTGCCTCGTGCCCGGGGTGGGGGCGAAGACGGCGCAGCGGCTGCTCGTCGAGTTGCAGGCTCGCCTGGGGGTGCCGGAGTTCACCGTGGCGGTGCCGGCCCCGAGCGAGGCGGGCGGCGGCACCTACCGCGATCTGCGGGCCGCGCTCGGGCAACTGGGATACCGCGATGACGAGGTGAACCGGGTGGTGGCCGGATTGCCGGAGGAGGGCGACGTCTCCGAGCTACTGCGCGAGGCGCTGCGCCAACTCTCCGGTGTCCGCTAGCGGTGGTACCGCAGCACCGGTCGGGTTGAGGGAGAGAGCGCAGATGCGTACCGAGGTGCTGGCCGGCGGCGCCGACCCTCTCGAGCAGAACGACGAGCGTGCCAATCGGTTCGGGATCCGCCCCACCAGCCTGTCCGACTTCATCGGGCAGGCGGAGCTGAAGCGCCATCTCCGCATCATCTGCGGCGCAGCCCGGGAGCGCGCGCAGACCGTCGAGCACATGCTGTTCGCCGGGCCCCCGGGTTTGGGCAAGACCACCCTGGCGGGGATCGTGGCGGCCGAGATGGGTGTGGCTACCCAGACCACGTCGGGTCCGGCACTGGAGCGCGCCGGGGACCTCGCCGCCATCCTGACCAAGCTTGCCGACGGCGACGTGCTGTTCATCGACGAGATCCACCGGCTGAGCCGGGCCGTGGAGGAGGTTCTCTATCCGGCCATGGAGGACTTCCGGGTGGACATCGTCTTGGGCAAGGGGCCGGCGGCTCGCTCGATTCCCCTCGACCTTCCGAATTTCACGCTCATCGGTGCCACCACGCGCACGTCGCTGATCACGGGGCCGCTGCGCGACCGCTTCGGGTTCACCGCCCGGCTCGACTTCTACCCCCCGGGCGAGCTCGAGCAGATCGTGGCGCGCACCGCCGGCATCCTGGGGGTGGAGGTCACCGCGGCCGCCGGCGCCGAGATCGCGACACGGGCCAGGGGCACCCCCCGTATCGCCAACCGGCTGCTGCGCCTGGTGCGGGACTTTGCCCAGGTGGAGGGCAACGGCCGCGTCGACGAAGCCACCGCGGAGGCCGCCCTGGCGGTCTTCGGCGTGGATGGCCGCGGGCTGGACAAGCAGGACCGGGCGGTGCTGGACGCCCTCTGCCGCGGCTTCGGCGGGGGACCGGTCGGCCTGTCCACACTGGCCATCAGTGTCAGCGAGCCGGCGGAGACGGTGGAGGAGGTTTACGAGCCGTTCCTCATCACCCAGGGGCTCATGATGCGCACCCCGCGCGGGCGCGTCGCCATGCCGGCCGCCTGGGAGCATCTGGGGCTCGAGCCGCCCAGCGGGCAGCCGGGGGCGGGCGGGTTCGCCGGCGGCGACGCCGAGGCTCGCAACGACTCAGAGAGGCCCGCCGGCCTGTTCGATTGATGCGAACCGGCGAAGTTGACTACGCGCTGCCGCCGGAGGCGGTGGCGCAGGAACCCGTCGAGCCACGCCACGACGCCCGGCTGCTCGTCGACGGGGGAAACGACGACGAGGTCCAGCATCGCCGGGTGCACGATCTGCCGCGCCTGCTGCGCCCCGGCGACACCGTGGTGGTCAACGACACCCGCGTGGCGCCCGCCCGCATGCACCTTCACAAGCCGACCGGCGGGCGGGTGGAAGTGCTGGTCACCACCCCCGGGCCGGCAGCGGTGGCCGAAGCGCTGGTACGGCCCGGGCGACGGGTGCCGCCCCAGACGGTGCTGCGGGATGCCGCGGGGCACGACGTGCTGCGGGTCGGGGCGGCCGATCCGGACGGCACCCGCCAGGTCACCGCTCTCGCCCACCCCAGCATCTCAGCGCTGCTGGAAGAGTTGGGCGAGGTGCCGCTGCCGCCCTATGTGCACAACCCGGTGCCGGCCGAGCGCTACCAGACGATCTACGCCCGGCGCCCCACCTCCGCCGCGGCCCCCACGGCGGGTCTGCATCTCAGCGAGCAGGTGCTGGCCGAACTCGGCGCCGCCGGGATCGGTGTGGCACCCCTGGACCTGGGGATCAGCGTCGCCACGTTCCGTCCGATCACCGCCGAGCGGCTCGAGGACCACGTGATGCACAGCGAGCGCTACGCCGTCCCGCCCGAGACCTGGGCGGCCTGCGGCGAGGCCCGCCGGGTCGTGGCGGTGGGCACCACGGTCGTCCGCGCCCTGGAGACCGCGGCGGTCCGTGGCGATCTGGCGGGGTCCAGCGACCTCTTCATCCGGCACCCGTACCCCTTTGCGGTCACCGACGTGCTGCTCACCAATTTCCACATGCCGCGTTCGAGCCTGCTGTGCCTGCTGGCGGCGTTCGTGGGCGAGCGCTGGCGGAGGCTCTACGAGATCGCCCTCGAGTCGGGCTACCGGTTCGGATCCTTCGGTGACGCCATGCTGGTGAGCAGGCTGTGCTCGTGAGCGGGCGAGGGGGCGAGATGCTGAGCTTCACCGAGACCGCCCGCTGCGGCGGAGCCCGAGCCGGCGAGGTTCGCACGCCGCGGGCATCCTTCACCACGCCGGCGTTCATGCCGGTGGGGACCCGCGGGGCGGTGCGCACCCTCACCAGTGCCGACCTCGAAGACCTCGGCGCGGCGGTGGTGCTCGCCAACACCTACCACCTCATGCTGCGTCCGGGGGCGGAGTTGATCGCCGAGCGCGGCGGCCTGCACCGGTTCATGGACTGGTCGGGGCACATTCTCACTGACTCCGGCGGCTACCAGGTGATGAGCCTGGAGCCGAAGCTGGACGACGAGGGCGCCACCTTCCGCTCCAGTTACGACGGCAGCACCCACACCCTCACCCCCGAGCGGGCCGTCGAGGTGCAGGCGCTGCTGGGCTCGGACATCGCCATGGTCCTGGACGTGTGCCCGCCGCTGCCGTCGCCGCCCCCCGTCATCGAGGCCGCCGCGGACCGGACCGCCGCCTGGGCGGCCCGCGCCCGCGCCGCGCACCGGTCGATCGCCCCGCCGTCACAGCTGCAGTTCGGCATCGTGCAGGGTGGCCTGGAGGTGGACCTGCGTCGCACCAGCGCAGCCCGGACGCTGGAGGTCGGCTTCGACGGCTATGCCATCGGCGGGCTCTCGGTGGGGGAGGAGCCCCACGAGCGGCTCGAGCCGCTGGCGGCGGTCACCGAGATGCTGCCCGCCGACCGCCCCCGCTACCTCATGGGGGTCGGCGATCCGCTCAGCATCCTCGAGGCGGTGAGCGTGGGCGTGGACATGTTCGACTGCGTGTTGCCCACCCGCCTGGCTCGCCACGGCACCGTCCTGACCTCCGAGGGGCGCCTCAACTTGACCAACGCCCGCTTCGCCCGCGACGACGGGCCGCTGGATCCGGCGTTGGCGAACGACCCGGTCGGTCGCTGGTCTCGCGCCTACCTGCGCCACCTGCTGATGGTGGGCGAGACGGCCGCCACGAGAATCCTGACGCTGCACAACCTGGCCTGGCTGTTCGACCTGATGCGCTCCACGCGCGTTGCCATCGCCGAGGGCCGGTTCGAGGCGCACACCGCGGCGATTCGGGCCGTCTGGGAGCGCTGATTCCCGGCCGAGAGTTCGGCTGCCCGGATCGTCACACGGCCGCCGACGGGCTAACCTTCAAGACCGCGCCCGGTTCGATCCGGCGTCGACGCGACCACAACCGAACCACAAGGCGGGTGACGTGCGCAGCTTTCTATTCCTCCTGATCCTGTTCGTCGCGCAGGCCTGCACAACCAGCACCGAGGACGGCGGGGGCGGCGGATTCGGCAGCTTCCTGCCGCTGATCATCATCCTCGGACTGCTGTGGCTGGTGCTGCTGCGGCCGCAGCAGAAGCGCGCGAAGAACCGCCGGGAGATGCTGTCGAGGCTCGAGGTCGGCGACGAGGTGGTGATGTCGAGCGGGGTCTACGGCCGGATCGCCAGCTTCGACGAGCAGACCGTCTTCGTGGACATCGCTGACAATGTCCGCGTCAAGGTGACGCGGGACTCCATCGCCGAGCGAATCACGTACCACGAGGAGTGGGACAGCGACTCGAACTGAGTCCGGCGAGGCCGAATCCCTGCCGGCGTTCCTGCCCGTACGCCGCCGCCCGTTCCCGAGTGAGTCCGATCCGGGGTCGTTGCGATGATTGAGAGGCTCGCCGCCGCCTTGCGCCGCAACCGGTCGCTGGTTGGGATTCTCACCATCGCCGTCGGCCTGCTCGTCGGAAACCTGGTGACCCACCAGGAGCCACTGCTGGGGCTGGACCTGCAGGGCGGCGTGGAGGTGGTGCTGCGCCCGGTGCCCGGCGAGACCGACGTCACGACCGAGGCGCTCGAGCAGGCCCTGGAGATCATCCGCAACCGGGTCGACGCCCTCGGCGTGGCCGAACCCGACATCACCGTCCAGGGCGACAACATCGTGGTGCAGCTGCCCGGTGTGGACGACCAGGACCGGGCCATCGCGCTCGTCGGGCAGACGGCCGAGCTGCGCTTCCGGCCCCTGCTGGCCCGCTCGGTGTCCCTCGCCGAGATCGAGGCCTACAAGGCCGCCATCGAGGAGTCCGGCGCGGAGGACCAGACCGATGCCGACGAGTCCGACGAGGGCGACCGGCTCGATGTCGAGGACCTGCTCAACGGCTTTGTGAGCACGCCGGCGACCGATGACGCCGACGCTGTTGTGATCCTGCCCTCCAGCCCCGACGCCAACGGGCAGGTGTTCCACTTCCTGCTGGGCCCGGCGCTGGTCACCGGCGCCGCGCTCGAGAGCGCCACGCCGGTCCTGGAGTTCGCCCAGTGGAACGTGCAGGTCACCGCCCTCGAAGGGGCCGAGGGCATCGACAGGTTCAACGCCGCCGCCCGCACCTGCTACTACGAGGCGCCCGATCCGCTGGTGTGCCCCACCGGGCAACTCGGCATCGTGCTGGACGGCACCGTCGAGTCGGCGCCGGTCGTCAACGCCCGGGCATTCGAGCGTGACCGCATCAACATCACCGGCGCCTTCAGCGAGTCCGAGGCACGCGATCTGGCGCTGGTGCTGGACTACGGCGCCCTGCCGATGGTGTTCGAGGATCCCGCCGAGAGTGGCCTGGTGCGCACGGTCTCGGCCACGCTGGGCCGCGACGCCCTGCGCGCCGGGCTCATCGCCGGAATCGTGGGCCTGGCGCTGGTGGCGCTGTACATGCTCGCCTACTACCGGTTCCTGGGCGCCGCCGCGCTCGGCAGCCTGATGGTGTCGGGTGTGCTGCTGTGGGTGATCCTGTCGTTCCTGTCCGAGACGCGCGGGCTGGCGCTGACGCTGGCCGGGGTGACCGGTCTGATCGTGGCGATCGGCGTGTCACTGGACTCCAACGTGGTCTACTTCGAGCACCTCAAGGAGGACGT
Source organism: Acidimicrobiia bacterium (assembly GCA_021296435.1). GTDB lineage: Bacteria > Actinomycetota > Acidimicrobiia > Acidimicrobiales > CATQHL01 > VXNF01. Next base: position 19,434 of record JAGWAK010000011.1, read on the forward strand.
GCTCGGCGGCCGCACCCTGCGCAGTTCGGTCGATCAGGCGTTCCCGGTGGCGTTCCGGACGATCTTCTGGGCGAACCTGGCGACGCTCATCGGCGCCGGCATCCTCTGGCTGCTCACCATCGGCTCGGTGCGGGGCTTCGCGGCCATGCTGGCCATCGCCTCGATCCTGGACCTGGTGGCCACCTACTTCTTCCTTCGCCCGATCGTGCGGACCCTGGCGCGCTGGAGTGCCGAGCGGCCGGCGCTGGTGGGCATGGCGACCGTCGTGGCAGCGGCCGCGGCGGATCCGGCGACGCCGGCCAGCGCCACCCCGGCCACCGGCAAGGCCCGATCATGAACCAGCGGAACACGACGCTGCGCGGTGGCCTGCGGCGCATGTACGCCAACCAGGTCAACCTGGACTTCGAGCGTCTCTGGCGCTTTTCAGTGGTGCTTTCGGTGGTCGTGCTGCTCATCGCGGGGGGTGCCTGGCTGTTCAGGGGCCTGAACCTGGTGATCGAGTTCGAGGGCGGGACGTTCTGGGAGGCGCCGCTGGGGGAGCACTCGATCGCCGAGATCCGCGACGCCCTGGCGACGGTGGGGCAGGCCGACGCCCGCATCCAGGAACTCGGCGGGGGTGTGGTGCGGGTGCGCGCCGAGGTGGCCCCCGGCAACACCACGGCGGTGTCGGCGGTGTCGGCGGCGCTGGCCAACCTGGGCGGCATCAGCCCCAACGACGTCTCCTTCTCGGCGGTCGGACCGTCCTGGGGTGCGGAGATCACCAGCAAGGCGCGCCTGGCGCTCATCGTGTTCTTCATCGTGATCGCCGTCTACATCTGGCTGCGGATGGAGTGGAAGATGGCGGTGTCGGCCCTCGTCGCGGTCGGGCACGACATCCTCGTCACCGTCGGGTTCTACGCCCTGTTCGGCTTCGAGGTGACGCCGGCCACGGTCATCGCCTTCCTCACGATCCTAGGGTATTCCCTGTACGACACGCTGGTCGTCTTCGACAAGATCCGGGGCAACGCCCGCACCCGCAAGGACCCGTACTTCGAGATCGTCACCCGCTCGGTCAACGAGGTGTTCATGCGGTCGATCAACACCACCATCACGTCGGTGCTGCCGGTGCTGTCGCTGCTGATCATCGGCCGCTTCGTGCTCGGAGCGGTGACGCTGCAGGAGTTCTCGATCGCCCTGCTGGTTGGCCTGCTGGCCGGCACCTACTCGTCGCTGTTCGTGGCGTCACCGCTGGTGGCCTGGCTGCACGTCTGGGTCACCGGTGAGCGGCCGGGGCAGCCCCAACACGAGCGCCGCCGCCCGGCCGCCACCCCGTCCCGAGCCGCACGGTCCGGCAGCGGCCCCGTCGGGCGGTCAGGGGTCACCACCAGCCGCAGCTATCCGGCGCGGCCGGCCAAGAAGCGGCGCAAGTGACCGATCCCATGCGGCTCACCGCCCGCACCTTCCAGCCGCGATGAAGTTCCCCGAGGCTGAGCGTCTCTGGCGGGAACTGGTCCGGGAGATCCCCGACTTCCCGGTTGCCGGGGTGGGTTTCAAGGACATCACCCCTGTGCTGGCGCACCCCGGCGCCTTCGGGGCCTGTGCCGACGCCCTGGCGGAGCGCTTCGCCGACGCCGGCGTCGAGGTGGTCGCCGCGGCGGAGGCGCGCGGCTTCATCTTCGGCATCCCGGTGGCCGAACGCCTCGGCGTGGGGTTCGCCGCGGTGCGCAAGCCGGGGAAGCTTCCGGCGGAAACCGTCGGCGTGACCTACGAGTTGGAGTACGGCAGCGACAGCCTCGAGATGCACGTGGACTCCTTCGCTGCCGGGGCGCGGGTGCTCATCGTGGACGACGTGCTGGCAACCGGCGGCACCGCCCGCGCCACCTGCGACCTCGTCGAGCGCGCCGGCGGGCAGGTGGTGGGCCTGGCCTTCTTCGTGGAGCTGGCGTTCCTGGGCGGGCGCCGGCGTCTCGAGGAGCTGCGCGTGGAGTCACTGGTCAGCTACGAGTGAGCGGCGGCGAGTGATCGCCCTCTGGCTCTGCGATGCTGTTGGTGTGAGTTCCAGGCCGCACGCGGCGCACCGGTGATGAGCACGAGCGTCACCACCGGCGCCCCCGCCGCCGGTTCCGAGCAGGTCGCCACACCTCCCTGGGACAGGCTCCAGCCCTGGCGGGGCCACCCGGCCGCCGGGCCGATCACGTCGCTGCTGGTGGAGTACACGACGCACTACCCCGGCGCCGGCACCGAACTGATCGAGCGGGCCTACGCCTGGGCGGCCAGCGCCCACCAGGCTCAGCGCCGCAAGTCGGGCGAGCCTTTCGTGGAGCACCCCCTCAGCGTGGCGCGGATCGTCGCCCGCCTGGGCCTCGACGNNGCCCTGCTGCACGACGTCATCGAGGACACCGACCGCTCGCTCGCCGATGTGGAGGCCGACTTCGGTCCCGACGTGGCCAAGATCGTGGACGGCGTCACCAAGCTGGACCGCGTCGAGTTCACCACCCGGGAGCGCCATCAGGCCGCTTCGCTGCGCAAGATGCTGGTGGCCATGGCCAAGGATCTGCGGGTGCTCATCATCAAGCTGGCCGACAGGCTGCACAACATGGCCACCCTGGCCGCCCTCGCGCCGGCCAAGCAGCAGCAGGTGGCGCGGGAGACCCTCGACGTCTACGCCCCGCTGGCGCACCGGCTCGGCATGCAGGACCTCAAGAGCCGGCTGGAGGACTTGGCCTTCGCCGCGCTCCACCCCAAGTGGTACGCCCAGATCGACCACCTGGTCGCCGAGGAGGACCCCGAGCGCGACCTGTTCCTGGCGCAACTGCTGGTCACCGTGGAGGGGCGGCTGCTGGAACTGGGCATCGGCGCCGAGGTGACGGGCCGCCCCAAGCACCTCTGGAGCATCTACGAGAAGATGGTGCTGAAGAACCGCGAGTTCAGCGATATCTACGACCTGGTGGGCATCCGGGTCGTCACCGAGAACGTGCGGGACTGCTACGCCGCCCTCGGCGCCGTCCACGCCATCTGGAAGCCGCTCCAGGGCCGCTTCAAGGACTACATCGCCATGCCCAAGTTCAACCTCTACCAGAGTCTGCACACGGCGGTGGTGGGGCCGCAGGGCAAGGTGGTGGAGGTGCAGATCCGCACCCGGGAGATGCACACCCGGGCCGAGCACGGTGTCGCCGCCCACTGGGACTACAAGGAGGAGAGCGGCGGCGATCTGGCCTGGCTGAGCCGGATCATCGACTGGTCCGAGGAGAGCGACGACCCCGAGCAGTTCCTCGGCAACCTGACGACCGAGTTCGAGCAGGACGAGGTGTTCGTCTTCACGCCGCGGGGCGACGTGGTGACCCTCCCGGTGGGCGCCACCCCGGTGGACTTCGCCTACGCCATCCACACCGAGGTCGGTCACGGCTGCATCGGCGCCCGCGTCGGTGGCCGCCTCGTGGCGCTCACCACGAAGCTCTCCACCGGCGACACCGTGGAGGTGATGACCTCCAAGGATCCCGACGCCGGGCCGTCGCAGGACTGGCTGCAGTTCGTCACCACCAGCCGGGCGCGCTCGCGGATCCGCCAGTGGCTGACGCGGGAGCGTCGCACCGAGGCGCTCAACCGGGGGCGCGACGAGATCACCGCCGAGTTGCGTCGCGAGTCGCTGCCGATCGCCCCGGTCATCCGCTCCGAGACGCTGCGCGAGGTGGCCAAAGCCCTGAACTACGACGACACCGAAGCGCTCTTCGTGGCCGTCGGTGAGCGCCACCTGTCGGCGCGCACCGTGACCGAGCGGGTCGCCCGCCGCCTGCGCGGCGAGGACCCCGAAGGCTCCCAGCCCGCCGAGCGGGTCTCGGCGACCGCACTGGCTCCCCGGCGCTCCTCACAGAAGCGCTCCGGTGGGGCGGGTGTGCACGTGGAGGGTCTCGGGGACGTTTGGGTGCGCTTGGCCAAGTGCTGCACGCCGGTGATGCCCGACGACATCATCGGCTTCGTGACCCGCGGCAGGGGGGTCTCGATCCATCGGGCGGACTGCGCCAACGCGGCGGCGCTCGGCACCGATGGCGAGGCGGCTCGTCTCATCGACGTGGAATGGGAGGAAGGCGCCGCCACGGTGTTCACCGCCGCCGTCGAGGTGCGCTCCCTCGACCGGCCGCACCTGCTGCGTGACGTGACGGTGGCGGTCTCCGAGCAGCAGGCCAACATCACCTCGGTGAACGCCCGCGCCGGTGCCGACGGCGCCTCGATCATGCGCTTCGAGTTGGAGCTCTCCGACGGTGTGCAACTCTCCTCGGTGCTGCACGCGGTGCGCCGCGTCGACAGCGTCTACGACGCCTACCGGGTGCTGCCGGGAGGCGGCCGCGGCTAGAAGCCGGTCCGGTCGGGGCCGCCGGTGGGCGTCGGCGGATCATCTGGCGAAATCGATCCGGCGCCGTCCCCCCGGCGTCCCCTCCCTCGTTGGTCTGTCCGGTCGGGGCCGACCGGGTGATCAGCGGCTGAGGGCTGCTGCCAGGGCGGTGGTCACGTCGGGGTGTTCGAACTCGAAACCGTCCGCCAGGAGAACCTCGGGGATCACGCGGACGCTCTGGGTGAGGCCGGCCAGGGCTTCGGAGCCCAGCAGGAGGCGTGGCAGCAGCAGCGGCACGGGCAGGACGGCGGGGCGGCGCAACACCTGGCCGAGCGCCCGGGTGAACTCGGCGTTCGTCACCGGGTTGGGTGCGGTGAGGTTGACCGGTCCCGACACGTCGCTGTCCAGGACGTGGCAGATTGCGGCGATCGTGTCGGCCAGCGAGATCCAACTCACCCAGCGGCCGGCGGGGCCCAGGCGCCCGCCGAGGCCGAGCTTGAACAGGGGCAGCTGCCGGCGCAGGAACGGCCCGTCGGCGGTCAGCACCACACCCGTGCGCAGCAGCACGGTGCGCACCGGCGCCTGCGGTCGGGCCGCCGCCTCCCATTCCTGGCACAACTCGGCCAGGAACCCGTGCCCCGGTCCGGTGCGCTCGGAGACGACGGTATCGCCTCGCTCGCTGTAGAAGCCCATGGCCGAGGCGCTGAGAATCACCGCGGGCGGTCCCGAGAGCTCGGAGATGGTCGCGGCGAGGAGCGCCGCGCTCCCGACCCGGCTGTCCCGCAGGACCTGCTTGCGGGCGGCGCTCCAGCGACGGTCACCGATGCCTGCGCCCGCCAGGTTGATCACCGCTCCGGCACCTTCCAGGGCGGCGGCCTCCAGGCTGCCGGCGGCCGGATCCCAGGCGATCTCGTCGGCGGCGATTGCGGGGCGACGCACCAGCCGCAGCACCGTTGTGCCCCGGCGGCGCAATTCGGCGACCAGGGCCCGGCCGATGAGGCCGCTCGACCCTGCCACCACGACGGGCCTGCCATCGGAACGGTTCATGAGTTCTCCCAACGCCGCCGCACGCTGCACGATCCACGCTAGGTCTCGCACCGCCGCTAGCGTCGCCGCGGTGAGCACGCGGCTGCTGATCACCCTGACCCTGCTCTGTGGGCTGGCGATCCTGGCGGCGTTCGCGTTCCAGGTCCTGATTCGCTGAATCCCCGCCCGACCGGCAACCTGCCCCCGCCCGACTGGCGACCTGCCCCCGGCCGGGCGACGCCGTCCCAGCGAGGATCGGCGGGGGATTCGCCCCCCGGGGTTGTTGCTGCTGGAAACTACTGTGGCTAGTGTTGCCAGTGGCGAGTGGGGTTGAGGGCCCGTACAGAACATGTCAAGACGTGCGCGGCTTCTCGCCGCCTGCCTCCTCGTCATCCTGCCGGCCCTTCCCGCCCGCGCCCAGGACTCCGCCGATCACCGGTACTTGCAGGATCGGCTAGCCGGCGACCATCAACTGAACCAGTCACGCTCCGAACTCGAGCAACTGGGTGCCGAGCAGGGCCTCCTCGATTCCGAGATCGACTCGCTGCAACTCTCGACGGCTCAGGTGGAGGCCAAGTTGGCGCGCACGACCGACCTGATCGCGCTCTCGGAGGCCCGACTGGCGAACATCGGCGCCCGCCAAGCCCTCACCACCAAACTCCACGGGGCGGCCGAGAGCGCGCTGGAACGCGCCGAGATCGCTCTCGAGGTCCGGCGCCAACTGGCGAAAGAGCGGCTCGTCAACATGTACGTCTACTCCACCGAACACCGCACCGCCCTGTCGTGGAAGGTGAATGACGTCCATGATCTGGAGAACCGCCATGTCCTGCTGACCATGGTGGGCGAATACGACAAGGAGTTGCTGGAAGGCCTCGACGCGGCCGTCATCGAGATCGACGAACGCCGCCACACCCTCGAATCGCTGCAGCGAACCATCGAGGCGCTGGCTTCCCAGGAGGGCGAGGCGCTCGCCGAGCACAGCCGCATGCGCGACGTGCAGGCGGAGTTGCACGCCGAGTTGCAGGTACGGATCCAGCAGTTGCACGACGAGATCGAGGCGCTCGAGGCGGCGCAGGCGGAAGTCGACGCCATCATGGCCGCACGGGTCGCCGAGATCGAGCTCGAGGCCGCCGAGCGGGATCGCCGCCGCGGGATCTGCTTCGACAACCCCCGCCAGCCCCTGGACAGCGACGGCAGCTGGATCGACTGCCCCGCGGTCGGTGCCGTGGTCCCGCCCAGCGCGGTGCGCTGGCCGCTCGTCGACCGGGTGAGCTCCGAGTACGGACCGCGCTGGGGACGGATGCACGAGGGCATCGACATCGCCGGGTCCTACGGCGTCTCCATCCGCTCCGCCGAGTCGGGCCGCGTCGACTTCGCCGGGTGGATCGGCGGCTACGGCAACACCGTCATCGTGGATCACGGCGGGGGCATGTCCACCCTCTACGCGCACATGCAGGACATCGCCGTCTGGACCGGCCAGACCCTGTCCATCGGCGAGGTGGTGGGCTACGTGGGCAACAGCGGCTTCTCGCAGGGTCCGCACTTGCACTTCGAGGTGCGCATCGACGGCGCGCCGGTCAACCCCCGGACGTACCTCCCGTAGGGGCGCGACGGGTCGCTCCGGCCGCCCGGGCGCCCGTCCGGGCTCTCGGGGGCGGGCACGGGGCGACCGGTAGGCTGGCCGTGTGACCTCGCACGATCTGATCGTGGTCGGCGGAGGCCCGGCCGGTTACGCCTCGGCGCTTTTTGCGGCGAGCGCCGGGCTGGACGTCGGCCTCGTGGAGCGCTCCAAGCTGGGCGGCACGTGCCTGCACGTTGGCTGCATCCCCGCCAAGGAACTGCTGGAGACCGCCGCGGTCTTCCGGGCGGTGGGCCACGCCGGCGAGTTCGGGGTGGGCACCTCGGCTCCCACGCTCGACATGTCCGTGGCGCAGAGCCGCAAGCAGGGCATCATCGACCGCCTGACCGGCGGGCTGGCCAAGTTGCTCGGCAGCCGCAAGGTGACCGTCTACGACGGCAGCGGCGCCCTGGGGGCGGGCCGCACCGTGACGGTCACCGGCGGCGACGAGACCGTGGTGCTGACCGGCCGCCACGTGATCCTGGCGACCGGTTCGGTGCCCCGGGCACTCGGTGGGTTCACCGTCGACGGCGAGCGGGTGGTGACCTCCGACGAGTTGCTGTCCATCGAGTCGGTGCCGGCCACCGCCGTCGTGGTCGGAGGCGGCGCCATCGGCTGTGAGTTCGCTTCGATGCTGAGCGACATGGGCAGCGAGGTGACGCTGCTGGAGGTCCTGCCGCGGCTGCTGGCCGGGTGCGACGCCGAGGTGAGCCGCCAGGTCGAACGGTCCTTCAAGCGCCGGGGTATGAAGGTGCACACCGGTGTGAGCACCTCCGGTGCCGAACCGGATGGCGAGTCGATGGTCGTGCGCTTCGGCGACGGAGCCGAGGCGCGGGCCGAACTCGTCGTGTTGAGCGTCGGGCGCCGGCCCGTGACCGAGGGTCTGGGACTCGACGGCACCGCGGTGCAGGTCGACGAGCGCGGTTTCGTGGTCGTCGACGAGTATTGCCGTACCGGCACCGACGGCGTGTACGCGGTCGGCGACGTGATCGCCACCCCGCAGCTGGCACACGTGGGCTTCGCCGAGGGCATTCTTGCCGTGCAGCACCTGCTCGGCGAGGAGCCGGCACCGGTGGATTACGGCAACGTGCCCTGGTGCATCTACTGCCGTCCCGAGGTGGCCTTCGCCGGGCTCAGCGAGCAGGACGCCGCCGACGCCGGGCTGGACGTGGTCGTCTCCAAGCACCGCTACGCCGCCAACGGTCGGGCGATGATCGTGGGTGACACCGACGGGTTCGTGAAGGTGGTGGCCGAGCGCAGCGCCGACGGCGACGCCGGGCGGCTGCTCGGCGTGCACCTCGTGGGGCCGTGGGCCACCGAGCAACTGGGACAGGGGTACCTGGCCGTCAACTGGGAGGCCACCGTTGCTGACGTGGCCGCCCTCATCCAGCCGCACCCCACACTCAGCGAACTGTTCGGCGAGACGGTGCTGTCGTTGACCGGCCGATCGCTGCACGGCTAGCGGCGCCGCTGCGACAGCCACCGGCGGGAACACCAGGACCGAGTACACAAGGACGGGCGCAATGGCCGACGTGGTTCTTCCGCAACTGGGCGAGACGGTGACCGAGGGCACCATCATCCGCTGGATCAAGCAGGTCGGCGACGAGGTGGACCGCGACGAGCCGCTCTTCGAGATCTCCACGGACAAAGTGGATTCCGAGGTGCCGTCACCGGCGTCGGGAGTCCTGACGCAGGTCGTGGTGCCCGAAGGGGAGACGGTGGAGGTGGGCGCGCTGCTGGCGGTCATCTCCGACAGCGCTGATGCGCCCGCGCCCGAGCCGGCTCCCGAGCCACCGGCCAGTCCCGAGCCCGAACCGGAGCGGGCGACGACCCCCGAGCCACCTGCGGCCGCGACGCCCGCGCCCGAGCCCCCGCCCGCACCCGAGCCGGATCCGACCCCCGCGCCGCCCGAGCCCGAACCGTCCCCTGAGCCCGACGACGGGGATCGGTCCCAGCCGCGGCTGCTGTCCCCGGTGGTGCGCAGGCTCGTCAACGAGCACGGCATCGACGTCGCCGAGATCTCCGGCAGCGGCGTCGGCGGCCGCGTCACCCGGGCCGACGTGGAGCGCGTCATCCGAGAGCGCCGGGCTGCCCCGCCCCAGCCGGCGTCGCCACCCGCCGCAGCCGAGCCGGAGCCCCCGGCCGATCCGGGTTTACCCCAGGTCGTTCCGCTGAGCAGCATCCGCAAGACAATCGGCCGGCACATGGTGGCCTCCAAGGCCACCTCGCCGCTCGTGCTGACCGCAGTCGAGGTGGACTTCGAGGGCGTCGAGGAGGTCCGCCGCAAGGCCCGGGCGGCCTGGCGCTCCCAGGAGGGCTTCAGCCTCACCTACCTGCCGTTCATCGCCCGGGCGGCCTGCGACGCCATCGCCGACTTCCCCCACATCAACGCCAGCATCGACGGCACCGACCTGGTCGTGCACCGCAGCGTGCACCTGGCGGTGGCCGTGGACCTTGACTTCCAGGGGCTGCTCGCCCCGGTCGTCCGGGACGCCGGCACGAAGCGCCTGCGGGCCATCGCCCGCGAGGTCGTGGACCTGGCCGCGCGTGCCCGCCGCAAGGAACTCTCGGCTGCCGAGGTCACCGGGGGAACCTTCACCATCACCAATCCCGGCCAGTACGGCACCCTGATGCAGTTCCCGATCATCAACCAGCCGCAGGTGGCGATCCTGTCCACTGACGGGATCAAGCGTCGGCCGGTCGTGGTGACCGGCGAGCGCGGCGACGAGGCCATTGCCATCCATTCGGTCGGCGTGCTGGCGCTGGCCTGGGATCACCGGGCCTTCGACGGCGCCTATGTGGCCGCCTTCCTGGATCGCCTGCGCCACATCATCCAGACGCGGGACTGGGAAGCCGAGATCCTCTAGTGGCGCCGGAGGTGGCGGCCGCTCGCCCGGCGCCCGCACGGCGCACCGCCGGGGTCGTGGCTCCCCGGCACCTGGCCGTTCGCTGGCTCGGCCGGGTCGGCTACGACGAGGCCTGGGCGTTGCAGCGGGGCCTGCACGCCCACAGCTCGCGCAACCACCTTCTGCTGCTCGAGCATCCGCACGTCGTCACGATGGGCCCGCGAGCCCCAGCGGCGCACCTGCTGATGGATCCCACCGCCGCCGGCGCCGAGCTCTGCCGCACCGACCGGGGTGGTGACGTCACCTATCACGGTCCCGGGCAACTCGTCGGCTACCCGATCCTGACCCTGGGCGGTCCTCGCGCCGGTGGGCTCGGGGCTGCCGCGGCGTACGTGGAGAGTCTCGAGGACCTGCTCATCGACGTCCTCGCCGATCTGGGGCTGCCCGGGGCGGGAAGGCTCGAGCGTCACCGGGGGGTCTGGCTCGACCCCGCCGGGATGCGGCCCCGCAAGATCGCGGCCATCGGCGTGCGCGTGCGGCGGGGTCGCACCCTGCACGGGTTCGCCCTGAATGTGGACC
>JAGWAK010000011.1:29869-30302 GCA_021296435.1 Acidimicrobiia bacterium
GGTGGGGCGGTCACGATGCCTGCGGTCGTCGACGCCACCGCGGCGCGAGCCGCCCAGCGCGGGGGCACATCGGGGTGGGACCGGGCCGACGTTGCCGCTCCGGGCGGCCGGCGCCTGGTGGCGGCAGCCCCTGAGCCCGAGCACGCCGCGGGCACGGTCCCTGCTGCGGGGGATCTGCGGCCACGGCAATCGGTGACGGTTCCGGTCGCCGCTGTGTCCCGGGCGCCGGAGACTCCCGCCGGCGGCGGCCGCAAGCCATCCTGGATTCGGGTGGTGGCGCGCACCGGTCCGGAGTTCCGCCGGATCTCGGGGGTCATGCGCGATCTGGACCTGGTCACCGTCTGCGAGGAGGCGGGCTGCCCGAACATCTACGAGTGCTGGGAGCAGGGGACGGCCACGTTCATGCTGGGCGGCGAGCGCTGCACCCGGGCCT
>JAGWAK010000103.1 GCA_021296435.1 Acidimicrobiia bacterium
ACGGTGCCCCTAGTGCTGCGCGTAGCGGAACTTGATGGCCCCGGTGACCATCAACATGATGACGAACGTGGCGATGAGAACCTCGCCGAAGGAGGAGGAGATGCCCGCGGCGGCCTGGAGGCTGTTGCTCCCCACGCGGAGCGTCGAGAAGATGAACGCCGCCGGCAGGACGGCCATCGGATTCAGCCGGGCAAGCAGCGCCACGGCGATGCCGACGTAGCCGTAGTTGGAGATCCACAGATCCAGGGCCAGGTCGTGGTGGACGCCTCCCACCGTGACGGCGCCGGCCAGACCGCCCGCCGCGCCGGCGGTGGCGAATGACGACACGGTGACCAGGCGGGTGCGCACGCCGGCCAGGCGGGCGGCCCGCGGGTTGGCGCCGATGGAGCGGATGGAGAAACCGAGGGAGGTGCGGGTGATCAGGAGCCACGCGGCCACCGCCGTGGCGAGGGCGATGAAGACGCTGATGTCGACCTTGGCCGAGGCCCAGAAGTCGGGGAACCGGGCGTTGTCGTGGATCTCCTGGCTTTGCAACTGCGCGTAGATCTCCGGCCACGCCACGGTTACGACGTAGTTCGCTGCGAAGAGCGCCAGGAAGTTCAACATCAGCGAAGTGACGATCTCGTTGATGCCGAAGTAGGCCTTCAGCAGGCCCGGTACCGAGCCCCAGACAGCGCCTCCGGACGCTGCGCCGGCGATGAGGATGAGCACGAAGAGTCCGTGCGGGGTGCCCCCAGGGAGCATGATCCCGAGTGTCACCGCCACGACCGCGCCGGCGAACATCTGGCCCTCGCCGCCGATGTTCCACAGCCGCGCCGTGAACGGGATGGCCGCGGCCAGGCCGGTCAATGTCAGGATGGCGGCGGTCATGATCGTCTGGCCCAGGAAGATCTCCTGGCCCAGCGAGTTGCTGATGATCGTCTTGGCGACCGTCCAGGGGTTGCCGCCGAAGGCGACCACGATGACCGCCATGACGGCCATGGTGAGCAGGATCGAGCCGAGGATGTCGCCGTGCCGGATGGCCGCCAATACGTTCAGGCGCGCCAGGCCGCCTGGGGATCCCCGCCGTCCGGCGGTCTCCCCACTCAGCTTCGTTCCGGCCGCGCTCTGGCCGCCGTTCCCCTCGCTCACCCAGCCTCCTCGGCCTCGGCGCCGGCGCCGCTTTCAACCGGGCCGGTGCGGACGACGTGACGATAGCCGCTTTTCGAGGGACGGTTTTCAATCGCGTGCGCCCGTGTTTCAGCTATATCGAAATCACCGATCGGCGCGCCCGGGGCGGGAGCGCGGTCACGGCGCCCGCGTTCCTGAGGGCGCTCCGGCGGTGATCGCGACGGTGAGCACACAGCCGGCTGAGGGAGAGATTTCCGCGGTGGCCGACGGGTCGGAGTCTGCGGTCTCGCCGCGGCGGACCGTGGTGACCACCGAGGAGCACTTGGCCGAATTGGGGGGCCGGATCCGCGCCCTGCGGGTTGAGCAGGGCTTGACGTTGCAGATGATCGCCGAGCGCACCGGTCTCAGCTCGTCGATGGTCTCCATGGTCGAGCGGGGCCGCACGTCGCCCTCGATCGGCACGTTGATCGCCATCTCCTCCGCGCTGGGCGTGCACATGGCCGACCTGTTCGAGTTGGACGTGGACGGGACGCGCGAAGCGGTGCAGCGCGCCGCCGAGCACCAGGTGGTCGAGACGGCAAACGGCGTGCTGCGGCGGCTCGTGCAGGTGGATCCGCGGCGCGGCCTGGAGCTGGTGGTGAACGAGTACGAGCCGGGCACCGCCAGCGCGGTGCAGGTCACCCATCACGGCGGCTACGAGTACGGCTACGTGCTGGAGGGCACCTTGACCGTCGAACTTCAGAACACCGCCCACCAGCTGGAGCCGGGCGACTCCATCGCCTTCGAGTCCACCCGGCCGCACCGGATCGTGAACGAGGGTCGCAGGCGGGCACGCGCCGTGTGGGTCAACCTGTCCGCGCGGTCGCAGCAGGTGGACGCCGCCGGCGACGGCAATCGGGGCGACTGACGGAGCGGGGTCGGCCGGCCATCGCGGAGCGCAATCCGCAACCAATCGGGAGGATGCCATGAGCGCAACACTTGCGGGCAGGACGGCTCTGGTGACGGGCGGCAACCGCGGCCTGGGACGGGCTATGGCGCTGGCGATGGCGGAGGCGGGCGCCGACGTCGTCATCTGGGGTCGGGACGCGGGCGCCCTCGAGCGCACCGCGGAGGAGGTGCGTGCCACCGGGCGCGACTGTCTGGCCCAAGCGGTAGACGTGACCGACTCGGCGCAGGTGAACGCCGCCGCCGCCGAGGCCTGGGAACGGGCCGGCGGCGTGGACGCCGCGTTCACCTCGGCGGGCGTGCTGCTGCTCCAGGCGGCCACCGAGACCAGCGATGCGGACTGGGAGGCGGTGATGGGCGCCAACCTCACCGGCATGTTCTACTGCTGCCGGGCCTTCGGTGAACACATGCTGGCGCAGGGCCACGGCAAGCTCATCAACGTCGCCTCCAACTTCGGTCTCCACGGCGGTGCCAACTGGGCGGCGTATTCGGCGAGCAAGGCCGGCGTCATCGGCCTCTCCAAGAGCCTCGCCTGGGAGTGGGCGCCGTCGGTGACGGTCAACGTGATTGCACCGGGGGCGTTCTACACCGACATGAACAGCCATCTGCTGGACGTTCCGGAGATCATGGCGGCTGTGGAGGGGAACACGCCGCTGGGCCGGGTCGGCAACCCACCCGAGCTGGGGCCCTTGGCGGTGATGCTGGCCGGCCCGGGGTCGGATTTCATGACCGGGGCCGTCATCAGCATCGACGGCGGTGTGATCAAGCCCTGACCTGTCCTCGTGCGGCTGCGGCGCCGGCGACGTTTCCCGCCGCGCCACCAGCCTCGAGTCCCAGCCTGCGACGGTTCCACGTTTACAGTACGGTTCAACGGGTTACACAGTTCTTGAAGTCGCCGGTTGCAAGAGAGGTCTGATGAGCGAGGACCGGGTACAGGTCGTGCGGGGCAGCGGCGAGGCCGTCCCGCTGCCACTGATCGCCTCCGGCGGCGAGGCCCTGGCCGTTGTGTGGCCCGGTGTGGGGTCCCAGCATCGTTCCCTCCACCGCCTCCTGCTGGAGCCCGGTGGGCGCACCATCGATCTCCAGCACCCCTCGGAGTCCGTGTACTACGTGCGCACGGGCACCGCCACGGTGACCGACGGCGACAGCGGTGAGCGGCACGCCCTCGTGGAGGGATCGATGGTGCACGTCGACCCGTCCACGGCGCACCAATTCGAGGCCGGAGACGGGGGCGCGGAGATCGTGGGCGGCCCGTGCCCGCCCGACCCCTCCATCTACGAGTCACAGGAGGTCTGACCATGGCGCTGCGCGTCTTCCATCGCGACGAGCCCGATCTGATGATGCCGATCATCTCCTCGGACGCCCGGCTGATCGTCTGGCCCGGCGTGGGCGCCGAGGTGGCGAACATGAACTACGTGGTGCTCGAGCCGGGCGAGCAGAACGTGCCGCACATCCACTCGGAGTCCGAGGACACCATCTTCATCATCGAGGGGAAGGGGTCTGTGCAGGACCTCACCAACGGCGTCCGCCTCGAGTTCGAGGCGGGGGATGCGGTGCACGTCCCCGCCGGCGTGGAGCACGCGGTCTGTGCAGACCGCGACAGCCGCATCGTGAGCGTGGGTGGGCCGTGCCCGCCGGATCGCCACCTGCTGCGGCTGCTCGGCGTGGAATGAGCCCGCGCGCGGTGAAACCGGAACGGTGAACACCGTCGGGGTGGGTCTGGCACAGGTCGGCGCCCCGGCCGGGGACACCGGAGGCAACCGTCGGCGCAGCGTGGAGGCTGCGGCAGCTCTGTTCGAACGGGGTGCCGACATCGTCGTGCTGCCGGAGTTGTGCGTGCCGTGGTACACGGCGGACCGGGCCCAGTTGGTTGCCGAGGCCGAACCGCTGGACGGGCCGACCGTCGAGGCATGGCGAGCGGTGGCCGCATCGCACGACGGTGTGGTCGTCGGAGGCTTCTGCGAGCGCGCCGGCGGCGTCGAGAATGAGGTTCTGTACAACAGCGCGGTGGCCGTGAGTGGTCAGGGTGTCATCGGCCATTACCGCAAGCTGCATCTCTTCGACAGCGAGAAACTCTGCTTCGCGCCCGGGGATCTGGGTCTCCCGACGTTCGACACCCCCTTCGGACGCCTGGGCATGTGCGTCTGCTACGACCTGCGGTTCGTCGAGGTGGTTCGGGTTCTGGCGCTGTCGGGCGCCGCTCTGATCTGCGTGCCGACGGCTTGGATCGGTGGCTTCGACCGCCGCCTCGACGACGGCGGGCTGATCCCCCACGCCCAGGGCGTCCTGCTGCAGGCGAACCTCTCGCAGGTGTTCATCGCCTGCGCCTCCCAGGCCGGCGACATCGGCGACCTGCACTTCCTCGGCTCGTCGATTCTGGCGGACCCGTACGGGCAGGTGGTTGCCGGCCCGCTCGCCCGAGACGGCGACGAATTGCAGGCGGCGCGTGTGGACCTGGCCGACGCGGCCCGAGCGCAGGTCCGTAGCGAGCTCATCCGGCCGCGCGCCGACCGCCGGACCGACGTCTACGGTGTGACTCTGGGTTCGCAGCAGCTGTAGAGGATCGCGGAGATTTGCCGATGATGATGTGCTCGACGATGAGGCGGGACCGCAGCGCCGCCCCGCGGTGGTTGCGGTGAAGCCGGCACGGTTCGCCTACACCGCGCCCGACACCGTGGAGGACGCACTGGACGTGCTGGATCGCTTCGGCGACGAGGCCAAGGTGCTGTCGGGTGGTCAGAGCCTGGTGCCGATGATGAATTTCCGACTGGCCCGCCCAGAGGTGATCGTGGACATCGGCCACCTCGGCGGTCTGGACGGGATGTCGGTGTCGAATGGGGCACTCACGGTGGGGGCGCGGACGATCCATGCCCGCCTGGAGGCGCCGGCGGTGACGACACCCGACGGTCGCAGCGAGCCACTCGGGGGTGTCCTCGGCTCGCTGCTGCCTGCGGTGGCCCGTTTCGTCGGTCACCTGCCGATCCGAGTGCGGGGAACATTCGGGGGTTCGATCGCGCACGCCGATCCCGCCGCCGAGTGGTGCATCCTGGCCCGCACCCTCGACGCCGAGATGGTGGCGCTGCGCCGGGGCGGCGAGCGGGCGATCGCCGCGGAGGACTTCTTCGAGACGGTGTTCACGACGTCCCTGGCCCCGGAGGAACTGCTCGCCGCAGTGCGCCTGCCGGTACTCGGCGACGACTGGCGGACCGGTTTCTGCGAGTTCAGCCGGCGGGCGGGCGACTTCGCGGTCGTGGCGGCCATGACGGCGGTGCGCCTGGAGCTGGCGACGGGCGTCATCGCCGAGGCCCGGATCGGCGTCGGCGGGGTGGCCGGCGTGCCGGTGCGCCTGGGCGACGCCGAGGCGACCCTGATGGGTGAGACGCCGAGTGCTGACCTGCACGCCGCCGCGGCCGAGTCGGCCGCCGGCGAGGTGGACCCAGTGGGGGATCTGCACGGTTCCCTGGGGCGGGCCAGGGTGGCGCGGGCGCGGGCGCCGGGCGCCGGCGCCTCCGGGTAGACCGCGGAGAGGCAGTGGGGTGAGTTGGGTCGGCCGCTCCATCAGAAGGGTTGAGGATCCGACACTGCTATGCGGCGCGGGCATGTTCGTCGGCGACATCGGCGGTGCCGCCGCGGTCCGGTTCATCCGTAGCCCGGTGGCCAGCGGCCTCATCGGTGGGGTTCACGGCCCGGCGTACACGATCGCAGACCTCGATGCCGATGGAGTCGGGAACATCGAGGCCGTCCTGCACCGTCCCGACTACGTGCGGCTCGCCCAACCGCTGCTCGCCCGGGAACGGGTGCGGTACGTGGGCGAACCGGTTGCGGTGGTCGTCGGCGCCACCGCCGCCGAAGCCGAGGATCTGGCCGAGCAGGTGGAACTGGACATTGAGCCGCTGCCGGCCGCGGTGGGGCTCGAGGCGGCCCTTGCTCCCGACGCCCCGCTGGTTCATCCCGCCGAGTCGGAGTCCAACGTGATGGTGGCCGGCGAAATGGCAACTCCGGGGCTGGTCGAGGCGCTGGAGGCTGCACACGTGATTGTCGAACTGGAGATCGTCTCCGGGCGCCAGGCGGCACTGCCCCTGGAGGCGCGCGGTTCGCACGCCGTCACCGAACGGTTCGGCGGCCGCACCACGCTGCACGCCTCGATCCAGGCGCCGCACATGGTGCGCACCGTCATCTGCGACCTGCTGGGCATGCCCGAGGCCGACCTTCGGGTCGTGGCGCCCGACGTGGGCGGCGCCTTCGGCCAGAAGCTGCCGCTCGCCCGGGAGGACGCCGTCTTGGTCTGGCTGTCGCGTCGCCTGGGGCGGGCGGTCGCCTGGATCGAGGATCGCAGCGAGAACCTCATGGCGTCGTGGCACAGCCGCGAGCAGCGCTACCGGCTGCGCGCCGGGTTCGATGTCGGCGCCCACCTCGAAGCGCTGCAGGCTGACGTGGCGGCCAACGTGGGAGCGTGGCCGTGCTACCCGATCACCTGGGGTGTGGAACCGCTCATGGCCCTGGCGGAGCTACCAGGTCCTTACACGCCGGAGCACTACGGCGTGCGCTCACGAGGCATCGCTTCGCACACCTGCCCCATGTCTCCCTACCGAGGCGTCTCGCGACCCGTGATCACCCTGGCGCTGGAGCGGCTCATGGACATCGCCGCGGCCCGCCTCGGCGTCGATCCGGTGGAGATCCGGCGGCGGAACCTGCAGAGCGACTTCCCGCACATTTCGCCGACCGGCCTGCGCCACGACGAGGGCACCTATCGCGAGGCCATGGAGCTGGCTGTCAGCCACGTCGACCTGGGGGCGTTCCGCGCCCGCCAAAGCGCCGCCCGCGCCGCCGGGGGGCCTCAGCCGGGCATCGGGATCTGCACCTTCAGCGAGCGCACCGGCTACGGAACGCCGGCGTTCGCGGCCCGGGCGATGGGGGTGACGCCGGGCTTCGAGAACGTAGAAATGTCCATGGACCCTTCGGGCTACGTGACGCTGCGCATCGGCGCCTCGCCGCACGGGCAGGGTCTGGAGACAGCGCTCTCTCAGATCGTGGCCGACGAGTTGGGCACCGACCCGAGTCGTGTGCGGGTCGTTGCCAGCGACACCGACCGCACCCCCTATGGCTGGGGATCGTTCGCCAGCCGCGCCATGGTGCTGGCGGGTGGAGCGACACATCTCGCGGCCCAGAAGCTGGCCGCCCAACTCGGTTCGCTGGCCGCGGAGGTGCTCGAGGCGGCGGCCGACGACATCGTCCTGGCCGACGGGCGCGCCACCGTCGCCGGCACCTCGGTGGGTGTGGACATCGCCGAGCTTGCTCGCATCGCCCACCATCACACGCAGCGACTGCCGGCCGGTGCCGTCCCCGGCCTGTCGGCGAATGCGGGTTACGACCCTGGGGGCACGTTCTCCAACGCCTGCCACGTAGCGGAGGTGGAGGTGGACCCCGACACCGGCGGCGTGTCGATGCGGCGCTTCGTCGTGGTGGAGGACGCCGGGCGGCTCATCAACCCGATGATCGCGGACGGCCAGATCCGCGGTGGCGTGGCGCAGGGGATCGCCAACGCCCTGCTGGAGGAGGTCGTCTATGACGAAGACGGCAACATTCTCACGACCTCGCTCATGGACTACCTGCCTCCCACCGTCGCCGAGATTCCCGACATCGAGATCATGCACCTCGAGACCCTGAGCGACGCGACGGTCACCGGTGCCAAAGGGCTCGGCGAGGGCGGCACCATCGGAGCTCCCGCCGCCGTGCTGAACGCCGTGAACGACGCCCTTGCCCATCTGGGGGTGGAACTGAATGAGATGCCCGCCACGCCGGAACGGGTCCGGGCGGCAGTGCGGGCCGCGGCCGGCGGGAATTCGGCGGGCGAAACGAATCGATCGACGCAGGAGGCTCCAGTCCAATGACCGAGATCTCAGCCGCGGACGTGGCGGTCCCCGTGGTGCTGCGGGTGAACGGCAACGAGTACCGCATTTCCGCCGAGCCGCGGCGGACCCTGGCCGATGCCCTGCGCGACGACTGCGGGCTGACCGGCACTCACCTGGGGTGCGAGCACGGTGTCTGCGGGGCGTGCACCGTGCTGCTGGACGGCGAGCCTGTGCGGTCGTGCCTGCTGTTCGCGGTGCAGGCGCAGAGCGCCGAGATTCGCACCGTGGAGGGCCTCGCCGCGGCCGACGGCACCCTGCATCCCCTGCAGGAGGCCTTCTGGCGCCATCACGGGTTGCAGTGCGGTTTCTGCACGCCGGGGTTCCTGATGCTCAGCGCGGGCGTGCTCGAGACCCGACCCGACATCGGCGACGAGGAGTTACGCGAGGCGCTGTCGTCGAACCTCTGCCGCTGCACCGGTTACCAGACCATCGTCGAGGCAGTGCAGTCGGTGCGCGACGCCGGCGAGGCCTGAGCCTTGCAGGAACATGACGGCTCGCGGGGCCGCTCGCTGATCGGCGAGTCGGTCCTGCGCCTCGAGGACCGGCCCCTGCTGGTCGGCGAGGGGCGCTTCCTGGCCGACGTCAGCTTCGAGGACGAACTGCATCTCCGGGTGGTGCGTTCGGATGTGGCGCACGGCGTGCTGCACGGCGTGGACTTGAGCGAGGTACAGGGCGCCGAGGGCGTCGTGGCGGCCTGGAGCGCCGACGAGGTGGCGCACGTGCCGGCGATCGACTTCCGCATGACCGGCTTCGACGAGCTGCGGCCCTACTGTCAGCGGATCCTCGCCAGCGAGCGTGTGCGTTACGTCGGTGACCCGGTTGCCGTGGTGATTGCAGAGGACCCATACCTGGCCGAGGACGCCGCCGAGTTGGCCTTCGTGGACGTCGAGCCCCTGGATCCGGTGCTGCAGGCCACCTCGCCGGAGGCCATCGCCCCCCTGACACTGGAACACGAGAGCGGCGACATCGAGGCCACTTTCGCGGGCGCGCACCGGGTCGTGGAGTTGGCGGCCTCGGTCGGTCGCCACAGCGGGATCCCCCTGGAGACCCGCGGGCTGCTGGCGCGCCCGGTGGCGGGAGGCGCCGTGGAGCTCTACGGCATCGCCAAGGTGCCGCACTACAACTGCGCCACCATCGCACGCATGCTCGGCCTCGAGGCCGAGCAGGTCGTCGGCCGGGAGGGTCACGTGGGCGGTGGCTTCGGGATCCGCGGCGAGCTGTACCCCGAGGACGTTCTCGTGACGTACGCGGCGCTGCGCCTGCAGCGCCCGGTCAAGTGGGTCGAGGATCGCCGGGAACACCTGGTGGCCGCCAACCACTCCCGCGAGCAGGACTATCGCGTGCGTGCAGCCGTGGATGAACGCGGCGTGGTCCAAGCGATCGACGCGGAGTTCTTCCACGACCAGGGGGGGTATGTGCGCACGCACGGGGCCACCGTGCCGAATCTCTCGGTGGCGCTCCTTCCGGGCCCCTATCTCGTGCCTGCCTACCGGGTAAGTGGGCGGATCAGGCTCACGAACAAGACGCCCGCCGGCACGTACCGGTCGCCGGGCCGCTTCGAGACCACCTTCGTGCGGGAGCGCCTCATGGACCGTGTGGCGACCGAGTTGGATCTTGATCCCGTCGAGGTGCGCCGGCGCAACCTGATTCCCGCAGAGGCGATGCCGTTCGACCGCGGCATCAGCACGCTCGGCACCCCACTGGTCTACGACTCCGGCGACTACCACAGGCTGCTGGAGCGGCTGCTGGCCCACATCGGCTACGAGACGTTGCGGGCGTCGCTGGCGCGGCGACGCCTTACCGGCCAGATGGGAGGGCTCGGCATCCGAAAGTTCGTGGAGAAGACCGGGGTGGCCGACCAGTTGGGGGCCACCCAACTCGCGGCAACCGGGGAGGTGGCCGAGGTCACGTTCAACACCGAGCACATGACTTATCCCTATGGCGCC
>JAGWAK010000104.1:0-960 GCA_021296435.1 Acidimicrobiia bacterium
ACTGGACTCCCCCGGCGGACTTCGACCACCAACTCACCACCTGGTTCTTCCTGGCGCCGGCGCCGCAGGGCACCGTGCAGGTGGACGGCAGGGAGATCGCCGAGCACGTCTGGCTGACGCCCGCCGAGGCACTTCGCCGTCACGCGGCAGCCGATTACACATGGTTCCTGCCCCCCACCTACGTGACGCTCCACAACCTCCAGGGGTTCGCCACGGTCGCCGATGCCCTCGCCGCGGCAAAGCGGTCGGAGCCCCATTTCTACGAGACGCGCCTGACGGTCACGTCGACCGGGGAGGAGGTTGCCCTGTGGCCGGGAGACGCGGGCTTCGAGACGTCGAACCCCGACATGCCCGGCCCCCGCCACCGGCTCTGGGCCACCCCCGGCCGATCCTGGTGTCTGGAACGCAGCGGAGGCGGCGGGCTCCCCTAACATCCGGGGCCGTGAGTGCTGAAACCGCCATGCTGACCGGCCTGACCGCCGACGAGGTGGCGCAGCGCGTCGCCGACGGGCGCGTCAATGACGTGCCCGACGCCCCGGTGCGCACCCTCGGCGAGATCGCCCGGGCCAACGTCTTCACGCCCGTCAACGCCATCCTGCTGAGCCTGCTGGTTCTGATCCTGGTGGCCGACGCGCCCGGCGATGCCCTGTTCGTGGGCGTGGTGGTGTCCAACAGCATCATCGGCATCATCCAGGAGCTGCGGGCGCGCCACGAACTGCGGCGGCTCGCCGTGCTGTCCGAGCCGCGGGCCCGCGTGCGCCGCGACGGCGAGGCCACCGAGATCGACGTCGGCGGTGTCGTGGCCGACGACCTGCTGGAACTCGCGTCCGGCGACCAGGTGGTGGTGGACGGCGAGGTGCTGGCAGGTGTGGGCCTGGAGGTGGACGAGTCGCTGCTGACCGGCGAATCCGACGCCGTGGCAAAGCCGCCCGGCGAGCGGGTCATGTCGGGAAGCTTCGT
>JAGWAK010000104.1:1087-5490 GCA_021296435.1 Acidimicrobiia bacterium
CCCCCGGCCAGCGCGCTGCTGCTGTGGCGCCTCCTCGGCGCCGAGGATCAGTGGCAGGAGGCGCTGCGGGGAACCGTGGGCGCAGCCGTGGCGATGGTGCCCGACGGGCTGGTGCTGCTCACCTCCCTGGCGTTCGTGGCCGGCGTGATCGCACTTGCCCGGCGCCGGGTCCTGGCCAAGGAGCTCGCCGCTGTGGAGTTGCTGGCTCGCGTCGACACCCTCTGCCTGGACAAGACGGGCACGATCACGACCGGGGAGATCTCCTTCGAGTCGGTCCAGCCGATGGGTGGCTGGGACGCCGCGGCCGCCATCGACGCCCTCGGGGCGATGGCGGCGGCGGACCCGAGCCCCAACCCCACCACGGCGGCGATCGCCGCGGCCTGCCCCGCCCCGGAAGGGTGGAAGGTTGTGGCCACCCAGCCCTTCTCCTCTGCGCGCAAGTGGGCATCGGTGACGTTCGCCGAGCGAGGGCTGTTCTACATCGGCGCGCCCGACATGCTGCTGACGCCGGCCGACGGTGAGGCGCGGGACTGCGTGGAGGGCTGGGCAGAGGCCGGCCGGCGAGTCCTGCTGCTGAGTCAGGGCCGCGCCGAGGCGGCATCCGCCAACGAGACCGACGGGCTCGTCCCGGAGCGTCACGCGGTGGCCGTGGTGGTGCTGGGTGACACGATCCGTCACGACGCACCTGAGATCCTGGCCTACTTCCGCGATCAGGGCGTCGACCTGAAGGTCATCTCCGGCGACAACGCCGCCACCGTCTCGGCGGTCGCTCAGCGGGCCGGCGTACCGGGTGCCGAGTCGTACGTGGACGCCCGCGAGTTGCCCTCCGAGCCATCCGAGTTGGGCCCCGCCATGGAGAGCACCGCCGTGTTCGGGCGGGTCACCCCGCACCAGAAGCGCGCCATGGTGGGTGCCCTGCAGGCAGGGGGGCGGACCGTGGCCATGACCGGCGACGGCGTCAACGACGTGCTGGCCCTGAAGGACGCCGACATGGGCATCGCCATGGGTTCGGGCAGCGCCGCCAGCCGCGCGGTGGCCGAACTGGTGGTGCTGGACGACTCCTTCGCCACGCTGCCACGGGTCGTGGACGAGGGCCGCAAGGTCATCAACAACGTGGAACGGGTCTCCAACCTTTTCATCGCCAAGGCCGCCTACGCGCTGCTGATCACCGCTGCCATCGGGATCATGGGGGTGTCGTTCCCGTTCCTGCCCCGGCACCTCACGCTGATCGGCACATTCAGCATCGGCGTGCCGGGCATCTTCCTGGCGCTGGCGCCGAGCACCGAGTTGGTTCGGCCGGGCTTCCTGCGGCGGATACTGCGCTTCTCGATCCCGGCCGGCGCGGTGGCGGCGGTTTGCACGCTCGTCGTCTACGAGGTGGCCCGCCGGGCGTCGGAGACCTCGCTCATCGAGGCGCGCACCGTGGCCACGATGACGCTCCTGGGACTCGGCCTCGTCATACTCGTGGTCACCAGCCGGCCCCTCCGGCCCTGGAAGATCGTGCTGGCGGTGGTGATGGGCCTGCTGTACGTCGTGGTGATGGCGGCCGGCGGGCTGCGCGAGTACTTCGAGTTGGATCTGCCGCCGGCGTGGCTGTGGGGTCCGGTGTGCGCTGCGGTCGTCGTGGGAGGCGCCGCCATCGTCACCCTGCCCCGGTTCGTGCACGGCCCCCGCTGGTTCGGATACCGCCGATCAAGCGGCACCGAACTCGAGCCGGAGCGGGTCGGCGCCGGATCCTCGGGCCGGCCGGCAGCGCCGGGGACCGGCGACGGCACCTGAAGTCCTGGAGGTCACCGTGCAGAACCCCGTCCCCGCAGCGGCCGGCGCCGCCGGCATGGTCTGCTCCATCGACCGGCGAGCCAGCGAGGCCGGAACTCGCATGCTCGCCGGGGGCGGCAACGCCGTGGACGCCGCGGTGGCCACGGCCGCGGTGCTGGCGGTCGTGGCGCCGAACACCTGCGGCATGGGAGGCGACATGTTCGCCCTTGTCGGGACGGGCAACGGTCCCCCGCTGTGCCTGAACGCCTCGGGCCGGGCGCCCTCGGGAGCCTCGGCCGAGCGGCTGCGCTCCGAGGGCCACGAGGCGATGCCCCGCCTGCGCCATCCGGCTGCGGTCACCGTTCCGGGCTGCGTGGACGGCTGGCTGACGCTGCATGCCCGGTTGGGGGTGATGAACCTGCCCGAGGTTCTCGGCTCGGCGCACGCCTACGCCGCCGACGGGTTCGCAGCCTCAGCCGAACTGGCCTCCGCTGCAAGCGACGTCGCCGCCTCCGACGGCAACACCGACATTCCCGGCGACCTGCGCGCCGGCGAGGTGGTGCGGCGCCCCGGTTCGGCGCGCGCCCTGGAGGCGATCGCCGCCGGCGGTCGGGACGCCTTCTACGGCGGCGAGTTCGGGGACGGCCTGCTCGGGCTCGCCGACGGGCTGTTCAGCCCCGAGGACCTGGCCACGCCGCAGGCGGACTGGGTCGAGGCGGCCACCGTCGAGGCCTGGGGGCACCGGCTCTGGACCGTGCCGCCCAACTCGCAGGGCTACCTGATCCTCGCCGCAGCCGCTTTGGCACAGGGTCTCGACCTCCCCGGCGACCCCGGCGACGCCGACTGGGCGCACTGGCTGATCGAGGCGGCGCGGGCCGTCGGGTCGTTCCGGCCCGGCGAGCTGTCCGACGCGGCCGACCCAGACGAGTTGCTGGACCCCGTCCGGATCGCGGCGCTGCGCCGGCGCGTATCGGCAGGCGACACACCGGTCACCCCGCCGGCCGGTGGCGGCGACACGACCTATCTCTGTGCCGCGGACGCGCAGTTGACCGTCTCGCTCATCCAGTCCAACGCGATGGGCTTCGGCTCGTTGTTGGTTTCCGGCAGCACCGGCATCTTCCTGCACAACCGGGGGTTGGGCTTCAGCCTCGACGCTGCGCACCCGGCCTGCTACGCCCCCGGCCGGCGCCCGCCCCACACGCTCAGCCCGGCGCTGGTGACCACCCTGGACGGCCGGAACCGGGCGGTGCTCGGCACGATGGGAGGTGACGCCCAACCGCAGGTGGTGCTGCAGATGCTGGCCCGGCTGCTGCACTGCGGCCAGTCCCCCGCCGAGATCCTCGGCGCCGGTCGCTGGGTGCTCCTCGGTCCCGACGCCTTCGCCACCTGGACGCCCGGATGGCTGCCACCTGTGGCACTGGAACCCCACGCGCCAGCCGCCTGGTCCGAGGGTCTGGCGGCGCGAGGCCACGCCGTGACCGGCCTCGGCGAGAACCCGAAGCTCTCGGGTCACGCCCACCTCATCGAGGTACGCCCCGACGGCACCCTGTCCGGCGCCGCCGAACCCCGCACCGCTCTGGCAGCTGCAGTCGGAATCTGAACGGCCCCGGGGCTGGAGTCCGGCCTTCGCCGGAGCGACCGGCGGAGACCGGCACGACCAGCGGAGGCCGGAATGACGACAAGACCGCTTATTGCGGAATGACGGCAGGGGTGGCCTCTCGGCCCTCGCCGGGCTTCCCGTAGCATCGGCCGATGCGGCGAATCGACCCCACGAGGATCCCGCCGGAGCCGCTGTTCATCCTCGGCTCGACATCACAGTTCGTCGGTCAGGCGGTCGCGGTGGACCTGTTCGACGACCTGACGCCGGGCGGCGTGGCGCTGCTGCGCGTTCTTGGCGCCGCGCTCATGATCGTGGCCCTGCGGCGCTCCTGGCAGCGGCGCTGGACGGCGGTCGAACTGGGCTGGGCCTCGGTGTTCGGCATCGTGCTGGCCGCCATGAACCTGTCGATCTACTACTCCGTCGAGCTGGTTCCCCTCGGCAACGCCGTCTCCATCGAGTTCCTTGGCCCGGTGGCCGTCGCCGCGTTCGGGACGCGCACACTGAGCTCGGCGGCGGCGGTGCTGCTGGCCGTGGCAGGGGTCGTGGTCCTGGCGGGTGTGGAGACCGACGGCACGCTGCGCGGGGTCTGGTTCGCCCTGCTGGCGGGCTCGTTCTGGGCGGGCTACATCGTGCTCGGCCACCGGGTGGCCCGGGGAGCGGCCTGGGTGGACGGCCTCGGTGTCGGGATGTTCGTCGGTGCTCTCGCCATCAGCCCGTTCGGTATCCCCCACGTCCCGACGGCATTCCGCCAACCGGCGCTACTGGGCCTCGGGCTCCTGGTCGCGCTGCTCTCGAACGTAGTCCCCTACGGCCTGGACCAGTGGGTGATGCGGCGCATCGACCAGCATCGCTTCGCCCTCCTGCAGGCGCTGGCTCCCGTGACCGCGGCGGTCGTGGGATTCATCATGCTGTCCCAGGAGCCGAGTCCCCGCGAGATGATCGGCATCGGCCTGGTGATCGTCGCCATCGTGCTGAGCCGCTCAGGCAAGCGCACCCCCACAACCGCGGCTGCCTGATGTCACGGTTCACGTGCTCGGCGGAACCG
>JAGWAK010000012.1:0-9247 GCA_021296435.1 Acidimicrobiia bacterium
CCAGCCCCGGTCGCCGCTTCCAGACCGCGCACGACTTCTCCGAGATCACCCGCAGCACGCCGGAGAAGTCCCTCCTGGCCCCGCGCCCCTCCACGGGTGGCCGCAACAATGCCGGCCGCAAGACGGCGCGCCATCGCGGCGGCGGCCACAAGCGCCGTTACCGGATCATCGACTTCCAGCGCAACAAGGACGGCGTCCCGGCGAAGGTGGCCACCATCGAGTACGACCCCAACCGGACCTGCCGGATCGCCCTGCTGCACTACTACGACGGAGCGAAGACCTACATCCTGGCGCCCGACGGCATCGCGGTCGGGGACGTGCTGGAATCGGGGACCGGCGTGGAGATCCGCCCGGGCAACGCTCTGCCGCTGCGGTACATCCCGGTGGGCACCGTCGTGCACAACGTAGAACTCAAGCCGGGTGCGGGCGGACGCATGGGGCGGGCAGCGGGCGCCCGCATCCAACTCGTGGCCAAGGAGGGCCCCCACGCCACGCTGCGCTTGCCCAGTACCGAGATGCGCCGGGTTCCCATCGACTGTCGCGCCACCGTCGGCGCCGTCGGCAACGCCGAGCACGAACTGGTGCAGATCGGGAAGGCCGGTCGCAACCGCCACAAGGGTGTGCGTCCCCAGACCCGCGGCGTGGCCATGAACCCGGTGGACCACCCGCTCGGCGGCGGCGAGGGCAAGAGTTCCGGCGGCCGCCACCCGGTCTCCCCCTGGGGGAAGCCCGAGGGCCGCACGCGCAACCCGAAGAAGCAGTCGTCGCAGATGATCATGCGCCGCAGGCGCACTCGCGGGCGCCGGCGCTAGGAGGCCCACCATGCCCAGAAGCCTGAAGAAGGGCCCGTTCGTGGATCATCATCTCCTCGCCAAGGTGGACGAGTTGAACGACTCCGGTGAACGGCGCGTCATCCGCACCTGGTCACGTCGCTCCACGATCATCCCCGACATGGTCGGCCACACGATCGCGGTGCACGACGGGCGCAAGCACGTGCCCGTGTACATCACCGAGTCCATGGTGGGCCACAAGCTCGGCGAGTTCGCCCCCACGCGCACGTTCCGGTTCCACGCCGGT
This sequence comes from Acidimicrobiia bacterium, assembly GCA_021296435.1. Taxonomy (GTDB): domain Bacteria; phylum Actinomycetota; class Acidimicrobiia; order Acidimicrobiales; family CATQHL01; genus VXNF01. Next base: position 1,078 of record JAGWAK010000012.1, read on the forward strand.
CAGGAACGAGGAGGCAAGCGCTGATGGCAACAGCGGTTGCGGCGCCTGCGGCACGCGCCTCAGCGCGCTACGTGCGCAGTTCGGCCTCCAAGGTGCGCCCCGTCCTGGATCTGATCAGGGGCGAGTCCTGCGAGCGCGCCGATGAGATCCTGCAGTTCTCCGAGCGCCGGATTGCCCGCACGGTCGCCCGCTGCCTGGACTCGGCCATCGCCAACGCGGAGCACAACTCCAACCTGCCGGCCACCGAACTCTACGTAGCGACCTGCTATGCCGATGAGGGGCCGACCCTGAAGCGCTGGCGGCCGCGGGCGCGGGGGCGGGCCACGCCGATCATGAAGCGGACCTGCCACATCACGATCGTGCTGGCGCGCTACTCGCTCGCCGAGCGCGAGGCCCGTGCCGAGCGCGGCCTTGCCGGTGGCGCCGCAGCCGAGGTCCGGCGCCGTCGCGTGGAGGCCAGCCGGGCCGCCGCGGAGCAGGACGAGGACGCGCTCAGCGATGTCGACGATGTCGACGGGGTCGTCGAGGCAGAAGCCGCCGTCGAGCAGGGCGCCGACGCCGCCGATGACAGCGACGCCGGCGACGGCGCCGAGCAGGACGACGCCTCGGAGCCCGCCGACGGCGACAAGGAGATCTGATGGGTCAGAAGGTCAATCCGTACGGGTTCCGTCTTGGAATCACGACCGACTGGAAGTCGCGCTGGTTCGCCACCCGGCAGGACTACCAGGACTTCGTGATCGAGGACTGGAAGATCCGCGACTATCTCATGGGCGAGTTGCCCCACGCCGCCATCAGCCGGATCGAGGTCGAGCGCACGAGGGATCGGCTGCGCATCGACGTGCACACCGCCCGCCCCGGCATCGTGATCGGGCGCAAGGGCTCGGAGGGGGTCTCGCCGAGATCACGGGGAACAAGCGGGTCCAACTCAACGTCCAGGAGATCAAGCAGCCCGAATTGGACGCGGCGCTCATCGCCCAGGGCATTGCCGACCAGTTGACCGGCCGGGTGGCGTTCCGCCGGGCCATGAAGCGCGCCGTCCAGAACGCCCAGAAGGCGGGCGCCCAAGGAATCCGCGTGCAGTGCTCGGGCCGGCTCGGCGGTTCGGAGATGGCGCGCACCGAGTGGTATCGCGAGGGCCGCGTCCCTCTGCATACGCTGCGGGCCGACATCGACTACGGGTTCCGGGAGGCGCACACCACCTACGGCCGTATCGGCGTGAAGGTGTGGACCTACAAGGGTGACATCCTCCCGTACCGCCTCGACACCGACGAGCGGATCAATCGCGAGGCGGCGATGGCGGTCGGCGAGACCGCCGGCCCCGCCCGCTCGCGCAAAGTGGTGTCCTCGGCGGCACGCCGGCGAGAGGCCGCCCCGGCTCCTGCCGCCGAGACCGAGGAGCAGGAGTTCCCGACCGAGCTGGAGGAGTTGCAGCCGCTGGTGGCCGAGGCCGACGCCGAGTTCGAGCGCCTCCTCGAGCAGGAGGAAGAGATCGAGCGCGCCTCCCGCGAGCAACACGAGACGCCCCACTTCCGACCTGGGGATGCCGACTGATCATGTTGATGCCAAAGAAAACCCGACACCGCAAGCACCATCGCGGCCGCACCAAGGGGGTCGCCAAGGGTGGCACCACGGTCAGCTTCGGCGACTACGGCATCCAGGCGCTCGAGCCGGGATGGATCACCGCGCCGCAGATCGAGGCCGCCCGCGTGGCCATGACCCGCCACGTCCGGCGCGGCGGCAAGGTGTGGATCAACGTGTTCCCCGACAAACCTGTGACGCAGAAGCCGGCAGAGACCAGGATGGGTTCCGGCAAGGGCAACCCCGAGCGCTGGGTGGCGGTGGTACGTCCCGGCCGGGTGCTGTTCGAGCTCTCCTACGCCGACCCCGTCGTGGCGCGCGAGGCAATCGAGCGTGCCATCCAGAAGCTGCCCGTGCGGGCGCGCTTCGTGACCCGTCACCAGGCGGTGTAGCCATGGCCCGATCCCAGTCGCTGACCGGGCTGAGCGACGTCGAGCTACTGGGCATGCTGGACGAGGCGAAGGACGAGGCCACGAACCTGCGCTTCCAGCACGTCACGGGGCAGCTCGACAACATGAACCTGCTGGCGCACTCCCGCAGGCAGGTGGCGCGCATTCTCACCGAGCTGCGCGCCCGGGAGATCGACACCGCCGAGGTGGCCATGGAGCGCCAAGCCGACGAGGTCGAAGAGGTCGCCGCCGGCGACGCCTCCCCGGAGGAGCCTGCACGTGTGTTCAAGAGGAGGCGCCGCCGCGATGGCTGAGCAAGCACCGATGACCGACCAGGCGCCCGAGCCGGCGCCCGCCCCCGCGAGCGCCGACGGGGCGTCCCAGTCCCCCGAGCGCAACCGTCGCAAGACCCGTGAGGGGGTCGTGGCGTCGGCGTCCATGGACCGGACCGCCGTCATCGTGATCACCGAGCAGGTGCGCCACCGCCGCTACAACAAGACCGTGCGGCGCCACAAGCGCCTCTACGTTCACGACGAGGACAACGACCTGCGCGTCGGGGACCGTGTGCGGATCGCTGAGACCCGCCCGCTGTCGAAGCTGAAGCGTTGGCGGCTCGTGCAGATCCTCGAGCGGGCGCGCTGAGGGGAGTGCAGCGGTGATCCAGCAAGAGACGCGCCTCCGGGTAGCGGACAACTCCGGCGCCCGCGAGGTTCTCTGCATCAAGGTGCTCGGCGGCTCCCGGCGCCGCTACGCCTCGATCGGCGACGTGTTCGTGGCGACGGTCAAGGACGCCATCCCCGGCGCCAAGGTCCGCAAGGGTGACGTGGTGCGCTGTGTCGTGGTACGGACCCGCAAGGAGAAGCGTCGTCCCGACGGCAGCTACATCCGTTTCGACGAGAACGCCGCGGTGGTGCTGGACGAGAACAACCAGCCCCGGGGGACACGGATCTTTGGTCCGGTGGGCCGGGAACTGCGCGAGAAGCGATTCATGCGGATCGTGTCGCTGGCGCCGGAGGTGTTGTGATGGCCAAGATCCGCAAGGGTGATCGCGTCATCGTGCTGTCGGGCAAGGACCGGGGCAGGGAGGGAGTCGTTTCGGCCGTGTTCCCCGCCAATGGCACCCTGCTGGTGGACGGCGTCAACGTCGTCCGCAAGCATCGCAAGCCGAACCAGGCAGGCGTCATGCAGGGCGGGATCATCGACAAGGACATGCCCATCCCCATCTCCCGGGTTGCGATCATCAGCCCCGAGGACGGCAAGCCCACCGGTGTGGGCTACGGGATCACGCCCGACGGTGAGAAGGTGCGCGTCTGTCGCCGCACCGGGCGGACATCCCGTGAGTGCCACGGCGGCCACAAGCAGCTGTACCGCGACGAACTGCGCGACCGGCTTCGGGAATCGCTCGGCCTCGACAACGTGATGCAGGTGCCCCGCTTGGAGAAGATCGTCTTGAACATGGGCGTCGGCGAGGCGTCGCGCCAGGCTCGCCTGCTCGAGGGGGCCATCGCCGACATGATCACCATCGCTGGGCAGCGGCCGGTGACCACGCGGGCGAAGCGCTCCATCGCCGGCTTCCGGCTGCGCGAGGGGAACGCGGTGGGAGTGAAGGTCACCCTGCGTGGGGACCGCATGTGGGAGTTCTTCGACCGGCTGATCAACCTGGCCATCCCGCGCATTCGTGACTTCCGCGGGCTGTCCCTCAACTCCTTCGACGGCAACGGCAACTACTCCTTCGGCGTTTCCGAGCAGTTGATCTTCCCCGAGATCGACTACGACAAGATCGACACCATCCGCGGCATGGACATCACCCTGGTCACGACGGCGCCCGACGATGAATCGGCGCGGGCGTTGCTGGAGGCGTTCGGTTTCCCGCTCCGGCGGGACCAGGGCTGAGCGATCCGCGGACTATCCGGAAGATCCGAGACGAACTGGCGAAAGTGACGACATGGCAAAGAAGGCACTGATCAACAAGCAGGCCCGTACGCCCAAGTACCGCGTGCGGGCGTACACCCGCTGCCGCCGCTGTGGTCGGCCGCGTTCGGTGTACCGCCGATTCGGGTTGTGTCGTGTCTGTCTACGTGAACTCGCCCATGCCGGGGAGATCCCCGGTCTCACCAAGGCAAGCTGGTAGGGGGTTGTCGCAGCATGACCATGACCGATCCCATCGCCGACATGCTCACCCGCATCCGCAACGCCAACGTGGCCATGCACGAGGAGGTGCGCATGCCCTCCTCGAAGCTCAAGGAGGCCCTGGCGGAGGTGCTGCGGCGCGAGGGCTACATCGGCGGCTATGACGTGGTTGACCATGACGGTCCGGGGCGCATCCTGGCCATCGACATGAAGTACTCGCCTGATCGCGAGCGGGTCATCCGCGGCCTTCGGCGGGTCTCCAAGGCGGGGCTGCGGGTCTACACGAAGGCCGACGGCGTGCCGCGGGTGCAGGGCGGTCTCGGCATGGCGGTGCTGTCCACCAGCAAGGGCCTCATGACCGACCAGGAGGCTCGCCGGCGGCGTCTCGGCGGCGAGATCCTCTGTTACGTCTGGTAGGTGTGCCGTGTCCCGCGTCGGTAAGTCACCCATCCCGCTGCCGGCGGGCGTATCGGTCAGCGTGGCCCCCGGCGAGGTCACCGTGTCGGGTCCCAAAGGCACGCTGCAGCATCGCCTGCCGAAGGTGATCGCCGTGCAGCAGGAGGGAGACTCGCTGGTGGTCACCCGGGCCGACGACGAGCGTGAGTCGCGGGCGCTGCACGGTTTGACCCGGGCGCTCCTCAACAACATGGTCACCGGCGTCCACATGGGCTACCGCAAGGACCTGGAGATCGTGGGCGTCGGCTACCGGGCCACCGCGAAGGGGCCGGGCAGCCTCGAGCTGCAGCTTGGCTTCAGCCATCCGGTGTCGGTGCAGGCGCCCGAGGGAATCACCTTCGAGGTTCCGTCGCAGACCGCCATCCGGGTGCTCGGGATCGACAAGCAGGCGGTCGGGCAGGTGGCCGCCCAGATCCGGGCGCTGCGCAAGCCCGAACCGTACAAGGGCAAGGGAATCCGCTACGCCGGTGAGTATGTCCGTCGCAAGGCGGGCAAGGCCGCCAAGTGAGTCCGGCACCGAAGCAGGGAGCAGACCTATGACGAACACCTCAGCGGAACGCCGCCGGAGCCGGCTCCAGCGCCACCGCAGGGTGCGCAAGAAGATCGTCGGCACGGCCGACCGGCCGCGCCTGGCCGTCTACCGCTCGAACCGCCACACGGCGGCGCAGATCATCGACGACACCAGCGGACGCACCCTGGTCGCCGCCTCCACGCTGGAGCCCGACTTGCGCAGCAGCGAGACCACCGGTGTCAGAGCCGCCGCCGAGGTGGGGCGCCTGGTTGCCGAGCGCGCTGCCGGCAGCGGCATCACGACAGTGGTCTTCGACCGGGGCGGTTACCGCTACCACGGGCGCGTGGCCGCGGTCGCGGCCGCCGCCCGCGACGCCGGGCTGAAACTCTGATGGCTGTCCCCGGAGCGCTGGCGTCGCGGCTGCAACTGGGCGACTCCCGCAAGGTGGTCAAGGGCGGCCGGCGCTTCTCGTTCTCGGCCCTCGTGGTGGTCGGCGACGGTGCCGGACACGTCGGGCTCGGCTACGGCAAGGCCAAGGAGGTGCCGCTGGCCATCCAGAAGGGCACCGAGGAGGCCCGCAACTCGCTGTTCGCCGTCCCTCTGGCAGGGACCACCATCGTGCATCCGGTGCTCGGGGAATGGGGCGCTGGCAGGGTGCTGCTGAAGCCCGCTGCCCCCGGAACCGGCGTCATCGCCGGTGGTGCGGCCCGCGCCATTCTCGAGGAGGCGGGCATCGGCGACGTGCTCTGCAAGTCGCTGGGGTCCGCCAATCACATCAACGTGGCCCGGGCCACGATCGCCGGCCTGCAATCGCTCATGCGCCCCGACCACGTGGCGCGCCTGCGCGGTCTCGACCCCAGCGAGTTCGTTCCCCCGGGTCTGCTGGCTGCCTACAACGAGACGGAGCGGAACCGTCGGTTGGCGCTACGCGGCGAGGAGGAATGACGTGGCGTTGCGTGTGACGCAGGTTCGGTCCGGCATCGGGCGTAAGCCTCCCCAGCGGGGTACCCTGCGCGCCCTCGGTCTGGGGCGCATCGGCAAGTCCCGGACCCTGAGCGATCGCCCCGACGTGCGCGGCATGCTGGCGGCTGTCTCGCATCTGGTGGAAGTGGAGGAGGTGCCGGAATCGTGAAGGTCCACGACCTCAAGGGTGCCCCGGGAAGCCGGACGCCGCGCACTCGCGTCGGCCGGGGAATCGGAGGCAAGGGGGGGAAGACCGCAGGCCGCGGCACCAAGGGGCAGCGGGCGCGGGGCACCGTGCCGGTCGGTTTCGAGGGAGGCCAGATGCCTCTCCAGCGCCGGATCCCCAAGCTGCGCGGCTTCAACAATCCCTTCCGGGTGAGCTACCAGCCGGTCAACCTGGATGTGATCGAAGCCTCAGGGCTCGACGAGATCACCCCCGAGACGCTCTACGCCAGCGGCCTGGTGAGCAAGGGCGCTCTGGTCAAGGTGCTCGCCCGCGGCGAGGTGACCCGCTCGGTCACCGTGCGGGCGCACGCCTTTTCCGAGGCGGCCCGCGCCGCTCTGGAGGCCGCCGGTGCGACAATCGAAGTCCTGCCCAAGCCGTGGGGCGACCGCCGGCCACCGGCACGGGGCAACGCCCTGACGAACCGCTAGACCGCAGCCGTCGCCGGAGGGAGAGCTCCAGTGGGCCGGATCCTGCAGAACATCGCCAACATCTTCCGCATCGAGGATCTTCGCAGCAAGATCCTCTTCACCCTGGGCATGCTGGTGGTGTACCGGCTGGGGGCGTTCATCCCCGCACCCGGTATCAACCTCGAGGCCATCCGCCCGCTCCAGGAGGCGGCCGAGGACGGCGGGATCCTCAACTTCCTGCAGCTCTTCTCCGGCGGTGCGCTCACCCAGTTCGCCATCTTCTCGCTGGGAATATTCCCCTACATCACGGCGTCGATCATCATGCAGGTGATGGGTGTGGTGGTGCCGCGCATCGAGCAGTGGCAGCAGCAGGGGGCGATCGGCCAGCGCAAGATCAACCAGTGGACGCGCTACCTGACGATCGGCATCGCCCTCATCCAGTCCACGGGCTTCGCCTTCCTGTTCCACAACCAGGGCGGCGGCCTGGCCGGCAGCACCGGCATTCCCGACCTCCTGCCGGAGTTCACCGCCCCGCGGGTGGGCCTCGTCGTGCTGACGCTCACTGCCGGGACCGCCCTGCTGATGTGGATGGGCGAGTTGATCACCCAGAAGGGCATCGGCAACGGCATGTCCATCATCATCTTCGCGGCGGTGGTCAGCTCGCTGCCCAACCAGTTCTCGTTGGTGAAGGGGAACTCGGGCTGGCCGGGGGTGTTCGAGGTTCTGGCGATGTACCTGGTGCTGCTCGTGGTCATCGTGTTCGTCGAGCAGGGCCAGCGCCGCATTCCGGTGCAGTTCGCCAAGCGCGTCGTCGGTCGCCGGATGACAACCGGCGGGAGCACCTACATCCCGCTGAAGGTGAACCAGTCGGGTGTGATCCCCATCATCTTTGCCAGTTCGGTGCTGTACCTGCCGCAGCTGGTCGTGGTGGTTCTGCCCTCGGGCGGCTGGGGCGAGTCGATCCGCACCTGGGTGAACGACCACCTGCTGCGCTACGACGACCCGTTCTACCTGGTCTTCTTCGGTCTTCTGATCATCGGCTTCGCCTACTTCTACACGGCGATCAGCTTCGATCCGGTCAAGCAGGCCGACAACATCCGCAAGCAGGGCGGCTTCGTGCCTGGCATCCGGCCGGGTCGGCCCACCGAGCGCTACCTGGCGCACATCCTGTCGCGCATCACTCTGCCGGGATCGCTCTTCCTGGCCCTCATCGCCCTGACTCCCGCGGTCGTGATCGGGAACATCGTTCCCACCAGCACCCAGGGCATCTTCAGCTTCACCGGGATCTCGATCTTGATCGCCGTGGGCGTCGCCCTCGAGACCATGAAGCAGATCGACAGCCAGCTGATGCTCCGCAACTACGAAGGCTTCCTGAAGTAGGGGCCAGCTGATGCTCCGCCCCAACCGCCGAAGGCTTCCTGAAGTAGGGGCCAGCTGATGCTCCGCCCCAACCGCGATCGTTCCGGTGTTCGGCGCCTGCGTTGAGGCGTTCCCCCCATGAGCGGCGTGA
>JAGWAK010000012.1:9354-29777 GCA_021296435.1 Acidimicrobiia bacterium
CAGCTGATGCTCCGCCCCAACCGCGATCGTTCCGGTGTTCGGCGCCTGCGTTGAGGCGTTCCCCCCATGAGCGGCGTGATCGTCGTTCTCGGCCGCCAGGGCTCGGGCAAGGGGACGCAGTGCGCTCTGCTGCAGCAGCGCTACGACGGGGTCGTCCACGTTTCCACCGGTGACATGCTGCGCGACGCAGCGGCCTCGGGCACGGCGCTGGGGCGGCGGGCCGAAGCCATCATGGCCGCCGGGGAGTTGGTGCCCGACGACGTGATGTGCGATGTCGTCGCCGAGAGGATGCGCCCGCTCCTCGATTCGGGGGTCACGGTGCTGCTCGACGGCTTCCCGCGGACCCCTGCGCAGGCCGCGTCCCTTACGAAGCTGACCGCTCCCGGCGGACTCCTCGGGGCCGTGCTCCTGGAGGTCGACGTGCAGGAGGTCTCCGAGCGGATGCTGGCCCGCGGTCGCCACGACGACACCGCCGCGGGCATCGCCCGGCGCCTCGAGCTCTACGAGACGCAGACGGCACCCCTCGTGGCATGGTTCACCGAGCGGGGAATGCTGAAGCGGATCGACGGGACCGGGACGCTGCCAGAGGTGTTCGACCGGCTCACTGCCGCAATCGGCGGGTTGGTGCCGCTGAGGTTGTCTCGGTAGCCTGGTAGGTCGCGTTCAAGGCGGGAGTAGGACTCTGGCGAAATCGAAGCAAGATGCGATCCTCATGGAGGGGAAGGTCCTCGAGTCCCTCCCCAATGCCATGTTCAAGGTCGAGTTCGAGAACGGCCACCAGGTGCTGGCTCACATCTCGGGGAAGATGAGGATGCACTACATCCGTATCCTTCCCGGCGACCGCGTGCAGGTGGAGTTCACGCCCTACGACCTGCAGCGCGGGCGGATCACCTACCGGTACAAATAGCAGCGTCCAGACCGAGCGGGAGCCCCCAGCCTGCTCGGCGGATGAGCAGACGACGAGACGAGGCGGATGCGAACATGAAAGTGCGCCCCAGCGTGAAGGCCATGTGCGACAAGTGCCGGGTCATCCGGCGCCATGGCCGCGTGCGGGTGATCTGCGACAACCCGCGTCACCGCCAGCGGCAGGGCTGACATGGCACGCATCGCCGGTGTGGACATCCCACGCAACAAGCGCGCCGTGGTGTCGCTCACCTACATCTTCGGCATCGGTCCCACGATCGCGGCGCAGACTTGCGAGGCAGTCGGTATCGGGCCCGACGTGCGGATCAAGGATCTGACCGACCAGGAGGTGGCCCGGCTGCGGGCCCATGTCGAACGCAACGTCAAGGTCGAGGGCGACCTCCGCCGCCAGATCAGCCAGAACATCAGTCGCAAGCTGGAGATCGGGTGCTACCAGGGGATCCGGCATCGCAGAGGCCTGCCGGTCCGGGGCCAGCGCACCCACACGAACGCACGGACACGCAAGGGTCCGCGCAAGACGGTGGCGGGCAAGAAGACCGTCATGAAGAGGAAGTAAGGCAGCGGTGGCCCGGGCGCCGGTCGGGGCGCCCAACCACCACGATCGGTAGCCGCGCCCCCACCGGCGCAGCTTCGCACCGCTCACAAGACGCACCGAGGGGTTATGGCAGAGAGACAGGCACGGCGACCACGCCGGCGCGAACGCAGGAACATCGCGCACGGCGTCGTGCACATCAAGAGTTCCTTCAACAACACCATCATCACTGTCACCGATCTCCGGGGCAACGTCGTCGCCTGGGCGTCGGCTGGCAACGTGGGGTTCAAGGGTTCACGCAAGTCGACCCCGTACGCCGCGCAGATGGCGGCGGAAGAGGTGGCGCGCCGGGCCATGGAGTTCGGCGTTCGCAAGGTCGACGTGCAGGTGCGCGGCCCGGGTTCGGGGCGCGAGACGGCGATCCGCTCGCTGCAGAACCTGGGGCTGGAGGTCACCGGCATCAAGGACGTGACCCCTGTGCCGCACAACGGGTGCCGGCCACCCAAGAGGCGGCGCGTCTGATGTCCCGCTACACCGGACCGAAGGCGCGGGTGTCGCGCCGGCTGGGGACGAACATCTTCGGCACCAAGGGCGAGACGGTGGCGCTCGACAAGCGCCCCTATCCACCCGGCGAACATGGCCGCTCGCGGCGACGCACCACAACCTCGGAGTATCTGATCCAGCTCCAGGAGAAGCAGAAGGCCCGCTTCACCTACGGGCTCACGGAGCGGCAGTTCCGCAATCTGTATGCCGAGGCCAGCCGCCGCACGGGAGTCACCGGTGAGAACATGCTCACCTACCTCGAACTGCGCCTCGACAACGTGGTGTACCGCGCCGGCTGGGCGGCGACCCGCCCGCAGGCCCGGCAGTTCGTGCTGCACGGCCACATGTCGGTGAACGGCCGACGCGTGAGTATCCCCAGCTACCGCGTCTCGGCCGGTGACGAGATCGCCGTGAGGGAGAAGTCCCAGGCGATGGCGCCCCTGCAGTGGAACGTCGATGTGCTCGATCGCTTGCCGCCCATCTGGCTCGAGGTCGTCGAGGAGGGGTTGGCGGCGAACGTGCTGTCGGTTCCCACCCGTGACCAGATCGACGTGCCGATTCGTGAGCAGTTGATTGTCGAGCTCTACAGCAAGTAGCTCCAGCGAGGTTGCACATGCTTGAGATCAAACACCCCACGGTCTCCGCGGCCGCGACCGCGGCCGCGGCCGAGGTCAACCGCCAGAAGTTCGTCATCGGACCGCTCGACCCTGGATTCGGTCACACGATCGGCAACGCGCTGCGGCGCACGCTGCTCTCGTCCATCCCGGGCGCGGCGGTGACCCACGTCCGGTTCGACGAGGCGCTGCACGAGTTCGACACCCTGCAAGGCGTGGTCGAGGACATCTCCGACATCATCCTGAACCTCAAGGACCTGGTGCTGCGGAGCCACAGCCCCGAGCCGGTGCAGTTGCGCATCGACGTCCTGGGGCCGGGGGAGGTGACGGGCGCACACTTCGGTGTCAACCCCGACGTGGAGGTGCTGAACCCCGACCTGCACGTCGCCTCGCTCAACGGCCAGGCGCGGTTCGCCGCCGACGTCACCGTCGAGCAGGGAATCGGCTATAGCGGGGCTGAGAGCCGACCGTCGAGCGGCACGATCGGCGACGTCCCGGTGGACGCCCTCTTCTCGCCGGTGCGGCGCGTCTCCTACGAGGTGGAGGCGACCACAGGGGAGGACGTGGCGGCCGACGAACTCATCGTGGACGTGCTGACCGACGGCACGGTCACGCCGTCGGAGGCGATGGCCACTGCCGGTGGCATCCTGCGCCGGCTGACGCAACTCGTGGAGAACCTCGCCGAGGTGTCGTTGCCGGACAGTCTGGACCCGTCGGCGGACACGGAGATGCCGTCGGACCTGCTCCGTCCCATCGACGATCTGGGGCTGTCGGAGCGGCCGCGGAACTGCTTGAAGAGGGCCCAGGTCACGACCGTCGGCGCGCTGTTGGATCGGACGGCGCTGGAATTGTTGGCGATCCCCAATTTCGGTGAGAAGTCCCTGGACGAGGTGACGGCCCGTCTCGACGAGCTGGGACTCGCCCTGGCCTCCGGGGACTGAGGGAGCCGCAGCCATGCCCGGTCGACCCACCAAGAGCCGCCGCCTCGGCGGCAGCGCCGCACACCAGAAGTCGATGCTGGCCAACCTCGTGGCGTCCCTGGTGGCGGCGGAGTCGATCGTCACGACCGAAGCCAAGGCCAAGGCGATGCAACCCGTCGCCGAGAAGCTGATCACCAAGGCGCGCAAGGGTGGTCTGCACAACCACCGGCAGATCGTGGCGTTCCTCAACGATCGGGAGATCGCCGACAAGCTGATCTCCGACATCGGCCCTCGCTACGCCAACCGCGCCGGCGGTTGCACCCGGATCCTGCGGATCGGTCCTCGCTACGGCGACAACGCCCCCATGGTCCGCATCGAACTCGTCTAGCGGCGCGCCGCGGCGTGGTCCGCCTGCGCCTCCTGGTCGCCTACGACGGCGGGGAGTTCCGCGGCTTCGCCCCGAATCCTGGCGTGCGCACCGTGGCGGGCGTGCTGGCCGACGCCCTCGAGCGGCGACTCGGCTACCCGGTGCAGTTGACGTGTGCCGGCCGCACCGATGCGGGGGTCCACGCCCGCGGCCAGGTCGTGAGCCTGGACGTGGCCGACGAGGACGCCTCGACTGAGCGGCTCGATTCCTTGCGCAGCGGGCTCAACCGTATGTGCGGACCGGATGTGGCGGTCCTGGCGGCCACTCCGGCGCCGGCGGACTTTGACGCGCGCTTCTCGGCGCTGGCCCGGTCGTACCGCTACACGATCTGGAACGCACCCGAGCCCGACGTGTTCCGTCGCGCCTACGCCTGGCACGTCCCCGAGCCGCTCGACACCGCTGCCATGGGCGACGCCGCGAACTTGCTGGTCGGCGAGCACGACTTCGCCTCCTTCTGTTCCCGGTCCGAGCAGGTCATCGACGGTGAGGTGCGGGTTGCGCCGACGGTGAGGCGAGTGCTGCGCGCCGGCTGGAGTCGGCCGTCGGCGGCGCTGCTGCTGTTCGACGTCGAGGCGAACTCGTTCTGCCGGCAGATGGTGCGTTCGATCGTCGGCACGCTCGTGGAGGTGGGGCGGGGCCGCCGTCCTGCCGGCGACATTTCCCGCGTCCTGGAGGCTCGCGACAGGGCCGCCGCCGGCGGCGTGGCGCCGCCGCACGGCCTGTGCCTGGAGTCGGTCGCCTACCTCTGAGGTGGCCGTTTCCGACCACCGGCGGGAGCCGATTTTGGGCGGCGAGCCCGTATCCTTGTGCCGTGCGCACCTACAGCCCGAAGGCTTCAGAGACCGACCGCGCCTGGTGGATCGTTGATGCCGACGGCCAGGTGCTCGGGCGTATGGCCACTGAGGTGGCCCGCGTCCTGCGCGGGAAGCACAAGCCCAGCTACACCCCGCACCTGGACTGCGGCGATCACGTCATCATCGTGAACGCCGAGCGGGTCGTCACGACCGCCAACAAGTCCGAGCGGAAGATCCTCTACCGGCACTCCGGCTATCCGGGGGGCCTTCGCTCGGAGACCCTCGGCGAAGCGATGCGACGGCGTCCCGCCGAGGTCGTACGGCGCAGCGTGCGCGGGATGCTGCCGCACACCCGGTTGGGCCGGCAGATGCTGCGGAAGCTGAAGGTCTACGCCGGACCCGTCCATCCCCACGAGGCCCAGAGGCCCCAGCCGCTGCCGCTTGCCAGGAGAACACCATGACACCGCCGCTCGTGCAGGCCACCGGTCGCCGCAAGCGCGCCGTCGCCCGCGTCCGCGTCCGGCCGGGCCAGGGGCGCGTCACCATCAACGGGCGAGAGATCGAGGACTACTTCCCGTCGCCCGCGCATCGCTCCCACGCCACGGAGGCCCTCAGCGTGACCGACACAGGGTCGGTGTACGACGTGGATGCCACGATCTCCGGCGGGGGACTCACCGGGCAGGCGGGAGCCCTGCGTCTGGGCATCGCCCGGTCGCTGGAAAGTCTCGACGCCGATTCTCGCGAGAAGCTCAAGCGGGCCGGCCTGCTGACCCGGGATCCGCGCAAGAAGGAGTCCAAGAAGTACGGGTTGAAGAAGGCCCGGAAGGCGCCGCAGTACTCCAAGAGGTAGCAGCGCCTGCACCTCGCGGCGCCGCCAGCCGTCGCCGGGATTCGATCGTGTTCGGCACCGACGGGATCCGAGGGCGGGCCTACCGGGACGTGACCCCGGAGGTCGCCGCCCGCATCGGCGCGGCAGTCGTCGAGATGTTCGGCTCCACGCGGGTTGTCCTGGGACACGATCCGCGGCCCTCCGCGGGCGACTTGGTTCAGGGCCTGCTGCGAGGCTTGAGTGGGACCGAGGTGGACCTGCTCGGTATGGCTCCGACGCCCGCGGTGGCGTTCTGCAGCGCCGCTGACGGGGTGCCGGGGATCGTCGTGTCGGCCTCGCACAACCCGTACCACGACAACGGTGTGAAGATCTTCGGCCCGGGGGGACGCAAGCTCAGCGACACCGAACAGGAGCGTGTGGCCGCCGCCCTGCGGTCCGGCGTCGCAGCGACAGGAGCTCCCGCCACCGCCGGCGACGCCTCCGACCGGTTGGAGTCCTACCTCGACGCCGTGGCGTCCACCGTCGGGCCGGACGCCTTCGACGGGCTGGCGCTCCTGGTGGACGGCGCCAACGGGGCGACGTCGGCGCTTGCGCCGACGCTGCTGCGGCGCCTGGGAGCCTCGGTGCGAACCGTGGCCTGCGAGCCGAACGGGCGGAACATCAACGAGGGCTGCGGGGCCACCGCGCCGGGCCTGATCGCCGCCCGGACACGCCCGGGAGAGGTCGGCCTGGCGTTCGATGGCGATGGGGACCGGGTCGTGGCCTACGATCGGGGATTGATCGACGGTGACCGCATCATCGCCCTGTGCGGGATCGACCGCCACGAGCGCGGCCGTTTGGCGGGTTCGACGGTCGTGGTGACGGTCATGAGCAACATCGGTCTGCACCGCGCCATGGCAGCAGCGGGGATCGATGTCGTGACGGTGCCGGTGGGGGACCGGCACGTCCTCGGCGCGCTCGAGGCCGGCGGTTGGGAGTTGGGCGGCGAGCAGTCCGGACACGTGGTGTTCCGGGATCTGGCCACCACCGGTGACGGTCTGCTGACAGCCGTGCAGTTGCTGGACGTGGCGGTCCGGCGCGGCGCCCCTCTCGGTGAGCTGGCGGCGGCGGCCATGACCCGCCACCCCCAGGTACTGCGGAACGTGACGGTCTCCGGTGCCGCTGCCGATGTGCTGGCGGCAATCGAGCCTGCCGTGGAGCGGGCGCGGCAGGCGTTGGGAGAGACGGGTCGTGTCCTGGTCCGCTGCTCGGGTACCGAGCCGCTGATCCGGGTCATGGTCGAGGCCGGCGAGGAGGCGGAGGCCAGCGCGGTGGCCGAGAGCCTGGCGGCCGAAGTGACTCGCAGGTCCGGCTGATGTGCGGCATCGTGGCGGTCCTGAGCCGCCCGTCCAGCCGGCGGCCCCCGTCGCCCTCGGAGATCCTGGGGCTGCTCGCCGGTGAGGCTGCAGGGGCTGACGCCGCCCGGCAGGTGGCGAGCCGGCTTGCCGGCCCGGCCGGACTGACCAGCCTGGTACGGGACGCGGGGCTGCGGGCAGAGGTTGCAGCAGCCGCCGAGCGGCTCGGCGACGACGGGGCTCTCGCCGACGCGATCTGGAGCATCCGCGAGGATCGGCTGGCCACTGCCGCAGCGGTGGCGGACCTCCTCGGTGCCGACGCCCCGGAGGCAACGGAGGATGTCGTGGCGGGGTGGTGGGCGATCCAGGTGGCGCTCTCGGCGCTGGACCGCCTCGAGGTGCGCGGGCGGGACTCGGCGGGAGTCGCCGTGATGGTGACATCGGCGGGTTCGCCGGAGGGGCCCCCTGGGGCCAGCGACCCGCTGGGCCGCTCCGGCAGCCGCTGGCGAGACGCCGGTGTCACGGTGCACCTCCACAAGACGGCGGTGGAAGTCGGCGAGTTGGGCGACAACACGCGGGTGCTGCGGGCGGCGCTGGCCGGCGACGACGCGCTGCGGGCGGCGCTGGGGTGTCCGGGAGCGCGTTGTGCGGTCCTGGCACACACCCGCTGGGCCAGCGTGGGCCTTATCACCGAGCCCAACGCCCACCCGGTGGCTTCGCTGTCGGGCGACGGGGAGCCCTGGGTTCTGGCGGCCGTGAACGGCGACATCGACAACTACGGCGCGATCGTGGGTCGCTTCGACCTGAACTACCCCGCGGCTGTCACGACCGACGCCAGGGTGGCGCCGGGTCTGGCGCGCCGCTTGAGATCCTCGGGGGGATCCGATCGGGCGGCGTTCGCCGAGGCCGCGGCCAACTTTGAAGGATCCCATGCCATCGTCTCGCTCAGCAGCGACAACCCCGGCACCCTGCTGCTGGCCCGCAGGGGAAGCGGCCAGGCGCTCTACGTGGGACTCGCCCCCGATGCCTTCGTGGTGGCCTCGGAGCCGTACGGGCTCGTGGAGCAGACCGGTGACTATCTGCGCTTCGACGGCGCCGACGCCGCGGCCAACAACGGCGAGATCGTCCGGCTGGAGGCCGCCGCCGGCGAGAGGTCCGGAGTCGCACGTTGGTCCTACGACGGCGCCGAACTGCCACTCCCGGCGGTGACGCGGGCGGAGATCACCACACGCGACATCGATCGCAGCGGCTACCCGCACTTCCTGCTGAAGGAGATCAGCGAGTCGCCCGCATCGTTCGCCAAGACGCTGGCGGGTCGGCTTGCCGGGACCGAGGGCAACCGCACGGTCGTCCTGGACGGCGTCCTGCCGGCCGGCAGGGAGCTGCCGCGCCGGATCGTGGTCATCGGCCAGGGCACCGCGGCGGTGGCGGCGAGGGCCGTCGCCGACATCATCGGCGCCGAGTTGTCCGGTTCTGGCGTGGAGGTGGTGAGCCGGCTGGCCAGCGAACTGTCGGGCTTCGATCTGCGCAACGACATGTCCGATCACCTGGTGGTGGCGATCAGCCAGTCCGGCACTACCACCGACACGAATCGCACCGTCGACCTGGTCCAGGCGCGGGGCGCCTGGGTCACCGCAGTCGTGAACCGTCGCGAGAGCGATCTGGCGACTCGCGCCGACGGGGTGCTGTACACCTCCGACGGGCGGGACGTGGAGATGAGCGTCGCCTCCACGAAGGCCTTCTATGCCCAGGTGGCAGCAGGTTTCCTGCTGGCCTGCGCAATCGCCGATCTGTTCGGGGTGGTGGCGGATCCGGCGCGCCGCTCGGGGCTCCTCGGGGCGCTCGAGCGCTTGCCCGAGGCCATGGCCGAGGTGCTGGCGGCACGCCCCCGGATCGCCGACATCGCTCAGCGGCTCGCCCCGTCCCGGCGGCACTGGGCCACCGTCGGCAACGGCCGCAACCGGCTGGCCGCCGAGGAGGTGCGGATCAAGCTCTCGGAGTTGTGCTACCGGTCGGTGGCCTGTGACATAACCGAGGACAAGAAGCACGTCGACCTGTCGGCTGAGCCTCTGACTCTGGTCTGCGCGGCGGGTCTGGACCGCTCCACCGCCCGTGACGTCGCCAAGGAGGTGGCGATCTACGCGGCGCATCGCGGTGCGCCGGTGACCTTCACCGATGACGCTGAGCTGGCCCGCGGCGCCGGAGAGGCGGTGCTGCTGCCGGCGGTCCACCCCGATGTCGCCTTTGTGCTGGCGACGATGGCCGGCCACCTCTTCGGCTACGAGGCGGCTCTCGCCATCGACGCTTGCGCCGAGCCGCTGCGGTATACCCGGGGCGCGATCGAGGCGGCACTGGACGCCGAACCTGACGGAGCCGTCGTCGACGCCGAGACGATGCTCGCCAGGCTGGTCCCCGAGATCACCGCCGGTGCCGAGCAATTCGGGCGCCGCTTGCGAGACGGTGGCTACGACGGGCACCTTCCGGCGGCGACCGCGCTGCGGCTGGACGCGCTGTTCCGCTACGCGCTCGGGGTTATGCCGCTGGCCGCATTCGAACTCGACTTTGGCGAAATGGGCACGCCGGCGGGTGTTCTGGAGC
The DNA here is from genome assembly GCA_021296435.1 of Acidimicrobiia bacterium. Lineage (GTDB taxonomy): Bacteria > Actinomycetota > Acidimicrobiia > Acidimicrobiales > CATQHL01 > VXNF01. The sequence goes on from JAGWAK010000012.1 coordinate 18,870, forward strand.
GGCTGCTGGCGGCGCTCAGCGAGGCCATCGAGGAGTTGACTCGTCCGGTCGACGCCATCCGCCACCAGGCCAAGACAGTCACCGTGGGGATCTCCCGCAGCGAGGAGGCGTTGCTGCGGGTGCCGCTCACCGAGGCTGTGCAGGCTGCCGGTGCCGAGGCCGAACGTCTCAGCTACGACACACTCTCGGCTCTGGCGGGGTTGGATCGGGCGGTCTCGCGGGTCACCGGCCACATCCGCTACGCCATCGATGGTGAGCGGATCGAGATCGCCGATCGTTCGGGGCTGGCGGCGAAGTTCGAGTCGCGGGTGGGCCGCGATCCCACACTGCGGGGCACCAAGCGCCAGGTCAGCCGCGAGCGTCGGGTGCTGCTGACACGGGGGCTGCGCGACGGGCGTCTCATCCTGCTCGTCCCCGAGATCAAGGGCGGCGAGGTGGTCGGCCTGGTGCTGCTGCACGTGGATTTGCACGAGCGGTTGGAGCCCGCCGCGGCAGCCGACGTCCTGGAGCGCTACCGCGACCGCCTCAGCCGGCTGCGCTACGCGGTTACCGAGACCGAGGCCTCCTTCGACGAGACGCTTCTGGCCGAGGTGCCGACCGAGGACCTACTGGTGGGAGATCTTGCTGCGGTGGCGGCCCGCTGGCGCGGGGAGTCGCCGTGATCGGCATCGACATCGTGGACGTGCCGCGGTTTCGCGCTCTGCTGGCCCGCCGCCCGCGGGTTGCCGAGCGACTCTTCACTCCCGCCGAGCGGGCCTACGCCGAGTCCCGCGCCGATCCCACTGAGCGGCTGGCGGCGCGCTTCGCCGCCAAGGAAGCCGTAATGAAGGCGCTTGGTGCAGGCTTCGGGGACGTGGCGTTCAAGGACATGGAGGTTGTGCGCGCGCCCGGCGGCCGGCCCGAGGTTGTCCTGCATGGCCGTGCCGCGGACCGCGCCCGGCGCGCCGGCGTGACGGGATGGCACCTCAGCCTGTCCCACACGGCCACCTCCGCGGTGGCGGTGGCGGTGGCCGTCGCAGCCGATGGGATTGCCCCGCACCGCGGGTTGCCGAGCGGTGACCCGTCGTGATTCCTATCGTCACTCCCGCCGAGATGGCGGCCATCGATGCGGCCGCGCCGGATGGCACCGACGTGCTGGTGGAGCGGGCCGGCGCCGCCGTGGCCGTGGCAGCGGTGGAGATGCTGACCGGGACCACCGAGGGCGCCGCGGCGGTTCTCGAGGCGGGACGGCCTTCGGCCGCTCGCCGCAAGGCGCTGGCGGGGCGCCGGGTGGTCATCATCGCCGGTCGGGGAAACAACGGGGCCGACGGCCGGGCCGCGTCCCGTCACCTGCAGCGCGCCGGCGCCGAGTGCCGGATCATTGCCCCCGACGGCGCCGATTCCCCATCCTGCGACCTGCTGATCGACGCCGCCTACGGCACCGGGCTGAACCGGTCCTGGAGCCCGCCCTCAGGCACCGAAGGCGCCGGCAGCGTTCTGGCTGTGGACATCCCCTCCGGCGTGGACGGCCTCACGGGTCAGGTGCGCGGCGGCGCCTTGACGGCGGCGCGCACCGTGACCTTCGCCGCGCTCAAGCCGGGTCTTCTGCTGCAGCCGGGTCGCAGGCTGGCCGGGTCGGTCAGCGTCGCTGACATCGGTCTGGATGTCGGCTCGGCGACCGCGCAGCTGTTGACGGAGGCCGATGTGGCCGACCTCTGGCCCCGGCGAGAGGTCGATGCCCACAAGTGGCGCTCCGCCTGCTGGGTGGTGGCCGGCTCGCCACCAATGCGCGGGGCGGCATCGCTCGCCTCGTTGGCGGCGCTGCGGTCGGGGGCGGGATACGTGCGCCTCTCGGTGCCGGGCGGCGAGCCCGACGCGTCGGTACCCACCGAGGTGGTCTTCGGGCGGCTGCCGGCGGCAGACTGGCACGAGCGGATGGACACCTCCCGGTTCGGATCGCTGGTGGTCGGTCCCGGCCTGGGGAGAGATCCGCAGACCGCCAGCGCGGTGCGGGCACTGGTGACGCGAGCGACCGTGCCCCTGGTGCTGGACGGCGACGCGCTGGCGGCTCTCGGCGGCGACGCGGCGGCCGCGCTGGCGGCGGCGCGCGCGCCGGTGGTGCTCACGCCTCACGACGGGGAGTACGAGTTGCTGGCGGGGCAGCGGCCCGGTGCGGATCGTCTGGCGGCGGCGCGGGCACTGGCCGCGGCGGGCGCCACCGTGCTGCTCAAGGGATCCACCACCGTCGTCGCCGCACCGGACGGCGCTGCTCGCTTCGTGACCTCCGGGGATGCCCGGTTGGCCACCGCCGGCACCGGTGACGTGCTGGCCGGGATGATCGGCGCCCTGCTGGCGCAGGGTACCGCAGCCCTGGACGCGGCTGCGCTGGCGGCTCAGGTGCACGGGATGGCCGGAGCACTGGGCCCGCCGGTCGGGCTCATCGCCGGCGACCTGCTCGGAGCCATCCCAGCCGTGCTGGCCGGAGCGCTGGATCCGGCGCACCAAGGGTTTGGCGCCGGGGCCGGGAGCCGCTGATGCGGCCGACCTCGGCCGTCGTGGACCTGGCGGCCGTCACCGCCAACGCCGCCGAACTCGCCCGCCGGTCGGCCCCCGCCGAACTGTGCGCGGTGGTCAAAGCCGACGGGTACGGGCACGGGTCCGTGGCCGTGGGGCGGGCCGCGCTGGCCGGTGGCGCCACCTGGTTGGGGGTGGCTCTCGTGGAGGAGGGCGTGGAGTTGCGCGAGGCGGGTGTGACGGCGCCGATCCTGCTGCTGTCCGAGCCGCGGCCCAACGAGATGGTGGAGGTGGTGGCGCATGACCTGCGGCCCTCGGTGTACAGCCCCGAGGGTCTGGCGGCCGCGGCCGCGGCGGCGGCTACCGCCGGGCGCCGTCTGCCGGTGCACCTCAAGATCGACACGGGCATGAACCGGGTTGGTGCCCGCCCCACCGATGCCCTGCTGCTGGCGCGTGCCATCGCCGCCAAGTCCGACCTGCAACTCGAGGGCGTGTGGACCCACTGCGCGGTCGCCGATGAGTTGGACAACCCGTTCACCGAGGTGCAACTGGAGCGCTACGAGCACGTGCTGAGACTGCTGGCCGCCGGAGACGGAGTGCCGGGTCCGCTGCGGCGACACGCGGCCAATTCGGCGCTGCTGCTCTCCGGGTGCCGCCCGGACGTCTCACCGATCCGGCACCGGGGCCGCTACGACATGGTCCGGGCCGGCATCGCCCTCTACGGGCTGTCTCCCGGCGCCGATCTGGCGAGGGACATCGAGGGGCTGCAGCCGGTGATGGGACTCCGGACCGAGGTGGCCTACGTCAAGACCGTTCAAGCCGGCGCGGCGATCTCCTACGGGCTCACCCACCGGTTCGACTCGGATCGCCAAGTGGCGACGGTGCCCATCGGCTACGCAGACGGAGCGCGCCGTGACTACGGCCTGCGCGGCGGGCAGGTGCTCATCGGTGGGCGGCGCCGGTCCGTGGTGGGGATGGTCACGATGGATCAACTCATGGTTGACTGCGGTCCCGACGGCGAGGTGACCGCCGGCGACGAGGTCGTCCTGATCGGCAGCCAGGGCGACGAGAGCATCGCCGCCGAAGAGGTGGCGGCTCGCCTCGGCACGATTCCCTACGAGGTGGTCTGTGACATCGGCCGGCGAGTGCGTCGCCACTATCGCTGAGATGGGCACCCGGTGAACTCAGGCGTCGGGGTGCCACCCCTGCCGGGAGTCAGTGTCGGCCACTGGACCCATCCCAGCGGCCGAACCGGTTGCACCGTTGTGCTGCTCCCCGCCGGGACCGTGGCATCGGTGGAGGTGCGCGGCGGCGCACCGGCCAGCCGGGAGTTGGATCTGCTGGCACCGGAGCGGCTCGTGGAAGGTCCGGACGCGGTCGTGCTCTCGGGCGGTTCGGCGTTCGGCTTGGCGTCCGCCGATGGCGTGGTGCGCTACTGCAGCGAGGCGGGCCGAGGCTTCCCGACCCCCGCCGGCCCGGTTCCCGTCGTTGCCGGCCTGTCGCTGTATGACCTGCGCCCCGGTGAGCCTCCGCTCTGGCCCGGCTCCGATGCCGGCTACGAGGCGGCACGGGCGGCGGTCTCGCCGGACGGCAGCGGTGCCGCCGGCGGCTGGCCGGTAGGTCGGATCGGTGCGGGCGCGCGCGCCACGGTCGGTGCCTGGGGCTCGGACCGCAGCCCCGCCGGGTTGGGATCGGCGCAACTGTCCTTCGACGACGGAGGAGGGGAGGCGGCCGTCGTGGCGGCGCTGCTGGCCGTCAACGCCGCCGGGAACCTCGACGACGGCTCGGTGGCCGGCGCCCTGCGCCGCGGCGAGTTCGTCCCGCCCGCCAATCCGCCGCTGGGGACCAGCACCACGATCGGCATGATCCTCACGAACGTACGGCTCAGCAAGACCCAGTGTCTGCTGGTCGCCCAGAGTGGCCACGACGGTCTGGCGCGCGCGCTCATGCCGGCCCACACCCGCTTCGACGGCGACGCACTGATCGCCGCCTCCGTCGGCACCCTGGATGCTTCCCTCGACGCTGTGCGCGTCGCCGCCACTGTCGCCGTCGAGGACGCGGTGCGGGCCGCGGTCGAGTCGCACCGGCGGGCGGGCGCTCCCGGCGAACCCCCCGAGACCGCCGGGTAATGCCGCCCGCTACCCGGGGAGGCCCCCAGCACATCCCGCGCCCGCCGGGCGTTCGTCCGGGCGCCGCGGCGCCTTGGGTCGGCCTGCCGGCGGGGGAGCGCCGGGTGGATCTGGAGGCCCTGCGGGAACTGCTCCCGCAGCGGCGGGCAGCGCCTGCCCCCGACGCCTGCAGCCGGCTCTCGGCGGTGCTCATCCCGCTCTACGTGCGGCGGGATGAAGCGAACGTGATCCTCACCCGCCGGGCGGCGCACCTGCGCACTCACAGCCGTGAGGTGGCGTTCCCCGGCGGCGGCCGGGAACCCGGCGACGCCGACCTGTGGGAGACGGCCCTGCGGGAGACCCACGAGGAGATCGGGCTGGATCCGGCCGCAGCGACCTGCATCGGCGAGCTGGATCCGTTCTTCACCGTGGGCAGTGACTCGCTCGTGCACTCCTACGTGGCCGAATTGCCCCCCGGCTGTCCCACAGGGTTGCGGCCCGATCCCTCCGAGGTGGAGAAGATCCTCCACGTGCCGCTGAGCGAGCTCTTGGCGCCCGACGTCTACCACCAGGAACTCTGGCCCCGGGACGGGACCATGCGGCCGATCAACTTCTTCGAGATTCCCGGCGACACCATCTGGGGTGCCACCGCGGCGATCCTCCGGCAACTCCTGATGATCGCCGCGGGGACCGCGGCGCGCTAGACATCGGTCCCATGGACCCCCAGGAGCACGAGGCCGACCACGGCACAGGGTCTCCGGCGGCGCCGCACATGACACCGGAGGAACTGCGCCTCTGGGGCCGGCGCTTCTTGGACTGGGTGGCCGGCTACCACGAGCAGATCGAGAGCTATCCGGTCCTCTCGCAGGTGCGACCTGGTGAGGTGGCCGACGGGCTGCCGCAGTCGCCACCTGCCGAGCCGGAGGGATTCGACGCCGTGCTGGACGACCTCGAGCGGGTCATCGTGCCGGGGCTCACCCACTGGCAATCGCCGGGGTTCTTCGCCTTCTTCCCGACGCCTGCCACCGGTCCCGCCATCCTGGGCGACCTGCTGTCCTCGGGGTTGGGGGTGCAGGGGATGCTGTGGGCCAGCAGCCCGGCCTGCACCGAACTCGAGAGCCGGGTGTTGGACTGGCTGGTGGAGTTGTGCGGCCTCCCGCAGCGGTTCCGCAGCGACGGATCCGGCGGCGGGGTGATCCAGGACTCGGCCTCCAGTTCGGCGCTGTGCGCCCTGGTCGCCGCCAGGGAGCGTGCGCTGACCTCCGCAGCCGGCGCGACCATCGCCGACCTGGTTGTGTACACGTCGCAGCACGCCCACTCCTCCATCTACAAGAGCGCCCGCATCGCCGGTTTCGGCGCCGACCGCGTCCGCTACGTCGACAGCGACCCCACCTACGCCATGAGCCCGGAGGCCCTTGCCGCCGCCGCCGTCGCCGACCGCGCCGCCGGTCTGGTGCCGTGCGCGGTGGTTGGGACCGTCGGGACGACCTCCTCGCTGGCCTTCGATCCGGTTGCGCGCCTGGCGGCCATCGCCCGGTCCGAGGGCATGTGGACCCACGTCGACGGCGCCCTGGCCGGCGCTGCCGCGGTCTGTCCCGAGTTCCGCTTCGTGAACCGGGGCCTCGCTGCCGTGGACAGCTACTGCTTCAACCCGCACAAGTGGCTGCTCACCAACCTGGACTGCACGGCCATGTGGGTTGCCGACCGCGAGGCCCTCACCGGCGCCCTCAGCGTCACGCCGGAGTACCTGCGCAACCCCCACAGCGAGAAGGGGACGGTGATCGACTACCGCGACTGGCAGGTGCCCCTGGGGCGCCGCTTCCGCTCGCTGAAGCTCTGGCTGGTGCTGCGCTGGTACGGGGCGGAGGGCCTGCAGACTCATATCCGTTCAGGCGTGGCCTGGGCCCAGCAGTTCGCCGGCTGGGTGCGCGAGCACCCCGACTTCTCCTTGGCCGCCCCGGCGCCGCTCAACCTGGTCTGCTTCCGCCACCGGGGCGGCGACGAAGTCAATCGCCGCATCCTCGACGCGGTGAACGAAGAGGGGCGCTTCTACATCACCCACACCGTCCTCGACGGCCAGTACACGCTGCGCCTCTCGGTGGGGACCGTGGCCACCCGCGCCCACCACGTCGAGGCTGCCTGGGACGCCATCACCGCAGCAGCCGCCAACCTCTGAGCGCGGCTGTCCGGGCGGGGCCGCCGGTGCCCGTCGTCGGCGCGTCTGGCGAAATCACGCCGCCACCGACCCCCGGCGTCCCCGCCGCCGCGCACTGTGCCGGCTGTCCGGACGGGCCGGACGTCAGGATCCTGCTACGTGGTCGGCGCGCTGCCTATGCTCCCCGCAAGGGGAGGTGCGAGCGGTGGCGGACATCGAGATCGGTTTCGGCAAGAGCGGACGTCGGGCCTACGGGCTCGACGAGATCACCATCGTGCCCGCCCGGCGCACCCGCGACCCCGACGACGTCGACATCTCCTGGGAGATCGACGCCTACCGCCTGCCGCTGCCCCTGCTGGGTGCGGCGATGGACAGCGTGGTGTCGCCGCCCTCGGCCGGGCTGATCGGCAAGCTCGGCGGCATCGGCGTGTTGAACGTCGAGGGACTGTGGACGCGCTACGAGGATCCGGCCCCTGCTTTCGAGGCGATCCGGAGCGCCTCCGACGCCGAGGCCACAGCCCGGATGCAGGAGGTCTACGCCGCTCCTGTCATCCCGCAGTTGATCGGCGAGCGGGTGCAGCAGATGAGGGAGCGTGCCACGCTGGTCAGCGCAGCCGTCACACCCCAGCGGGCGAGGAAGTTGCTCGACCATCTGGCCGATGCCGAAGTCGACCTTCTGGTCATTCAAGGCACGGTCGTGACGGCCGAGCACAAGTCCAAAGTTCGCAAACCGCTCAACTTGAAGAAGGTCGTGCGCGAACTCCCGATGCCGGTCATCGTGGGCGGTTGCGCCAGCTACGAGGCCGGATTGCATCTCATGCGCACCGGTGCGTCCGGCGTTCTGGTGGGTGTCGGTCCGGGCGCCGCCTGTACCAGCCGCGGGGTTCTGGGCATCGGCGTTCCCCAGGCGACGGCGATTGCCGACGTGCGGGCGGCGCGCATGCGCCACCTCGATGAGACCGGTGTCTACGTTCATCTGATCGCCGACGGCGGGATGGCAACCGGCGGCGACATCGCCAAGGCCGTCGCCTGCGGCGCAGACGCCGTGATGCTGGGTTCACCGTTGGCGGCGGCTGCCGAGGCGCCCGGCGGCGGCTACCACTGGGGGATGGCCACGCCGCACGCGGCACTGCCACGCGGCGCCCGCGTGCACGTGGGCCGGCGCGGCACGCTGGAGGAGATCCTCATGGGGCCGGCCCGGGAGGCCGACGGGCGCAGCAACCTGTTCGGCGCCCTGTCGACCACCATGGCGGCCAGCGGCTACGCCACGCTCAAGGAGCTGCAGAAAGCCGAGGTGATGGTGGCACCGTCGATCGCCACCGAGGGCAAGGCTCTGCAGCACCACCAGGGCGTCGGCATGGGGCTGTGACGGCCACCCTGGACGCCGCCGGGAGGCGTGGCGGCGTGCTGGTGGTGGACTTCGGCGCCCAGTACGCCCAGTTGATCGCCCGCCGGGTGCGCGAGGCCAACGTCTACAGCGAGATCGTCCCACACGACATCAGCGCCACGCGGGTGCGCCGGCGCAGCCCGGCCGGGTTGATTCTCAGCGGCGGACCCGAGTCGGTGCACGCCTCCGGCGCCCCTCGTCTCGACCCCGAGATCCTGTCGCTGGGGATTCCGGTGCTGGGCATCTGCTACGGCGCGCAACTCCTGGCCCACGAACTGGGCGGCAAGGTGGACCGCAGCGGCCTGGCGGAGTACGGGAGGGTGGAACTCCACGTGACCGGGCCGGGGACGGTCGTCTCCGCCGATCTTCCCGCCGACCAGCAGGTCTGGATGAGCCACCGTGACGCCGTCGTGCGGCCGCCCGAAGGCGCAGCAGTGACTGCTGTCACCGCCGACTCGCCCGCCGCCGCCTTCGAACATCCCGCCGACCGCCTCTTCGGCGTGCAGTTCCATCCCGAGGTGGCGCACACCCCCCACGGCCAGCGCATGCTGCAGAACTTCCTGTACGAGGCGTGCGGCTGCGCCCCGGCGTGGACGGCGGACTGCATCGTCGAGACGTCGGTCGCGGCGATCCGGAAGCAGGTGGGCACCGGCCGTGCGGTGTGCGGGCTGTCGGGAGGCGTCGACTCGGCTGTTGCCGCAGCGTTGGTGCGCGACGCCATCGGCGACCGCCTCACCTGCATTTTCGTCGACACGGGGCTCATGCGTGCCGGCGAGGCAGCACAGGTGCGCGAAGTTTTCGATGGTCAAGGGCTGGTGTTTGTGGACGCCTCGGAGACGTTCCTGGCGGCGCTCGCCGGGGTCTCAGACCCCGAGACGAAACGTCGCATCATCGGCGAGCTGTTCGTGCGTGTCTTCGAGCGTGAGGCGAAGGCGCTCGGCGAGGTGGACTACCTCGTGCAGGGCACCCTCTATCCCGACGTCATCGAATCCGGCGGCGACGTGGCGGCCCGCATCAAGAGCCACCACAACGTCGGCGGTCTTCCCGCCGACATGCGGCTGGAACTCACCGAGCCGCTGCGAGACCTTTTCAAGGACGAGGTGCGGCTGGTCGGCGAGCAACTGGGTCTGCCGTCCGAGGTGGTGTGGCGGCATCCGTTCCCCGGGCCGGGGCTGGCCGTGCGCATCGTTGGGGAGATCACGCCCGAGCGGGTCGAGACGGTGCGTGCCGCGGACGCCATCGTGCGTGCCGAGATCCACCGCGCCGGTTTGGACCGGGAGGTGTGGCAGGTGTTGGCCGTGCTGCTGGAGGTGCGCTCGGTGGGCGTCATGGGTGACGAACGCACCTACGGTCACCCGATCGTGATCCGGGCTGTGACCAGCGCGGACGCCATGACCGCGGACTTTGCGCGCCTGCCCTACGACGTTCTGGAGACGATGGCGAGTCGGATCGTGGCCGAAGTCCCCGGGGTCAACAGGGTCGTCTACGACATCACGTCGAAGCCCCCCGGCACAATCGAGTGGGAGTGAGTCGCCCCGGAGTCGCCTGACTCACTCCTGATCGGCGGGGCGCACCAGCACCGCCAGATTCACCGAGAACTCCAGATCGCGGCGCTGGCGGTCCACCTTGGTGACCTCGGCCAGCACGCTGTCCCCGGGCACCACCACCTCCCGGGGATGGCGGATGGGGGCCTCGGCGAGTTCCGCGGTCGGCACCAGGCCCCTGATCCCGTCGCCGACGGTTACGAACGCTCCGAACGGTGCGAGCGAGACGACTGTGGCCTCATGGCGCTCGCCGGGTCGTATCGCCTTGAGGGGATCGTCGCCGATCCGCAGCGACAGGTCCAGGTTCATCTTGGCGGGAGCGGTGTGCAGGACCACGGCCTCCACCTCGTCTCCCACCGCCACCACGTCGCTGGGTCGGCGCACCCGGAACCAACTCAGCTCGCTGCGGCGGATGCGGCCCCGCAGGTTCCCCTCGGCCATCACCAGAGCCCCGAAATCCTCGACCTTCGTGATCCGGGCGCGCAGCCTCGTACCCGGGGACAGTTCGGAGAGTCGTTTGCGGGCGGCCTGCCGGTCGCGGGTGCGCAGCGCAGCCTTGCGGGACAGGATGCAGCGGCCCTTGAGTTGGTTCACCTCGGTGACCTTGCACTCCACCTCGGTGCCCACGAGCGACTCCAAGTCGTCGTCACCGGCCATCGAGGCTGGTACGAATGCCCGGATGCCGATATCCACGGTGAGGCCTGCTGCGACGGCATCGGTCACGGTGCCGGAGACGATCCCGCCGGTCTTGCGGGCGTTCTGGGCCAATTCCCAGGCTTGTTGCTGGCGTCCCCAGCTCCGGGAGAGGACGATGCGCTGCTTGTGGTCCTCGCGCACCAGGACAGCCGCCTCGACGGGGTCGCCGACCCGCACCTCGCCGGTGAGGTCCACGTCCAGTCCCGCTGTCCAGTGGCGGCTCCCGATAACGCCGCGGCGCCCCGACCCCAGGTCCAACTCCACCTCCCGGCGTTCCACGGCCGTGACGACACCCGAGACGATGTCCCCGCTGTTCAGGCCCCCGGTGGTGGCGGCCGAGGCGATCGGTTTGCCGATCCCGGTACCGGGCTCGGGCGCGGTCCCCTCGGCGGCCTGGCGTTCGGGGACGGCCTTCTTCGGCTCTTCGGCGGCTGGTTCCTCCGTGGTGGGTTCCTCGGCGGCGGGTTCCTCAGCCTCGGCTTGGGATTCGGTGGTGGCCGCTTCGGGTTGCTCGCTAGCCGCTTC
>JAGWAK010000105.1 GCA_021296435.1 Acidimicrobiia bacterium
CCCGTCCGCCGATGGGCCCTACGGCGCCAAGGGCATCGGCGAGATGTCCAACAACGCCCAGCCGGCGGCCATCGCCACCGCCGTGTACGACGCCGTCGGCGTGTGGGTGACCGAGTTGCCCATCACCCCCGAGCGGGTACTGAAGGCCCTCGACGCCCGCAACGCGGGGGGCGGGCCCCGCCGCGAGGGCAAGCACGTGATCTTCGACGAGGAGCTGTCGATCAACACGGTGGGTACCGGCAAGACCTGGACGGCCGAGGTCTGAGCGGAAGCGGCGGCGAGGGAGATCGAAATCCGATGAGTTCCGACGACGCCACCTCGTCGCCGTTCCGCACCTGGAACGGTGTGGAGGCGCTCGAATTCTTCCCCGGCGTGCACCTGCATGCCATCGGCGGCGAGCAGGTGCTGCTCTGCCGGGTGACGTACGAGCCCGGGACCACGGTGGCCCGCCACCACCACGAGGCCACCGAGCAGATCGTGGTGCTGACCGAGGGCGAGATGACCCTCACGATCGGCGACGAGGAACGTCACCTGGTCGCCGGCGACACCGGGGGCGTGCCCCACGAGTTGTACTCCGAGACGGGATGCACGTTCATCGAGGCCTTGGCGCCGGTGCCGCGGGACCACGTGCCGGACTTCGACCGCGACCTGGTCCTCGGCGAGTTGGGCTCGTCGCTTCACGTCGAGCGCTAGACCTGCCCCACGGCCACACCTGAGTTCGACCGGCGGCTCAGCCCCTGGATTCCGGCCTTCGCCGGAATGACGGCCGAGGGATCGGGAGCACCGATTCAGGCCCCTCGGAGGACGCGGGATAGGCGGTAGGCAGCGCGGGCCTCACGGTCGGTGCGGAATTCGCGGTCATCGGCGGCGCGGAGGATGCGGCGGCTCGAGCGCACGCCCAGCCAGCGGAGCGGTTCGGGCTCCCACGTGCGGGCCATGGCGCCGACCCACGGGAGCGCGGTGCGCTCGGTGTCCGTCTCCAGGATCAACTCCGCCATGGTCCGCCCCGCCAGGTTGGCGCAGGCCACACCGGTGACGACGTAGCCGCCGAAGACACCGATCCCGGCGATCACCTCGGCGGGCAGCGGCTCGGTGGCGATCATCAAGGAGTACACCGGCAGCAGCGTCCGGCGCTGGCCGGGCAGATCGCGTGTGTAGGCCTCCGTCGCCCGCACGACGACGTCCGCGCTGACCGTGCCCCCCTCGGCGTGCACGCGCCTTGGGGCAATGCCGGTGACCGTCGTCCCCTCGTAGACCGCCACGCCGGCGGATTCGACGGCGGCGGCCAGACCCGGACGAGTTTGGCTGGGTCGAGAGCAGCCGACGGTCCGAACAGGATTCCGGACCGCACGTCGGTGGCGTTGAGATAGCGGCGCGCCTCGGTGGCATCCAGCAGGCGGATCTGCCGCTGGTGAAGCCCAGGGCGCGCAACTCGTCGATCTCTTCGCGCTGGCGCTTGTGCTGGGGAGCGTTGCGCGCCAGGCGGATCGTGCCTCCCTTGGCGTAGTCGCAGTCGATCCCCTCGGATTCCGAGGAGCTGTCGCCGCCGGCAACTCGGGGTACTCGCTGATCGTGCCCTCGGACTACATGGTGGCGATCCTCGAGGAGATCATCGACACCGGCGACTTCGAGGTGAACTAGTCCGACGCCTTCACCGAGGCCAAGGGCTAGTAGCGAGACCCTCGCGCTCTTGCGATCGGGATCCACACAGCGGGACCCCGATCGCCCACGAGGTCGCGCGGGCACACGCGGTCGCCGGTCCGGATCGCCAGGATGTTCCGGGCCGGCGGCCCGTGACTCAATGGACCCCGTGTCTCAATAGACGCGGGGGATGATCCTGAAGGGGACCTGCTCGCAGTAGCGGTCCCAGAGTTCGCCGTACTTGGCGGCGCAGCGGCGCTCGTCGGCGCGTTCGCGGGTCAGCATGAAGGGGATCATGAAGGCCGGGTAGAGCCAAGGCCACACGCTGGTGAAGTGTCCCGGCGCCAGGGCCAGACCCAGGCTTATCAGGATCTCGCCCAGATAGTTCACGTGGCGGGAGACGCCCCAGAAACCGCTGTGAAGCAGGCGGCCCCGGTCGTCGGAGACCGCTTGGGGCTGAATGCCAAGGAATGGGCGCTCCGGTGAGCGCTTGAAGCGGTACTTCTGCAGGTTGGCGCCCCGAGCCAGAATCCAGCCGGCCACGAAGATGACAGCGCAGGCCGCAAGCCACCACCCGCCGGCGTTATCGACCAGTGACGACTCCGGCAGGCGGGCGGTGCCCCATGCGCCGACGGCGTAGAAGTACGGGTAGAACGCCAGGCAGCCCCAGATGATCTTGGCGCGGCGAAGATGTCGCAGGTGTACAGGTGGACCCGCTCGAAGACCAGGTAGTCAACGAGGAAGAAGCTCAGCAGGGCGGCGTGCAGGTACACGCCGACATTGGCCTCTGAACCGTAGCGATCGGCGTGGTAGGCGGCAGAGGACCACGCGTTGAGGGCCAGAAGCACCGCTCCGAAGACGTAGAGGTACATCTTCGTGTCGACTCGCCGGGCGAAGGTGAAGTTCTCCACGCGGCCCAGGTAGAAGTCCCGGATCCAGCCACCGAGACCGGACGAGCGGGATCGCGCCACGGCTCGTCGAGGTGGCGTGAACACGAACCACGCCGTTCCCAGCGCCCCTAGCGCTGTGGCACCAGCGGCACCCCACCAGAAGTGCCGCTGCAACCAGCCCCAAGCCAGCCAGCCGGTGCCGCTCGCCAGCACCCAGCCGCCGGCCGCCGCGGCCAGCACCAGGAGTCCGTTGAGGCGGTACTTGTAGGGCTCACCGGTGGCCGGGTCGGTCACGTATCCCGTGACGCGGCGGGCGGGCAGCATCGCGTGCAGCACGAGCAGCCCGGCGCAGACGATGATCGGGGCGAAGAAACCAGTCATTGAGTCTCGTTCAGTGTCGAGGCTCCGCGCGACCTGACCGCAGCCTCGGCCGGTCCGCCGGGCAGTGGATTCCGGGCTGCGCCGGAATGACGACGGAGGCGGACGGACTCATGGAGGGATGCTCGCCTAGTAGGTGGCGCGGCCTCCGGAGATGTCATAGACGGCTCCCGTGGAGAAGCTGCAGGCATCGGAGGCCAGCCAGGACACCAGATCGGCCACCTCGTCGGGGAGGCCGAGGCGCGCCATGGGAATCTTGGAGAGCATGTACTCCAGCACCTCGGGCTCGGTGTCGGCGTTCATGGGCGTGGCGATGACCGCAGGGGCGATCGCGTTGACAAGCACCCCGTCGCGGGCGACCTCCTTGCCGACCGACTTAGTGAGGCCGATCACGGCGGCCTTGCTGGCCGAGTAGCCCACCATGTTGGGGTTGCCCTCCTTGCCCGCGATGCTGGCGATGTTCACGATGCGGCCCCAGCCGCGCCGCCGCATGGCAGCGATCGTGGCCTTGATCGTGTTGAACGTGCCGGTGAGGTTCACCGCAAGGGTCTGCTCAAAGGCCTCCAGCGGCATCTCCCAGATCGGCACCTGCGGCCCCACGATGCCGGCGCTGTTCACGAGCACATCCACCTGGCCGATCCCGGCCACCGTGGCCTGCACCGCCGCGAGGTCGGTGACGTCCAGGGTGTGGATGCTGGCCACGTCGTCCGCCATCTGTTCGAGTTGGTCGGTCTGCAAATCGGCGGCGGCAACACGCAGCCCCTCTTCGGCCAGACGTATGGCGCAGGCCCGGCCGATGCCGCTGGCGGCGCCGGTCACGAGCGCGGACCGTTGATCGATATGCCTGGACATGTTTCCCTCTCCTTGCCTGCTGGAACCCGGGGCTGCGCCCTCAGAGGACCCCGAAGCGTTTGAACGCCTCGCCCGGTGGCATTCCTTCGCGCACCGCTTGGCGGAACCGGCTCTCACTCGACGTCTTCTCGATGGCGGTGCCGACGACCTCGTCGATCAGCGCCTGCGGCACGATCACCACCCCATCGTCGTCGCCCACGACGAGATCACCGGGAGCCACCGTGACCCCGTCGACCTCGACGGTCACGTTGTGGGCCACCACCTCTCCCCTGCCGTTGATGTCGCGGGGATCGGCCCCGCGGCACAGCACCGGGAACCCCAGGCTGCGTATCACGTGGCGATCCCGGACGTAGCCGTCGATCAGCGCCCCGACCGCGCCTGAGGAAATGCAGGCCGTCGAGAGGAGTTCGCCCCAGAGCGCGGCGTCGCGGAACCCGCCGGTCGCGCCGACCCACACCTCGCCCGGTCCGATGGCGTCGAGGGCCGCCAGCAGCCCGACGTAGGGCACATCGGGGATCTCGTCGGTGGCCTCGAGCCGCGTGGGGAAGGCGTAACCCACCAGCACCTGATCGGCTACCAGCGGGGCGCAACCCGGGGGCAGCGACTGGTGCCGCAATCCGGCTTCGTCGAGGGCGTCGGAGACCAGCGACGAGCCGATCCGGGTGCCCAACTCCGCGAGCCGTTCGGGCGTGAATCTCTCGTGTCCAGCGGCCATGTCTCTCCGGTCTCGCGGGTCGTCCCTCGCGCCGTGGCGCCACCCCGAGGGATCGTTCGTTCCCTCGCCCGCGTGCACAAAATGCTATCGAGAGCCGGGTCAGGGCGTGTCGCTCACTGTCGCCGCTCACCCGAGGGGCGGTCACGGTCAGAGCGTCCGCGGCCAACGTCTAGCCTCCACCCATGACCCCCCGAAAGATCATCATCGACACCGACCCCGGCCAGGACGACGCCCTCGCCATGCTGCTGGCCCTCGGGTCACCCGAACTGGAAGTCCTCGGCATCACCTGCGTGGCCGGCAACGTGCCGCTGCCCCTCACGATCCGCAACGCCCGTTTGGTCTGCGAATTGGCGGGCCGGCGGGATATGAAGATCTTCGCCGGATGCGAGCGGCCGATGGTGCGCGACCTGGTGACGGCCGAGATGGTGCACGGCGAGACCGGACTCGACGGGCCCGACTGGGACGAGCCCACCATGGGTGTGCAGGACATGCACGCCGTGGATTGGCTGGTGGAGGTGCTGATGGCGGCCGAAGACGGTGAGATCACGCTCTGCCCGGTGGGCCCCATCACCAACGTGGCCATGGCGATGGTGCGGGAGCCCCGCATCATCCCCAAGATCGGTCAGATCGTGACCATGGGCGGCGGCTACTTCGTGGGCGGCAACACCACGCCGGCGGCCGAGTTCAACGTCTACGTGGACCCGCACGCCGCCAACGTGATGTATCGCAGCGGAGTTCCGATCGTGACCATGCCGCTGGACGTGACCCACAAGGCACTGATGAGTCCGGAGTGGATCGAGTCTGTGCGCACCATCGGCAGCGACGTCGGCCGCAACGCCGCCGCCATGATGTCGTTCTACGGGCGCTACGACATGAAGCGCTACGGCGAGCGGGGCGGCCCGCTGCACGACCCCGCCACGATCGCCTACCTGCTGAAACCCGAGCTGTACCGCGGCAAGGACGTGTTCGTGGAGGTCGAGACGCACTCCGAAGTCACGATGGGGATGACGGTCGTGGACTACTGGCATCGCCTGGAGCGCGAGCCCAACTGCCACTGGATCAGCGAGGTGGACAGCGACGGCTTCTACGCGCTCATCCTCGAGCGCCTGATGAACCTGCCGGCGGGGAACTAGACGTCCTGGCGGGCCGGAGCGGCACCCCGACTACCATCGATCTTCCACCTTCGAAGCGAGGAGAGCGATGATCGTCGAGCAGCGGGACTACCACATCTACACCGGCAAGCTGAAGGAAGTGCTCCGGCTGTACGAGACCGAGGGGATCATCATCCAAAAGGAGGTCCTCGGGAACCTCGTCGGCTGGTTCACCACCGAGATCGGCGCCCTCTCGTCGATCTGCGCCATGTGGGGCTACGAGAACTTCGCCGACCGGGAGCAGCGGCGGGCGGCGCTGGCCGCCGACGAACGCTGGCAGGCC
This sequence comes from Acidimicrobiia bacterium, assembly GCA_021296435.1. Lineage (GTDB taxonomy): Bacteria > Actinomycetota > Acidimicrobiia > Acidimicrobiales > CATQHL01 > VXNF01. Next base: position 5,911 of record JAGWAK010000105.1, read on the forward strand.
TTCCTGCCGAAACTGCACCCGCTGGTGCACACCCAGCACAACCGGATCCTGGTCCCGACCGCCTTCTCACCGATCCAATGAGCGCCCCGGAGGGCAGCGACATGTCCGAACTCGTGACACCCAGCAACGAGGACTTCTCCCTCGCCGGCCAGACCGCCATCGTGACCGGCGGCTCCCAGGGCAACGGCCCCGCCATCGCCGACGGCCTGGCGCGAGCCGGCGCGCGCCTGGTGATCGCCGACCTGTCCGGGGCGCCGCAGGCCGCCACTCGTTATCCCGATGGGATCGGGGTCACGGCCGACGTCTCAGATCCCGGCGACATCGACGCCATGGTGGACACCGCTATCGAGGCCACCGGTCGAGTCGACATCCTGGTGAACAACGCCGGCATGTTCACGTCCATCCCGATGCGGCCCTTCGACGAGATCCCCGTTGAGGAGTGGCGAGCCGTGAACGAGATCAACGTGATCGGCACCTTCCTCGGCTGCCGGGCCGTGGTGCCGCATATGCGCCGCCAGGGAGGGGGGCGCATCCTGAACATCACCTCCGGGACGGTCTTCCGCGGCGTGCCGCTCCTGTTGCACTACGTGGCCAGCAAGGGGGCGGTGCTGGCGCTGACACGGGCCCTGGCCCGCGAGCTCGGCGACGACAACGTTCTGGTGAATTCGATCGCCCCCGGGTTCACGATCTCCGACGGGGTGAAGGAGAACCCCGCGGGTGTGGACTTCGAGGCGGTCAG
>JAGWAK010000106.1 GCA_021296435.1 Acidimicrobiia bacterium
GAGCCGCAGCCCACGGCCGGCTTCGACGGCGAGACACTCACGCTCGGCTACCTGGTCGACCAGTCCGGTCCGCTGGCCATCATCGGCGGCCCGCTGCTGGCCGGCTCGCAGCTCTACTGGGACTGGGTGAACGACGAGCTGGGCGGAATCGCCGGCAAGTACCGGGTGGAGTTGGCGGTGGGCGACACCAAGGACTCCGAGGGCGCGACGGTGCAGGAGTACCAGCGGCTCAAGGACGACGTGGTGATGTTCGCCGAGGTGCTTTCCACGCCTCCCGTTCAGGCGCTGCTGGAATTCCTGAACGAGGACGGCATCGTGGCCGTGCCGGGCTCGCTGGCGGGATCCTGGGCACGCGAGCCACTCTTGATGCCCAGCGGCGCCGCCTACGAGTACGAGGCCATCAATCTTGCGGACTGGTACGTCAACCATTCAGGGCTGATGAGCTTTTCGGACGTGTACTGCGCCGCGTACGTCAACGACAAGTACGGCCGGGACTCCTTGCGGGGCCTGGCGGCCGACCGCCTGGGGTTCTCCCTCGCCGAGACCCAGACCATCAACAGGGGCGATCGGGCGTTCACGGCGCAGGTGGCGGCGTTCGTCGACGCCGGCTGCACGGTGATCTTCGCCATCACCGTCCCCACCGAGCAGCACGCCATGCTGGCCGAGGCCAGCAGCCAGGGACTCGACCCGGTCTGGCTGGGCCTGCTGCCGACCTTCCTCAACCTCTTCGCGGCCGGCGCCCCCGATCTGTACGCCAAGTACTACGTCGCCCAGGACTCACCCGAACTGAGCGACCTTTCGGTTCCGGGGATCGCCAAGTTCCGCGAGCGGTTCGAGCGCTTTGGCAGCGGCAGCATCAGTACCTTCACGCTCTCGGGCTACTTCCTGCAGGTCTCGGTGCACGCCCTGCTGGAGAAGGCGGCTGAGTTGGGCGACTTCAGCCGCGAGGGCATCCGCAATGCCCTGGCACAGCTCGGGGAGGTGGAACTCGACGGCCTCGCCGCGGAGAACTACGTCTACGGCACGCCGGAGAACCGGATACCCACGAGCGCGGTGCGGATCAAGGTCTTCGACCCCACCGTGCCGCCGGTGTTCCTGCGCGACATCACGATCGTGGACTCGCCGCTGAACGACGAGTTCGACCTGTAGGGGGCGCCGCCGCCAACCCGCGGGGCACCTCGGACGGAGCTCGGCGGGGGCGGGCCGGCCCTAGGGCGCCTTGTCGCCCCGGTGGCGGTCCACGAAGGCGTGGACCTCGCTCATCGAGACACCGGGGGAGGGGGCCAGAGCGCCGTCGGGCAGGTTCAGGGGACCGAGCACGAACTCCCGGTCGCGGGCCGAGGCCCACACCCGGCTGTCGCGCAGCCCGCCGGAACCCCGCTCGGCGCCGGCCGCGCTCGCGGTGCTGAAGCGACGCGGGGTCTCGCTGCCGCGGAAGAGCCCGGCGTGGCACACGGTGGTGCCGACGGTCACGGTGTGCCCGTGGTCGCGGGTCGTGTCCACCTGGGTGACGCAGAAGTAGTCCCCCGTGGGGGTTTCGGTGTACTGGGCGTGCGTGGCGTAGGTGTCGGCGGAGAGGAACACCTGGCGCGGTGCCCACGAGGACGGGATCCGCACGCCCTCGAGGCTGCCGTCGGGCGCCGCCGGGAAGGGCACATTGTCGTTCTCGTAGGCCTTCGAGATGAGTCCCTCCTCGTCGGCCCGCATGAAGTGCATCGGGATGCCGAGGTGGTGGGTGGCGAGATTCGTGAGCCGGTGGGCCGCCATCTCGTAAGACACGTAGAAGACGTCTTTGAGGTCCTGCACGGCGATGTCGCCGCCGCCGGCCGCCTCACCGAGAAGTGCCACCGCGGGGCTCTCGGGTGCCAGCACCGCGCCGGCGAAGTAGTTGGATTCCACGCGCTGGCGCAGGTAGTCCTCGATGGTCTCGGGATCGGAGTGGTCGAGGGCGAAGTGCCCGAGGGTGGACAGCACCACCGACCTGGCGGCCCGCGTCGGCAGCTCGTCGCGCTGGGGGATGTAGATCACGCGGCGGCGCAGATCGGTGACCGATCTGGTCGAGCGCGGGATGTCCCGCACCCGGTCGATGTGGTAGCCGAAGTGTGCGGCGAGGTCCAGCAGGATGCGCTCGGAGATCGGGCCGGTGCCGGGATACCCCGCCGCTTTGAGCGCAGCCGCCGCCACTCCCTCGATCTCGCCGTAGTAGTTGCCGCGGGCGCGCATCTGCGCCCGCAGCACGATGTTCGCCCGCCGCACCGGATCCGCCGCGGGGACTCCGGCGGCAGCACCGCGACCCTCGGTGGCGGCGCGCCAGGCATCGTGCAGCGCCAGGACGTGCTCGAGCGCGGCGTCGGGGAGCCGGGCGGTGGCCTTCAGCTCAGGCAGCCGCAGCGAGTTGTACGCGTCACTCTGCTGGGCGCGGGCGAGGCGCACCTCCAGGTCGGCCCGCCGCGTCGGGGCTTCACCGTTCAGCAGGTCCCCTGCGGTGCATCCGAGAGCCCGGGCCAGGTCACCGAGCAGTGACAGGCGCGGCTCGATCCGGCCGTTCTCGAGTTGCGACAGGTAGGGCGCAGGACGGCCCACGAGTTCGCCCAACTCGGCAAGTGTCAGACCTTTCCGTCGCCTCTCGTGGCGGATCCGCTGGCCGAGTACGAGAGTGTCGGGGGACTCGGGCACGGGCGGAAGAATAGCGATGTTTTTGGCGAGGCCACCATCGATTCTTTGCAAATCTCCGACAGAGCCGCAGATTGTCCACTAGTTGTTCCCAACTTGGGGACAATTTCCACAGCCGCGCGAAGCGTGTTGCGTGGACGGCATCGGCGGCGAGCCGCGAGCGGTATTCGGGCCGTCCATTCCGGCGGCCTGCCCGGCGAGGACTACGCTCAAGCGGTAGTCGGCGTCAACACGGGGGGAGGAACCGGTGCAGAACGGGCAGCGATGGGCAGTCGTGACAGGGGCGAGCCGCGGCATCGGCGCAGCAGTGGCGCGGCGCCTCGCCGCCGACGGGTTCGGTGTGTCGCTGTTGGCAACCCGGGAGGATCTGCTCGACGACGTCCGCGACCGGATCCGCGCCGGCGGTGGCGATGCCGAGGTGGTGATCTGCGATCTGACCGATCGCACCCAACTGGCAGCCGTCTGCGACCGGCTGCTGGCGGACCATCCCCGGATTCACGCCCTTGTGAACAACGCCGGAATCGTGCGCATCGGATCGGTGGGCGACTTCGGCGGCGCCGACTGGGACGACGTCATGGAGATCAACGTGCGCGCCACGTTCGAGCTGGTGCGCGCCCTCGAACCGGCGCTGCGGGCGGCCGCGCCCACCGGTGCCTCGGTCGTGAACGTGAGCTCGGTCATGTCGCTGGTCGTCACGCCGACCATCGTGAGCTATCTGGCCTCCAAGGGGGCGGTCAACGTTCTCACCCGGGGCCTCGCCGTCGAGCTGGGCCCGGCGGGGATACGGGTCAACGCCATCGCGCCGGGCTACATCCGCACCGACATGTTCGAGACGTCGCATCCCCCGGCCCGCCAGGAAGCCCTCGGCAAGGCGCACCCGCTCGGGCGGGTGGGCACCCCCGAGGAGGTGGCCGCCACGGTGTCGTTCCTGTGCTCGGACGATGCTTCGTTCGTCAGCGGAACCATCCTGTCGGTGGATGGCGGGCTTGCCTGCGTGGCGGCGATCCCGCAGAAGATCGACGAGTAACGGCGGCCCGGGCGCCTGTATCCCGGGCCACCCTCGTTCTGAACCGCCTCGCTCTCAACCGCATTCATTCTGAACGGCGCGCGACTTGACACCGACTCCGGCGCAGGTCGGGCGACGGTGTTAGCTTGCCGACAGGGCCTCGACGGGGGACCTACTCGCCCTAGTAGGTGAATGTCACGCCGAGGTGCAGAGACAATGGGGGGAACCATGAAAATCAGACACGTCAGATCGTTGACCGCGGTCGCGGTCCTGAGCGCGCTCGCTCTCGTGGCCGCAGCTTGCGGTGGCGACGAGGGGGCCGCTCCGCCGCCCGCCGCGCCGCAGCCGGAGGCCCCGGCGCCTCCCCCGCCGGCGGATCCACCGTCGCCGCCGCCGGCGGATGAGCCACCGTCGCCGCCGCCGGCGGATGAGCCACCGCCGCCGCCGCCGGCGGATGAGCCACCGCCCCCACCGGAGCCGATGGACGAGATGCCCTCTGGTCCGCCGTACACCGCCGAGTTGCCGTGGGGCACCTTTGCCCTCGCTGACAGCATCGCCGACAAGATCGCCAACGACGGCGAGTTCAACTTCGTTCTCTCCATCGAGGGGACGGCCATCCCCATCTTCGGTGCGGCCATGGACGAAGGATGGAGCCGTGGCTCCGGCGAGATCTCCGCAGAGCATGGCGTGGACATCAGTGCGCGGACGATCGGACCGCTCCAGACGGACATTCCCGCGCAGGTGGCGGAGATCGACTCGCTCATCGATGCCGGTCAGATCGACTGTCTGGCCTTCGAGGCGCACGAGCCCGGTCCCTACGTGGACATCATCGCCAAGGCTGTGGACGCCGGCATCCCCACCTTCGGCGTCAACGCCGACAGCCCGGACTCCAAGCGTTTCGCGTTCTTCGCGCTCGACGAACTCTCGGCGGGCACGCTGGCCGGGACACTCACCGGTGAATGGGCCGTCGCCAACGGCATAGCGCTCGAGAAGGCCGGGCTGCTCACGGGGTCGGTCGAAGGCCCCTGGGCTCAGAACCGGATGAAGGGCTTCATGGCGGCGATTTCGGCGGTTCTGCCCGACCTCGAGTTTGTGAACGGACCCAACACCGACATCGAGTCACAGGGCTGGGATCCGCCGCAGCAGTACGCCGCGTCGGAGGCGTGGATTC
>JAGWAK010000107.1 GCA_021296435.1 Acidimicrobiia bacterium
CTGATCCTGGACATGACCATTGCGGAGAACATCGCCTTGTCCGACATCCCCGCCGGCGCGTACAACATGACGGGCCTGTTGGACTGGCGCGGGGTCCGTCGCCGAGCCCGTGAGCTGCTCGAGGAGTACGACGTGCGGCCGCCCGATCCGGACCTGCTGGCCTCCAGCCTCTCCGGTGGCAATCAGCAGAAAGTGGTGCTGGCCCGCGAGCTGTCGCGGGATCCACGGGTGCTCGTGGCCGACAACCCCACTTGGGGCCTCGACGTCGGCGCCATCGACTACGTGCATCGCCGGTTGCTCGACGTCAAGCACAGCGGCGCAGCCGTGTTGCTGCTGTCGATGGACCTCGAGGAACTCCTGAAGCTGAGTGACCGCCTGATCGTGCTCTTCCGGGGTCGCATCGTGCTGGAACGCTCTGTGCGGGACCTGGATATGGACGAGTTGGCACTTGCGATGGCCGGCAGAACGGCGGAGGCGGCGGTCTAGAGAGCCGCCCGGGGCCCGCACGAGGCCCCCTGTCAGTTGCACACGGGAACAGCCGCCCTGCTACTGTGTTTTCAACGGGATTGAAGCTCTGTACTCAGAGCGCAACAGAAAGTGAGAGGGGAAACGTGCGACGCATTTTTCTGCCATTGCTCGCGATCGTGGTCTTGGGCGGTGTCGTCCTCAGCTGCGGCGACGACGACGAGGGGCCGGTCAAGCTCGGCTTTCTCGCCGGACTCTCTGGGGACTACTCCGAATGGGGTCCACCCAGCCAGGACGGCGCAGAGGCCGCTATCGGCGTCATCAACGACAACGGTGGCATCCTCGGGCGCGATGCCGAACTCGTGGTGCAGGACAACCTGTCCACCCCTGAGGGCGCAGTCACGGGCTACAACCGGATCCGCGAGGAAATCGACGCACTCGGCGGCGTCGAGTCTGACGGGGCCGTGGCCCTGCTCGACACCGTGGCCGAGGACGAGATGCCGACCATGTGCCCGGCCTGCGGCACGACCGTGCTCGACACCGAGGGCGGCAACTACATCTGGCGCATCACCGCTTCGGACACCACCTACGGCATCATCTCCGCGCAGCTTGCCCGCGATGCCGGCTACGGCCGGGTGAACATGCTGGTGCAGCAGACCGAGGGCACCGAGAGCCCGGCCAACGTCTTCAAGGACGTCTGGGAGAACAAGATCGGCGGCCAGATCGGCGAAGACGTGCGCTTCAACCCAGGCCTCGACAGCTACCAGGCCCAGGTCGAGCAGGCCTTCTCGGGTGACCCCGACGCCGTCTACATCGGCGCTGGCCCCCAGGCCGGGATCCCGATCCTCCGGGAGTACATCGCCAGGGGCTACACCGCCGCGATCCTGGTCTCCCCCGACCTGCAGGTGCCCGACATCGCCGAGGTCGCCTCTGAGCTGCCGACCGGCCGGATTCTGGCCGCCCAGGTCACCGACGACTTCGACTCCCCCGCGTACGCTGCCTTCGCTGCGGCGCACCAGGAATATGCAGGCAAGCCGCCCCCGACGGGGTTCTACGAGACCAACCAGTTCGACCAGTACATCGTTCTGGCGCTGGCGATGACCGCCGCCGAGTCCACCGACGGCCCCGACGTGGCGGCGCAGATTTACAGCATCGTGAACGCGCCGGGCACCAAGGTGTACACGTACGCCGACGGCGTCGCAGCGCTCGAGCGCGGCGAGCAGATCGACTACGACGGCCCCTCGGGCTCGATCGAGTTGCACACCTCGACCGGCAACCTGGTGTCGCCGAAGGTGGCGGTGAACCACATCGTCAACGGCAGCTACACCGAGCGCGAAGTCATCGAACTGGACGCAAGCCTGGGCCGGTAGCCCAAGCCGTTCGACAAGTAGACCGATGATCATCCCGGCGCGACCCCGCCCAACGGTGGGGCCGCCCCGGGGATCGGATCTGTTCGCGTCGGGCTGACCACCGGGGGGGTTCTGGCCGCCGCCACGGTCGGCTTCGCCCTCATCCGCCAAACCGAGAACTTCCTGCACATTGCCCACGGGCAGGTGCTGGCGCTTGGCGCCTACCTGTCCATCATCCTCATCACAAACGGCGGGCTCAACGTGTTCGTGGCCGGTCTGGTGGCCATGGTGCTCATGGGCATCCTGGGGGTGGCTCTGGGAGCAGTGGTCTTCAAGCCGGTGGCCGACCAGGGCGGCAACGTGCTGCTGTTCACGTCCATCGGCCTCGCCTTCGTGATCTACGGGGCGATCATCGCCACTTTCGGCACCGTCCTGCGCAAGGTCCCGGTGGGCCTCGGCGGCCGCATCGAATTCTCCGTTGCGGAGTTCGTGCTGGTTCTGGCGCTGGCCGCGGCTCTGGCGACGCTGGTGGGTTGGGTGCTGGCCAATCGTGCCCGCCGCGCCGAGCACCGCGAGGTGGCCGGCACGTGGGCCGGACTCTGGGCCGCCCGCGGGACCGGGCTGATGCTGGCCCTCATCACCGCCGCCATCCTTGTCATGTTCGTGCTGGCTACCCAGAGCGACGGATTCGGCACGGGGTCGCACAACGGCGTCGACATCGCCACCAGCGAGTTGGCGATGATCCTGCTGTCACTGGGGGCCGTGCTTAGCCTGCAGTTCTTCCTGTCGCTGACGCGTATGGGCCGCTGGCTACGCGCCGCGGCCTCGAACCCCTCCCTGGCAGCGGTACGCGGCATACCGGTGCGGGTCGTCTCGGGTGTCGTGTGGTTCATCGGCTCGGCACTGGCCGCCATGGCCGGAGTGATGATCGCGGTGCGCCGCGGTGGCGTCACGACCCCGCTGGGCTGGGAGAACATCCTGGTGATCCTGTCCGCGGCCGTCCTCGGCGGCACCGGCAGCATCATGGGAGTGATGGCAGCAGCGGTACTCCTGGGCCTGGCCATGGATGTGAGCGCGCTGTGGATCCCCACCGCCTACCGGCTGGTGGTGGCGTTCGGAGCGCTGATCCTCGTGCTGCTCGTGCGCCCTGAGGGGTTGTTCAGCACCCGCCGCCGGGCGGAGCAGGCTTCGTGAACACTCTTGCCGCCATCAGCGCCCTGGGGTCCCCCACCTTCTGGATGAGCCTGTTCATGCTCATCGGCATCTACGCCGCGGTCACCATGCTGCTGAACGTGGAGGCCGGATGGGGCGGCATGTGGGACCTTGGCATCGTGGGACTGCTGGCCATCGGCTCCTACACCTACACGATCGTGACGAACCCCCCCGGGGAGTTCGATGTGGTCTACTCCCCCGGCTGGCCCGTCTGGGCGGGAATCCTCGCAGCCATGGCCACGACGGGGATCGTGGCCTTCCTCGTCGGACTACCCGCTCTGCGAGCGAGGCGCGAATACTTCTTGATCATCACCTTCGCGTTCGCAGAGGTGTTCCGCCAGCTAGCGATCAACCTGCGCGACGTCACCCACGGCACCGTGGGCTTCAGCAGCGTGGCGCGACCGTTCGAGAGCTTCTTCGAGAAAGACGCCCTGCGAGGCGTCCTGCTCGCCGTGACCTGGGCCGCTGCGCTGCTGGTCTACGCGCTGACCCGCAGGATCAGCCGCTCGGGCTACGGGCGGGCGCTGCGGGCGATGCGTGACAACGAGCCGGTGGCTCTGTCGCTGGGGATCCGGGTCAGCTGGCTGCGCCTGCAGACCTTCGTGCTGGTGGGCGTCGCCGTCGGCGGCGTCGCCCCGCTCTACCTGTGGTGGTTGCGCTACGTGGCACCCTCTGTGTTCGAGCCGCAGTTCACGTTCACAGCATGGACCGCGCTCGTACTCGGGGGCATCGCCAGCCGGTCCGGAGCCGTGCTGGGTGTAGGTGTCCTGCTGCTCTTCACCGAGTTGGTGGAGTTGATCGACGTGCCGCCGGAGTTCCGCAACGTGCACGTGGCCGTGCATCCCCTGGCCATCGGCCTGCTCTTGGTGTTGGTGCTGCGCTTCCGGCCCGAGGGACTGCTCTCCGAACGCGGGACGTTCGGGGCACGAGCCCGCCAGACGACTGCTCTCGACGGAGCCGGTGCGGCCGTGGCGTCGCGGCTGCGGCGCTTGAGCCTGCGTGGAGACTCCGGGAATGAGGAAGCGCCGTGACCGCCACGGATAAGACGAGCAGCGGCGCCATGTTGAGCACGCACGGCCTGTACAAGGCCTTCGGCGGCAACGTGGCGGTGCACGACGTGTCTTTGGACCTGTACCCGGATCGCATCACCGCCCTCATCGGCCCCAACGGCGCCGGCAAGACGACGCTGTTCAACATCATCACCGGCTACGAACGACCGGATTCCGGTGACATCACTTTCGACGGCAACCGTGTGGGCGGGATGGCCCCATGGCAGATCTCCCGGCGAGGGGTTGCGCGCACGTTCCAAACACCCGTGGGCTTTCCCACGATGACGCTCTGGGAGAGCATGCAGGTGGCGGGCGCCTCGCACGCGGTGCTCACGGGGATGCTGACGACCCGGGGCCGGCGCGAGACCGCCAAATTGTCGCGGCGGGCCGACGAGATTCTGGACCACCTTGGTCTTGACAAATTGCTCGACACTCCGGTGGACGAGTTGGCCGCCGGCGACCGCAAGCTGGCAGAGTTGGCGCGGCAGCTCATGAGCCAGCCCCGCCTGCTGCTCCTCGACGAGCCCGCGGCAGGAGTCAACCCCGGTGCCATCTCGCGGCTCTCGGACTTGATTCGCGACGTTCATCGCAGCGGCATCGCCCTGATGATCATCGACCACAACCTCTCCTTCGTGCTCGACGTGGCGGACTACGTGCACGTCATGGCCAACGGGCGGATCATCGCCGAGGGCACCCCCGAGGAGATCGCCGCCAGCCCACTGGTGCGCCAGGTCTACATGGGAGTGGACGCGTGAACGACGAAGCCGCCACGAGCGCCTCGCCGGGCAAGTCGCCGGCTTCGAGTCTGGTGCTCAGCGACGTGGACTCCGGCTACGGCGACCTGCCCATCCTGCACGGCGTCAGCCTCGAGGTGGCGCCGGCGGAGATCGTCGCGGTGATCGGACCCAACGGTGCCGGGAAGTCGACCCTGATGAAGACCCTGTTCGGGCTGCTGGCGCTGCGAGGCGGCACGATGACCTTCGGGGACGAGGACTTGGGGCAGATCAGCGCGGCGAGACGCGCCGAATTGGGCATGGCCTACGTTCCCCAGGAGGGCAGCACCTTCCCGGAACTCACCGTGTACGACAACCTCGCGGTCAGCCTGCTGCGCGAGTCCACGCTGACTCAGAGCCGGCACATCAACGAGATGCTGGAATCCTTCCCGGCACTGCAAGAGTTGCGGCGCGCCCGCGCCGGCACGCTGTCCGGTGGCGAGCGCCAGATGCTGGCCATCGCCTCGGCCATGATCTCACAGCCCCGGTTCCTGGCTCTCGACGAGCCCACCACCGGGCTCGCACCCTCGATCGTGCAGGAGCGCATCGCCGACATCGTGGCCGTCCGCGAGCGGGGCACGTCAGTGCTGTGGGTCATCGAGGAGAGCCCGATGCTGTGCCTGCCGCACGTGGACAGGGTCTACGTGCTCAACTCCGGCGTCCTGGGACCGTCCCAGCCGGCCGCCGACATGCTCGACGAGGAATTGCTGCAGGCCACGTTCTTCGGCATCGACCACCATCGGGAGTAACGAGACTTCGATCGAGGGGGAGCCATGACCACCACAGCGCCGGTTACGAGTCTCAACGAAATCGGAGGCGACCCTCCCGACCTCACCAACTACTGGCACCCGGTGCTGGAATCGGCCGAGGTGACCGCGGACGCGCCGATTGGGTTCGAATTGCTGGAACGGCGGCTGGTGGCCTTCCGCGACCAAGCCGGGCAGGCCCGTGTGCTGGAGGATCTCTGCATACACCGCGGGACGGCCCTGTCGCTGGGTTGGACGACGCCCGAGGGTTGCATCGTGTGCCCGTACCACGGCTGGGAGTACAACGGGAACGGGCGCTGCGTGAACATCCCCGCGCTGGAGCCGGGATCGCCCATACCTTCGGTGGCGGGGGTCAAGAGCTTCGCCACCACCGAGCGCTACGGGCTGGTCTGGATTGCTCTCGCCGATCCGGTGGCGCCGATGACCGAGTGGCCCAGCGGCGAGTGGGAGGACCCCAACGTCGAGATCTGGTACAGCCACCGCTATTCGTGGCACGCCTCGG
>JAGWAK010000013.1 GCA_021296435.1 Acidimicrobiia bacterium
TCGCGCTCGCTGTGGGCCTTGTCGCCGCCGCCTGCGGAGGCGACGACTCCGACGCCGCACCAGCGGCGCCGGCGCCCGCACCCGAGCCCGCACCCGCACCCGCACCCGAGCCCGCACCCGAGCCCGAGCCCGCACCCGCACCGGAACCACCACCTGAGCCCGCACCGGAACCACCACCTGAGCCCGCACCGGCCGCCTTTCCCGAGACCGTCGACGTGAACGGCGACGGCCAACTCACCATCGGGTACGTCGTGGCGGGCGACCGCAACGACGGTGGCTTCTACCAGGGCCAGGTCGAATCGGTGGAGGCCATCTCCGCCGAGCGGGGCTACGCAACGATCGTCGTGGACAAAGTGAACCCGGGCGCGGCTCGGGAGGCCTTCGAGAATCTGGCCCGCCAGGGCGTGGATCTCATCATCGGTGGCGGCTCGGAGTTGCGCGACGGGTTCATCCCCGTGTCGGAGGATCCGACCTTCTCGGCCTTCAACTTCTTCCTCGTGGCAGGCTTCCCGCCCACCAGCGACGGCTACGCCACCGCCGCGGCCAACGAAAACCAGGCCCACTTCATGGGCGGTGTCGCCTACGGCCTGTTGCTCGAGCGCACGGGCGGATCGGTCGGCTGCGTCGTGGCCGGCCCCGAACTGGACTTCGTGAAGAACATGGCCGCCTCCATGCGCGCCGGACTCAGCCACGCTCAGGACACCTACGACGTGGCAGCAGGCGCCGAGATCCCGGTCACCTTCACGGGCAACTTCGAGGACGCCGCCCTGGCGCAGGAGGCCGCCACGGCCCTGTTCGCGCAGGACTGCGAGGTGGTCTACCCCTACCTCGGCGGCGCTCTCATAGCCGTCGTCAACACCGCCCTGGAGTCCGGGGTCGGGGTCGTCTCCACATCGGTCGATCTGTGCGACGCCAACTTGTTCCCCGTCGCCATGGCGATCACCTACAACCCGGCATTGTTCCTGCCCTCGGTGATCAGTTCGTTCGCAGCCGGCGAACTGGAGGAAGGCACGCAGCTGGCGGTGTACGGCGTCGGCTCCGGCCTCGGTGTCGGCAGCCGGATCTGTGATGCCGCCGGTAACGAGCAGGCGATCCTCGACGAGGGTCGGGATGCCCTCGCCAGAGGCGACATCGATGTGAACGCGAGCATCGGCACCGACATTTCCGGGTGAGCGAGGCCAAGGCCTCGACGAGCGCAGCCGGACCAGAGGTCGTCCTCGGGCTGCGCTCGGTCAGCAAGCGATTCGGGCGCGTCGTCGCCTGCGACGACGTCTCCCTCAACGTACGCGCCGGGGAGATCCGGGGACTCCTGGGCCAGAACGGCGCCGGCAAATCCACACTCATGAAGATCGTGGCGGGCTTCGTCCGCCCCGAAGCCGGCGAGATCCGGATACGCGGCGAGACCCTCGGGTTCGGCGACCCGGTGATCGCCGCCGAGCGAGGAATCGCCATGGTGCACCAGCACTTCAGTCTGGTGGGGCCCATGCCGGTCTGGAAGAACGTCACGCTGTCTGACCGCGGGCATAAGAAGGTCGACCGCACCGGCACATCACGCCAAATCCGCGAGATCGGTCAGCGCTACGGGCTCGACGTGGACCCCGACGCGATCGTCGACGACCTGGCGGTCGGCGAACGCCAGAGGGTCGAACTGCTCAAGTGCCTGCGGCGCCAGCCCGACATCCTGATCCTGGACGAGCCCACCTCGGTCCTGACCCGCGAGGAGTCCACAGCCCTCTTCGGTGTGCTCAGGCGGCTCGCCCGCGAGCGGGGACAATCTGTGGTCCTCATCAGCCACGAACTGGAGGAAATGCTCGAGGTGACCGACCGCGTCACCGTGCTCCGCGACGGCCGCGTCGTCTCCACCGTGGAGTCGGCCGAGGCGAGCCCCGACTCGCTGGCGCAAGAGATGTTGGGGCACGACGTCACCGTTCCGGCCGAAGTTCTGGGCCTGACCCTTGACGAGCCGGGCAAAGCCGCCGGCGTGCCCGGCTCGCTTCCGGCACGGTCTGGTGTGCCGTCAGGCCACAGGGCCGCTGTGCTGGAACTCAGCGACATCACCGTCGCCTCGGCGGTCGGTCACAAGCTCCTCGACGGTGTGAGCCTGGATGTCGGCGAAGGTGAGATTCTGGGTGTGGCCGGCGTGGCGGGCAACGGTCAAGAGGAATTGACGGGCCTGCTCTCCAACCTCATCCGTCCCGACGGCGGTGAGGTCCGCGTCGAGGGCCGGACCATCCAGACCGGGCGGGGCCGGCAACTCAGCCGAGCTGGCGTTGGCGTGATCCCGGCCGATCGGCACGACAGCGGCTGTGTGCTGGAAATGAGCGTGGCGGAGAACATCGCGCTGGGAAGTCTGGACGGCATGGTCCGCTGGGGTGTCGTACAGCAGCAGAAGCTGCATCAACTGACCCAGCGCCTCGTCGGAGATTTCCGGATCATCACCTCCAGCCTGAGTGCCCCGCTGCGTTCCCTCTCCGGCGGCAACCAGCAGCGGGTGGTCCTCGCCCGGGAGTTGGCGCGCAGACCGTGTGTTCTGGTGGCAGCAGAGCCCACACAAGGACTGGACATCGGCGCCCGGGGCTACATCTGGGACCGTCTGCGCGAGGCCGCCGCCGGGGGGACGGGCATCCTGCTGCTCTCCAGCGATCTCGCCGAGATCATGGCTCTGTCGCATCGGGTGGCGGTGATCAACCGCGGGCGCATCGTCAGCACGATGGCCCGCGCCGACGTGGACCTCGCCGAACTGGGTCGGATGATGGGGGCCCGCACCCATGACCGCCGCTGAGACCACGCCCGAGCAGTCGGGCACCACCGTCGCGGTGCGACCACCACGGCTGCCGCTGTCCGAATACCTCCGGGTGGGCGCCCTGCTGGTCGCCTCGATGGCCGCGGCCATCGGCTGCGCGGCGCTGCTGCTGTCGGTCACCGGAAGCTCGCCGGCCACCGTCTTCCGCGCCATGGTGACCGGGAGCGTCGGCTCGCGTGTGGCCCTCACGGCAACCCTCAACCACGCGGGACCCATCCTGTTGGTTGCACTCGGCGCGCTGGTGGCGACGCGCAGTGGGCTACTCAACATCGGCCAGGAGGGCCAGATCTCCATCGGCGCGTTGTTCGGCGTCGCCGTCGGGCTCGCCGTGCAGGCACCGCGTGGCATCACCTTGCTCCTCATCGGGGCGACGGCCGCGGCGGCTGGAGCGCTCTGGGCCTCGCTCGCCTCAGTCCTGCGCTTCACGCGTGGCGGCAGCGAGGTGATCACGACCCTGCTACTCAACTTCGTGGGGTTCCAAGTGGTCTCTTTCGCCGTCAACAGGCCCTGGCTCCTGCAGGAAGATCTCCCTGAAGGCTCGATCCTGTCTGCCAGCCCGCAGTCGAACCCGCTGCCCCCTGCCGGGCACCTGCCCACGCTGGCGCAGGGTCCTGGGTTCCGGCTCAATTCAGGAATCACCGTGGCCGTCGGCCTTGCTCTGGTGCTGGCGTTCCTGCTGGCGCGTACCCGCTGGGGATTCGAGTTGCGCACCGTGGGCCTCAACCCGCGGGCTGCCCGGCGATCCGGGGTCTCACCAGCACGCGTGGGAAGCGGGGCCCTGGCGCTCTCGGGCGCCCTCGCAGGGTTGGCGGGCGGCGTCCTGCTCAGCGGCACCGCATTCCGCGTCAATGACGGGTTCTCCAACAACTACGGCTGGGAGGGGCTTCTGGCCGCACTGGTCGCCGGATCCGTGACCCTCGCTGTCATCCCAAGTTCGTTGCTCTTCGGAGCATTGCGTGCAGGAAGCGGCGTCCTGGCCGCGACCGGCGTTAGCCCGACGATCGTGGGCGCCGTACAGGCGCTCGTGGTGATCGCTGTCACTCTGCCACTGCTCTACCTGAACCGCCGGCGCTTGCGCGCCCTGGTGCAGCGCACCGGCGTGAGCCGAACGTGACCTTCACGCTGCTCGCCAACCGCGCGCTGTCGGTGCTGTCGAAGTGGACACTCCGATGATCGACAACATCACGCTCATTGTGGACAGCAGCGTCCGCATTGCGGCCACCCTGCTCTTCGCCGCACTGGGCGAACTCGTGGCTGAACGCGCCGGCACGCTGAACATCTCCGTCGAGGGAGCCATGCTGTCGAGCGCGTTCGCGGCGGCCTACGGCAGTCACGCCACCGGATCCGCCTACTACGGGTTTCTCATCGGCGTGGCCGTGGGCATCGTCGTGTCCCTCGTTCAGGCGAACCTCTCGCACCGGATTCGCATCAACCAGTTCGTCACCGGTCTCGTTCTCAACCTGCTGGCGATCGGCGTTACCAGCTTCCTGCTGGCCGAGGTGAAGATGGCTCCGGTGCAGTTCGGACTCGTCCGGATCCCCGGGCTGGCCTCGATACCGATCATCGGAGACGCACTCTTCGAGCAGAGAGCACCCTTCTTCCTGCTCTACGGGCTCGTCCCGCTCGTTTGGTGGGTGTTGAAGCGATCCCGCTGGGGCCTCGAGTTGAACGCCGTGGGAGAGAATCCCACCGCCGCCGACGCCAACGGCATACCGGTGGACGTGCGGCGTCGCCAAGCCATCTACTTCGGCGGACTGCTGGCCGGCATTTCCGGTGCGTACCTGTCGGTGGGCCTGATCGGCGCCTTCACGCCGAACATGACGGCGCTACGGGGATTCATCGCCATCGCCGCGGTGATCTTCGGTGGCTGGACCCTCTCCGGAACCGTGGCCGGCACCCTGCTGTTCGGTGGCGCGGAGGCTCTGCGAGTGTCGTTGCCTGCTCTGGGCGTGACGATCACGCCGCAGGTGCTGATCGCCCTCCCCTACCTGGCCGCGATCGCGGCGATCGCCGTGCTGAGCCAGCGCCGCCGTCAACCGGCAGCGCTGGGTCAGACGTTCGGGCGAGGAATCTCCTAACCACCGCGCCCGGCGGAGGCCCACAGGTGGGCCCGTTCGCTGGATCCGAGAATCTGCCCAATCAGGCGCCGTTGGGCCAGTGCCGTTCGTAGCGAGTCACGAGCCAGCGATTGAACTGCGCCAGCGTCTCCTCCTGCCACGAGTAGCGCCCGCGCGGTGCGAACACCGAGCCGAGTCCGATCTGCACCATCTCGTCTGCGTAGATGTCCTGCACGTTGAAGTTGTTCACGCCTTGCTCGGCCTGCTCGAAGAGGTATTCGAACATCGGATCGGCCAACGCCGACGGTTCGAAGCAATACCCGATGTGGATCGTGATCTCACCGGGACCGTCGGGACTGATGATGAAGTAGGCGATCTCGTCGGGAACGATGGCCAGTGAGAGCGTCGGCGGGATGAGCACGAACCCGCCGCGCTTGCGTTGGTCGTCGGTGAGGTTGCTGAACACCGGTAGGAGGCATTTCTTGGTCGGATTGAACGAGCCGTCGATGTCGGTGAAGTGCTGGATACGGCCGATCGCGCCATCGTCGGAATCCCAGGGCAGGTAATCGTTGAGGTGGCTGGGGGCGAACGTCTGCAGTGGGCCGTGCAACCGGCTTGCGTGGTACGGATCGTTGAAGTTCTCCATCATGACCTTCCAGTTCCACTGGAGGCCGGGAAGAGTCTTCCCCTCACGCGTCACCGTCTCCGGAAGGTCGTAGTTCTCCAGCATGGCGTCGATCTTGGCGAGCGACGGTCCCAAGGGCTCGGCGTCGGGATCGAGGTTGCAGAACACGAAGCCCTGCCACAACTCCGTCCGGAGCCGCGGCAGGCCGTGGTCGTCCTTGTCGAATCCCACGGCCCGCTCCATGGCCGGTGCCCCCAGCAGGGTTCCGTCCAGACCGTAGGACCAGTGGTGGTAGGGGCAGGTGAACCGGCGGGTGTTGCCGGAGCCCTCGACCAGCACCATGCCCCGGTGCTGGCAGACGGCGGAAATGACACCCACGCCGCCGTCTGCGTCGCGCAGCAGAATCAACGGCTCACCGGCGATGGTGATGCAACGGAAATCGCCCGGCTCGGGCACCTGGTCGACCCGACCCACGCACAGCCACTCGTGCCGGAAGATGGATTGCCGCTCGAACTCGTAGAACTCCTGTGAGGTGTAGATGAGAGGCGGCAGCAGGCGCGCCTCGTTGACCGCCTTCGTGGAGGCGGCGAACGACTCGCGTAGTTCGGTCGTCAGCACGGTCATGCCTAACCCCCTGTGGTGTGTTCGTCCCCCGGCGCTGCCGCGCACGGCTGCGCCACGCGCTCGAGGGTCACCGGCGACACGAACCTGGTCCGCGCCCAGCCCTCCTCGTAGGGACAGATCACCCGATCCTCGAAGCGAATGTGGGCGATCTTCCACTCGCCGTCGAGCCTTCTGAAGTCATTCTCGTAGAGCGCGATGAGCCACACGGCGGTCTCTCTGTCGAACAGGGTGGCCGCCTCCAGGGCGTGCCAGCGCCCTCGGGCGGTGGTTCCGTCGGAGGAGACGTCGACGACGGGGTTCGTGAGGAAGTGGGCCGTGAACGGGAGCATCGACGGGTTTCCGCGGAACATCTCCGTGATCTCGTCGAGACCGTCCGCCCTGAACTCCGCCAGATTCCCCCTGCCCTCCCAGACCGCGTCCGGCGCGAAGAATCCCGCGGTCACGTCCGCGTCCTTGATGACATCGATGGCGTGGACGTAGCTGTGCATGAGCCGCTCGATGGCGCGTGCGGCCTCGATGCGCCCGAGACGTCGCTCGATCGCCTCCAGCCGCCCTCGAAGATCATCCACTTGCGTGCTCCTCAGGCTCGAGCTGATCGACCGGACTCTCCTTCTGACCCTCAGAGGAGTGCATGGCTCTCCGCATATGCCCGATACCTCTCGTACAGCCACCTGTTCAACTGCGCCACGGTGGTCTCCTTCCAGGAGAAGCGGCCGCGGGGGGCGAAGCGGGACCGGAGGCCCTTCTGCACAGCCGTGTCAGCCACGACGTCCTGATCGTTGTACATCATGATCCCGTCGACGATCCAATCGATGATCTTCCCGAAATTCCGGACCTGCAAGGCCTCCGGCGGCACGCAGAGACCCACCCGAATGGTGATCCGGTTGGCCCCCCCGGGCAGGACGAGGAAATAGAACATGTGGTCGGGAACCAGACCCAGCGGCATCATCGGCGGGATCATGGCGAACATGACCCGGTTCCTCTGATCCTCGGTGAGCGTCGGGATCGGAGGCAGGAGAGCCTTGTGGAGCGGGTTGAACGCGCCGTCGGCCCGGTCGAACCCGGTCGGGTGCATGATCACGTTCTCGTCGGGAGTGTGCTCCACGAACCCGTGGCCGAGGGCGAAGTCGTGGATGCCCTTGTGGAGGAAGGCATTGTGGTACGGCTCCATGAAGTTCTCGAGCATCACCTTCCAGTTCCACGGATAGTCGGGAATGTCCATGGTCGGAAGGCTCACCATCTCCGACACGCCGTAGTTCGCCATCTCGTCGGCGAGTTGGGTCAGGGTCGGCGCGAGCGGGGGCGGATCGGGCTCGAAGTGGGCGAACACGAACCCTTGCCAGACCTCGACGGACAGTTGCGGGAGGCAGATCTCGTCGCGGTTGAAGTTGTTGGTGCGGTTCATCTCCGGGGCGTGCCGCAGCCGGCCACGCAGGTCGAACGACCAGAAGTGCAGGGGGCAGCGGAACAATCCGGTCTCCTTGTGCCCCGCGTCCTCCGCCAGCAGGTGGCCTCGATGCTGGCAGACCGCCGACATCACCCGGATCTGCTCCTCGTCGTCCATCACGACCAGGAGCGGGTCGTCGTTGATGGTGACCGTGAAGTAGTCGCCGGGCGCCTTCAAGAAGTCGGCGCGCCCGACACAGAGCCATGAGCGGGAGTAGATGGCCTCCTTCTCGAAGGCGAACCACTCCTCCGACGTGTAGAACTCCGGCGGGAAGTAGCAGCCGTCGGCCACATCGCCGACGGAGGGCTGCATCGACTCGAAACGCTCGGCATTGATGAGATGTCCGAACCGCTGCTGCGAGCTCGCGAACATGACGTTTCCTCTCCAGAGCGCAGCGGCTCACCGATCTATCCTGCCTGCGGGCGGTGACTCGACCGCCTACCGCGGAATTATGCTCCCCGCCTGCGCGCTGCACAATCGACCCGGCAACTCAACCACCGCGGCGCTGACCTGCGGTCTGCGGGTCACTGCCGAAGAGGAGCAGGCTGGCCTCGATCTGCCGGTGCACGGTGAGCGAGGCTATGACCTGTCGTAGTGGATCGGTCAGCACGCAGACCGGAGATCGCGCGGACCACAGGATTGATGGCGACTAGTGTCGATGAGGACGGTCCGGAATGCAGAGACCGCGGAGAACGGGACTATCGTTCTGCTGCGGACCCCGCGGGGGGCACTCCCATGGTCTCCTGGCACGGCTAGATTGTCGGGGCGCCCTCGACGGGCGCGGTGCAGTGGGAAACCACCAGATGGCAGGTAAGGAGCAAAGATGATGGACGTGACTTCCGAGCGCCGGGGCTCGACGGTGATCATCAACACCGCGGGCAGGGTCGACGGATCGAATGCGAGCGAGTTCCAGGACGCCTTGGAAGCCAACATCGGCGCGGAGGACAGCGCGGTCATCCTGAACCTCGCCGAGTTGGACTACATCAGCAGCGCCGGACTGCGCATCATCCTGCTCAGCGCCAAGAACCTGCGCCAGCGTGACATCGGATTCTCCATCTGCTCGCTGTCCTCCTCGGTACACGAACTCTTCATCATCAGCGGTTTCGACCAGATCATCGCTATTCACAGTTCTCCCGAAACCGCCCTCGCCGCGCAGGAGGGCTGACGGAGTAGCGCCCCGGCGACTCTGCGCGGACCCACCACGGAGCGACCCCGAACGAGCGCGCCGGAGGGATCGGAAGCGATGGCCGAAGCCCAGTACAAGATCCTGGTTGTGGACGACGAAGTCGATCTGCAGCCACTCATGCTGCAACGCATGCGGCGCGACATCCGCGCCGGGCGCTACAGCTTCGTCTTCGCCCACAACGGCATCGAGGCGCTCGAGAAGCTGAACGAGGACGACACCATCGACATGGTGCTCTCGGACATCAACATGCCGCAGATGGACGGGCTCACGCTCCTGGAGCAGATCCCCACGGTCGACCCGAACATCAAGTCGGTGATCGTCTCGGCTTACGGCGACATGAAGAACATCCGCACGGCCATGAACCGCGGCGCGTTCGACTTCGTCACCAAGCCCCTCGACTTCGCCGACCTGCGTATCACCATCGAACGCACCCTGGCCCATCTCACCGAATGGCGCGCCGCACTGGCCTCGCGGGACCAGCTGGTGTCGCTGCAGAAGGAACTCGACGTCGCCAACAAGATGCAGAAGTCGATCCTCCCGACGCAGTTCCCGCGCAAGGATGACTACGAGGTGTTCGCCCACATGGAACCGGCTCGCGATGTCGGGGGCGACTTCTACGACGTCATCAACCTCGAGCACGACCGCATCGGGCTCTGCATTGCCGACGTCTCCGACAAGGGCGTGCCCGCGGCGCTGTTCATGATGTCCAGCCGCACCCTGTTGAAAGGTGCATCCATCGGCTGCGACAATCCCGGCGACGTGCTGCGGGAGGTCAACGACCTCCTGCGGGAGACGAACGCCACCGAAATGTTCGTCACGCTGCTCTACGGGATCTTCGACCCCGCCAGCGGGGACTTCGCCTACGCCAACGGCGGGCACAACGAGCCACTCCTGATCCGACCGGATGGAAGCTCGTCGCTGCTCCCGCGCACGGGCGGGATCATCCTCGGGGTGTTGGCCGGCATGGAGTTCGCCCACAACACCATCAACGTCGGGCCGGGTGACACCCTGTTCCTCTACACCGACGGTGTCAGTGAGGCCATGAACGTCGAGACCGAGGAATTCGGTATGGAGCGGTTGGCGGCGATCTTCGCCGAGACCCCGCCCGACGACGCGGAGGAGACGACGATGGCCGTCTTCAAGGCGGTCCACACCTTCGCCGGAGAGACGCCGCAGTCCGACGACATCACCTGCCTGACCCTGCACCGAAGCGAGTCGGGAAGTTGAGCGCTCAATTCCGGCTCGAGGTCGGCAGCGCGCAGCACGAGTCCATCGACGACGCGCTCCGGCACATCGAGTCGTCGCTCGAAGAGTTCGGCCGCCTCGAATACTGTCCGGATGATCTGGCCTTCAAGCTGCATCTCATCATCGAGGAGTTGGCGCTGAACGCCATGACCTACGGCGGCGCCTCGAGCGTGCAGATCAACATCACCAGCGAGCCCGACACGATCACCGTCGAGATCTCCGACGACGGCGCCGCGTTCGACCCGCTGAACGACGCCCCCCAACCCGACGTGAATGCGGCCCTCGAGGACCGCGCCATCGGCGGGCTGGGGATCCACCTGGTTCGCACGCTGACCGACGATCTGAGCTACCGCCGGGATGGGGAACGGAACCATCTGACCCTGGTCACGCGGCAGACGGAATGACCGAACCGCTGCGCCGCAGGTTCACCTCGGCGCTGGGGGTCTTCGCCTTGGTGGCGCTGGTCGCCACCGCCTGCTCCGCCGGCGACCCGGAGCCACCTCCGCCCACCTCAACCACCCAGCCCGCTTCGTCCAGCGAGTCCCCGGGCGGTCCGGAGTCGCCGGCAGCCGGCAACGGAATCTTCGACGACTCGGTCCTGTTCGGTCAGTCGGCCGCCTTCAGCGGCCCCGCGCAGGAACTCGGCCGCAACATGCGCCTCGGTATCGAGGCTGCCTTCGCCGAGGCCAACCGCGACGGGGGCGTCCACGGCAGACGGCTGGATCTCGTGTCCCTCGATGACGCCTACGAACCGGAGGCGGCGGTCACCAACACGCAGCAACTCATCGAATCCGACGGGGTGTTCGCACTGATCGGGGAGGTCGGGACTCCGACGTCGCGCTCGGCAACCCCGGTCGCCGCCTCCGAGCAGGTCCCCTTCATCGCCCCGTTCACCGGCGCCGCCTTCCTGCGCGACCCCGACTGGACGAACATCATCAACCTGCGAGCCTCCTACTACCAGGAGACCGAAGAGATCGTGGCCCGCGTGATCGCCGATCGTGGGATCGAACGCATCGCCGTCATGTTCCAGGACGACTCCTTCGGCCGCGCCGGGTACCGCGGCGTGCTGCAGGCCCTCGACCTCCGGGAGATGGAGCCGGTTGCCATCGGGCTCTATCCGCGCAACACGACCGCGGTGCGGACGGCCCTGCTGGATCTGCAGCAGGGCGATCCCGAGGCGGTGGTCCTGGTGGGGGCGTACCAGCCGGTCGCCTCGCTGATCAAATGGGCCCGCTACCTCGGCGAGGACTGGATCTTCGTCACGATCTCCTTCGTCGGCTCCAACGCCCTCGCCGAGGAACTCGGCCCCGTCGGCGACGGCGTGTTCGTGACCCAGGTGGTGCCGTTCCCCACCGATGACTCCCTGCCGGTCGTGGCGTCGTACCTCGACGCCCTGGAGGCTCACGACCCCGCTGCGGTGCCGGGATTCGTCTCGCTGGAGGGCTACCTGGCGGGCCGCATGGCGATCGCCGGCCTCGAGCGCTGCGGGCGCGACCTGACGCGGACCTGCTTCCTCGGCCAGATCCTGCGGGGCGAACCCGTCGACATCGACGGGTTCCAACTCAGTTTCGCCGGCGGCAACCAGGGCTCGGACGCCGTGTTCCTCACCGTGATTCGCGACGGTCGCTACGTTCCGACCGACTCGATGTGACGGCGGCGGAGATGATCGGTCCCGAACACCGGGGAGTCCCGCGACCCGCGGAGGTCAGCGGGCGGTGAAGGATCTCCTGCAGAGGCTGGTGGACTTCACCCTCCGCATCTCGACGCAGATGTACGTCGCCATCGGCGTCATCGTCTCACTGACCATCGCCGCTATCGCCGTCAGCTGGCTCTCCTTCAACAGCATCGAGGGCGCCCAGGACCGCGTCAACGAGGAGAGCCTGCCCCGGATCGTGACCGCGTTCCGGATCACCGAGTTGAGCAGCGACCTGGTGGCTGCGGCCCCGCGCCTGACCGTCGCGGCCACACCCGAGGAGCTCGCCGCGGTCTCCGCGGAGATCGTGGAGACCCAGGACGAGTTCCGCCGGGAACTCGACATGCTGGAGCAGCAGGAGATCGATGCGGCGCTGTTCGTGACGATCCGCTCACGCGCCCGCCAGCTCGAGTCCAACATCGCCCAGATCGAGGTCGAGATGCCGACGTCGTTCTCGCTCGACGTGGAGATCGAGGCCCTGCGTGTGGAGTTGGCCGAGATCAGCCAGAAGTTGGACGACATCCTGCTGCCTGCGCTCGACGAGCAACTCTTCTACCAGATGACCGGCTACCGGCAGATCGGCGAGCCCCCCGTGCCGCGCGAAAGGCACTTCACCGAGGCGCAGATCATCCGCTACCGCCACCTGCTGGCCCTGCAGACCGATACCGCCATCGCCACCCAGTTGCTCTCCAGCGCCTTCAGCGTTTCCAACGCCGCTCTCATCGAACCCCTTCAGGAGAGTTTCGAGTCGGTGACCGACCGCATCGAGATCAGCGCGAGCGCCATCGGCCTCATCGCCCAGCGTGGTTTCCTGGTCTCGGTCCTGACCGATCTGTTCGAGTTGGGCATCGGCACCGACAGCGGCTTCGCCCTCATCACACGGCAACTGGAGCTGGCCGAGCGCCAGCGCGAGCTACTGGCCCAGAACCGGGTCCAGGCTGTCGAGTTGGCGACCGAGGTACAGGCGTTGATCCGCACGGCCCAGGCCGACGCCGATGACGCCACGACGGCCTCATCGGACGCCATCGGCACCTCGCGCATCCTGCTGCTGGTGATCGCCGGCGTCAGCGTGGTCGTGGGCCTGTCCATCATCCTGGGATTCGTCAGCCGCGTGCTGCTGCGACGGCTCAACCAGCTCTCGAACCGGATGCGCCGCATGGCCGACGGCGACCTGGAGGACGAGGTCGTCATCAGCGGCCGGGACGAGGTGTCGGAGATGGCCGACGCCCTGGAGATCTTCCGGCGCCACGCGCTGGAGGTCCAGCGCCTCAACCTGGTCGAGAAGCTGGCCGAGGAACTCGGCGAGAAGAACAACGAGTTGGAGCACGTGCTCAGCGAGTTGCACAAGGCGCAGGACCAGATCGTCATGCGGGAGAAGCTGGCGGCCCTGGGCGAGGTCACCGCCGGAGTGGCACACGAGATCGGCAGGGCGCTCAACTTCGTGAAGAACTTCTCCGAAGTCTCCGCCGAACTCATCGAGGAACTCCAGGAGGTGCTCGAGGAAGCCGAGGACGAGCTGACCGACGAGCAGCGGGCACTCATCTTGGACATCGCCGCCGACCTCACCGAGAACCTCGAGCGCATCGGTTCGCACGGTGATCGCGCCAACCGCATCGTGCACGACATGTTGACGATGAGTCGCGAGACCGGCGAGTGGCGGCTCGCCGACATCAACGGACTCCTCGAGGAGCACGCCAGGCTGGCCTTCCACAGCGCCCGGGCCGCGGATCCGGAATTCCAGCTGAACCTGGAGTTCGAGCTGGATCCCGAGGTCGGCGAACTCGACGTGCTACCCCAGGACCTGGGGAGGGTGTTCATCAACATGGTCGGCAACAGTTGCCATGCCACCGATGAGAAGCGCAAGAGGCTGGCGAGCGCAGGCGAGGAACAGGGCTACATGCCCACCGTCCGCACCACGAGCCGCAAGACCCCCGACAGCGTCGTGATCATGATCCGCGACAACGGCGAAGGGATCCCGCCCGACGTCGTGGACAAGATCTTCAACCCGTTCTTCACCACGAAGCCCACCGATCAGGGAACGGGGTTGGGCCTGGCGATCACCAGCGACATCATCCGCGAGCACGGCGGCACCATCGGCGTGGACACCGCTCCGGGTGAGTTCACCGAGATGACCATCACGCTCCCCCTGCAGCGCGCCGAGGCGATGGCCGCGGCGCAGGCCGAGGAACAGACTGAGGAGCCGGGCGAAGAGCAGACCGAGGAGCCCTCGAGCGAGGCGTGACGGCGCCGGGCAGCGGACCGTCAGCGGGCGAGAGGCTCGATGCGTACCGCGGTCGCCTTGAACCCGGCGGTTCCCGAGAGCGGGTCCCAGTCGTCGGGCACGAGCAGGTTCGTGTCGACCTGATCGGGGAAGTGGAACGTCAGGAACGCCAGACCCTCGGTGAGATCGGGATCGAATCGCACCGGAGCCTCCACGGCGCCGCGCCGGGACACCACCCGCACCACCTCGCCCTCGGCGATTCCCAGACGCCGGGCGTCGCCGGCGCAGACGTCGAGCGCCTCCTGGCGGCGCAGCGGTGACGCGAAGGATCCCGACTGGACTCCCGTGTTGAACGAATCCAGGCGCCGCCCAGTGGTCAGGCGGATGGGGTACTCCTCGTCGAGTTCGTCGAGCGGCGCCTCCCACTGCACCGGGACGAAAGGCACCCGGGGTCCCTCGAGGGGATCGGCCCAGAGGCGCCCGTGCAGGAGCTGCGATCCCGGATGCTCCTCATCGGGACACGGCCAGCGAATGCCGCCCAGCGCCTCGAGCCGCGGGTAGCTCATCCCGGCGTGGAATCTCGAGAGCGACCGCAGCTCGTCCCACACCGCTTTCGCGTCGGGCTCGCCCCAGTCGTGACCCAGTTGACGCGCCAGGGCGAACACGATCGCCAGGTCGTCGCGCGCCTCGCCGGGAGGCGAGACCGCGGCCCGCACCAGCTGCACGCGGCGCTCGCTGGAGGTCACGGTGCCGGTGGTCTCGGCGAAGCTGGCCGCCGCGGGCAGCACCACGTCGGCCAGCTGCGCCGTCGCGGTCAGGAAGATGTCCTGCACCACCAGAAACTCCAAGTCGGCGAGCACGCGGCGGGCGTGCGCCACGTCCGCCTCGGAGTCGGCGGGGTTCTCGCCGACGATGTACAGCGAACGCAGGCGCCGGTCCTCCATGGCTTCGAACATCTCCGACAGGTGCCAGCCGATATCCGGCGGCACCGTCACCCCCCAGGTCTCCTCGAAGCGGCGCCGTCCCGCTTCGTCAGTGAGCTCGGTGAATCCGGGCAGACGGTTCGGCAGCGCACCCATGTCCCCGCCGCCCTGCACGTTGTTCTGGCCCCGCAGCGGAGCGAGGCCCGAGCCGTAGCGCCCCACGTGGCCACACAGCAGCGCCAGATTGATGAGCGCGAACACGTTGTCGGCGGCATTGTGGTGTTCGGTGATCCCCAGCGTCCAGCACAACTGGGCGCGCTCGGAGGTGGCAAAGAGGTGCGCCAGGTCGATGATCGCCTCGGCCGGGACCCCCGTGATCGACGCCGCCCGCTCGGCGGTGTAGGGCTCCACGTTGGCGGCATAGTCCTCGAAGCCGACCGTGGCGTGACCGATGAAGTACTCGTTGTGCAGCCCGGCGGCGATGATCTCCCGGCCCATGGCATTGGCCAGGGCGATGTCGGACCCCACGTCGACCCCCAACCACAGGTCGGCGAAACTCGCCGAGGCGCTGCGCCGAGGATCGACCACCACCAGCTTGGCCCCGTTGCGCCGACCGCGCAGCATGCGGTGGAACATGATCGGATGGGCGTTGCGGGCGTTGGAGCCCCACAGCAGGATCAGATCGGTGTCCTCGAGTTCCTCGTACGAACTCGTGCCTCCCCCCACTCCGAAGACCGTCGCCAGACCGACGACGCTGGGGGCATGTCAAGTGCGATTACAGCTGTCGATGTTGTTCGAGCCGATGACGGTGCGGGCGAACTTCTGGAGCGCATAGTTCAACTCGTTGGTGGCCTTGGAGCAGCTGAACGTGCCGAAGCTCGTCGCGCCGTGGCGCTCGACCGATCGCTGCAGGCCCCCCGCAGCAGCGGCGAGTGCCTCGGGCCAGCCGGCGGGCCGCAGGTCGCCGTTGTGATCACGGATCAGCGGCTCAGTGAGGCGTGAAGGCATAACGGGTAGCTTCCTGGATAGAGACGGTCTGACTCCAAGCACAGCCTATGACGCCGCCGCCCTTGTTGGTAGAGCACGAGCCCTCCCGCGGCGGGATCGGGATCCACATCAGCCGATCGGATTCGTGGCGTTGCGGCGACGACCCCGCACGCCCGGTCTCGCGCTAGGCGCCCGCGACACTCTCAGCGGTCGGCACTTCGACGCCGGGCCGGTAGTGGATGAAGAGATCCTCGATGATCTGGCGCAGTCCGGCTGTGTCAGCGCCCTTGCTCATGTCGAGCGTGATCACGTTGGAATTGATGTGCATACCGTCGATGCGGCCGCTGGCGAACAGGCGCCGGGCCAGCTCGTCGGGAGGCCGGATCCGCGTCGCCGCCGGCGGACCGTCGTAGTACTCGTGACCCATGCCGGTGAGTGAGCGGTTGATCTCGAAGCGCACGACGCCGGGGCGCGACGACGGTCTCTCGATGACGGTGACGGGCTGTCCCACAACGACTGAAGCTAGCGGAGGTCCACCAGAGG
This sequence comes from Acidimicrobiia bacterium, assembly GCA_021296435.1. GTDB lineage: Bacteria > Actinomycetota > Acidimicrobiia > Acidimicrobiales > CATQHL01 > VXNF01. Next base: position 16,355 of record JAGWAK010000013.1, read on the forward strand.
TGGTAGCTCCGCGGAATCTGCGCCCCGCGGCGCGCCGGGCAGGTGCTCCATGAAGGCCCAGGAGCGCCGGTGGATGGCGGATGGGCCCCACGCGGCCAGCGCGGCGCGGTGCCGCGGGCAGGGGTAGCCCTTGTTCCGATCGAAGTCGTAGGCCGGGTAGCGCGCCGCCTGCTGGATCATCAGGCGGTCGCGCCAGACCTTGGCAAGGATCGAAGCCGCGGCCAGAGACACGCAACGGGCATCCCCGCCCACGACGGTGCGCACCGGTCCCCCGAACCCGCCTCCGGCCGACCCACCGGGCGGCGGCGACACGAAGTCCCAGCGCCCATCCAGCAGCAGCGCGTCAGGGGGGACCTCCAGACGATCCAGGGCGCGGCCGGCCGCCAACCGCTGCGCCGCCGACATGCCCAGTTCGTCGCACTCGGCGGCGCTGGCTGCTCCCACCGCCCAACCGGCGCATGCCGCGGCCACCGTCGCGAACAGCCGCCGACGCCGCGCCGCGCTCAGCTGCTTGGAGTCCCGGACCTCCCCCAGGGACGTCTCGTGGCACTCGCCGGCGCGCAATGCCGCCGCGACAACCACGAGCGGGCCGGCCCAGGCGCCCCGCCCCACCTCGTCGAGCCCCGCCACGACAACCGCGCCGGCGTCCCACAACTCCCGCTCGCCGGACAGATCCGGCAGCACCGGCGCCCGCCGGCGGGCGCCGCTTGCAGCAGTCGCGACGGTTGGCGACATGGCGGCGGCCCGTCAGGATGATCCGGCGGCCGGCGGCCGCGCACTGCCTCGCATCGTACGGTGACTGTAGGCGCCGAGGGTTCTCGGATCCGGCACCTCCGCCCGCGGCGAGGTCCGGGAGTTCAGGGGCGCAGCAGCGCCTCGCCGGCCGCTCGGTCCGTGCTCCAGGACTCCAAGAGGGCGCTGGCGCGCAGCTGTGCCGGCACCGCCGCGTCGCCTCGCTCCCCGCCTGCGGCCAGCGCGCACGCCCACGACTCGAGGCGCGTGCCTGGGGGCGCCAGCTCCCACAGCAGGGCGGGAGTGCCGTCGTGCCAGCGCAGGCCGAAGGACAGCAGCCCGCAGCCGGTGCCGAGGCGATGCACCTCGATCGGCTGCCGCGAGCCGGCCAGGTCCCCCGCCGCGCCGGCGCCCCGCAGGAGGTCCAGGCCGCCGCCGTGCTCGGTCACGAGGGTGTCTCGCACCGCGAGCAGGAAGGCCGCCCGCAGCGCCGGGTCGTCCCCGCCCCGCTCGCCGGCCCAGCCGCCGCCGGGACCCGCGACGGTCGCCATGGCCCCGGCAACCCCCGCCGCGGCGTCGCCGAACGGCGCCGTGACCTTCGCCGCCTCCTGACGCGCCAGCCGGGCGGCGCCGGAAGGGTTGCGGGCGGCCCGCACCGAGACCACCTCGGCGGCGCGCGGCGCGTAGCCCGCCACAGCCAAAGCCGCAGCCACCAGCGCCCGGCCGCCCGGCGAGAGCCTGCCGTCGGGGCCCTCGCCGGCATCCGGACCCACATCGAGGGCCAGCAGGCGCCGGATCGCCGCCCCCACCAGCATCTCGATGCGCCCGTCTGCAAGCCCGGCGACCTGCAAACCCTCCGCGGTGTGACGGTCCCAGCCGCGGCCCACCTGGGCCAATGTCGGCAGCACCGCCGGTGCAGGCGGCGTGACCTCTCCGGGCCTGAGCGGCAGGAGCACCTCCAGCGCCCCGCCGTGTGTGACGGGCCAGGTGAGCACCGCACCGGCCCGCCCGTGACGGCTGCGCACCCGCTGGTACGCCCCGGGCAGGCCGGCGGCGGCGGGCGCTGATCCCGCAGGCCCGCCGGGTGCTGCGGCCGCGTCGGCCAGCAGTCGCGCTCCGGCCGGAGGTCGCTGCCACCACAGTGCCCTGGTGCCGTTGGCGAGGGCGCCGGCATCGTCGATCTCCACCGACCAGAGCCCGTCGGGGCGCCAGAAGTCGCCGTGGCGGATGGTGAGGGTCACGGCCACCGGGGCGGAGGTGCGGTTGCGTACTTCCAGCACGCCCAGCGCGCCGGGACCCGCTCCGGCCACCCGAGCGGCGTAGACCAACTGCGACACGTCACCGCCGGCTGCCCGCACGAGGGTCTCCAGAGCCACCGGCGCGGCGTCGGTGGCACCGGCGGCGTGTTGGCGCAGACTCGCCGCGGCGCCGGGAACGCAGCGGTTCTCACCGGCGAGGATCTCCCAGTCCAGCGACCAACCACTCCGGCCGGTGACGATCCGCCCGGCGTCGTCGACCGCCATCGCACCGCCGGCGCCGGCCAGCGCCAGCACTGTCCAGCGCGTCCCGATCCCGCCGCCCCGGCGGCGCACCTCCGCTCCTACCCGAGGGGTTCCGACTCGGGGCGAAGGCTCCGTCCCAGCAGGTTCCGGTAGGCCTCCCCCGGGTCCCGGCCGCCGTCGAGCACCGCGCACAGTTCGGAGGTGATGGGCATCTCCAGCCGGTGCTCGGCGGCAAGCTCCAGGACGACCCGTGCCGTCTTGACCCCCTCCGCCACCTGCTGCATGGCCGCGGTGATCTCGCCGAGAGTCCTCCCCCGGCCCAACTCCACGCCCACGTGATGGTTCCGGCTCTGGGGACTCAGACACGTCGCCAGCAGGTCCCCCAGGCCGGCAAGACCGGCGAAGGTTGCCGGTTCGCCTCCCATGGCGACACCCAGGCGGGTCACTTCGGCGAGGCCGCGGGTTATGAGGGCGGCCCGGCTGTTGTCCGCCAAGCCCAATCCTTCGGCCATGCCCACGGCCAGAGCCACCACGTTCTTCAACGCGCCACCGAGTTCGCAGCCCACCACGTCGTGGCCCACGTACACGCGGAAGTGCTCGCGGGCGAAGGTCGAGGCGAGCCGCTCCGCGGCGGCGACATCGCTCATGGCCAGCACCGCGGCCGCCGGTGACCCGGCCAGCACCTCCCGTGCCAGGTTGGGACCGGTGAGGACACCCACCGGACGTCCCGGCGCCAATTCCTCGACGATTTCCGACATCCGGCGGTGCGAACCCTGCTCCAGGCCCTTGCTCAGGCTGATGACCGGCACGCCAGGTCCGCCAGCACGCCGCGGAAGACATGCGACGGCACCGCCATCGCCACGATCCCCGCACCTGTCACCGCTGCGGCCAGGTCGTGGTCGGCCTCCAGCGCCGGGGCCAGAGCGAACCCCGGAAGGTACTGCTCGTTGGTGGCACGGGTGTTTATCTCCCGGGCGACCTCGGGGCGCCTGCACCAGAGCCGGGCCTTCGCATTGGCCGAGACGAGCGACGCCATCGTGGTTCCCCACGAGCCGGCACCCACCACCGTGACGCGCTGCACCGGCGTGACAGTACCGCCGCCGGCCACCGCCGGCGAAACCGCCGGGCCGGCGAGCCTCAGGAAATCACGCCGGCGGCACGCAACGCGCCGACGTCGGCGCCGCCCAGCCCGGCGATGATCTCGTCGGTGTCGCGGCCGGGTTCGGGGGCGTGGGGCTGCCACGCCGCGGGCGTGCCCGAGAACCGGACGGGAGGCCTCGTCTGGCGCATCCGCCCCGCCGCGGGGTGGGCGCTGTCGCTGAAGAACTCCCGCTGGGACAGCTGCGGGTGCCCGGGCAGATCGGGAACCGCCACGGCGGGGCTGTGCGGAACGTCGTGGGCTTCCAAGCGGTCACATGCCTCCGCCACACCCAGGGCCGCCAGCCGGGCACGAATTTCCCGCCAGACGTGCCGCGCCAGGCCCCGGTTCTGATGGCGCCCGGCCATCGTCGCCAACCGCTCGTCCACCTCCACCTCGAGGGCGCGGCACAGCCCGGCGTACTGATCGTCGCTCAGCGCCACGATGTACATCCATCCGTCCGCGCAGGCCATCGGTTTGACGTGCGCGGCCGGGTCGGAGCGTTGTGGACCGTCGTAGTCGAGCAAGGTCTCCCGACCGGCAGCGTCGATCCACAGGAACGATGCCGAGACCTCCAGCATGGCGAGCTCCACCAGTTGGCCGCCGGCCCCCCGCTCCCGCGCCAGCAGCGCCGCGGTGGCCGACTGCACCGCGTACAGGGCGGTGAGCTTGTCCGAGACGGTGTGCCGCAGGCTGTGCGGCTCGCCGGTCTCGGCGTCGGCCTCGAGCGCGGCGATGCCCGACGCCGCCTGGATGATGCCGTCGTAGGCGGGTCGGTCAGCGTACGGCCCGGTCGGTCCGAATCCGGTCACCGCCACCACAATCACATCGGGATTGACCTGGCGCATGTGCTCGTAGGACACGCCGAGGCGCTCGGCGACACCGGGGCGGAAATTCTGAAAGACCAGGTCGGCGCCGGCGGCCAGTTCGAGCACGACGGCACGGCCATCGGCGGTCGTGATGTCGACTGTGGCGGCACGCTTGGCGCGGTTGGTCATCTGGTAGATGCCCGAGACCCCGCCGATGGCAGGTCCGACGTGACGCAGCACGTCCCCGGCGCCCGGCGGTTCGATCTTGATCACATCCGCGCCCTGCTCGGCGAGGATTCCCGCCGCCAGCGGCGCGGCCAATGCGGTGGCGAGGTCCAGCACCCGCACGCCGGCCAGCGGCGGGGCATCATGGCCGGGACGCTGACGCTCCGCCGAGCGCCAGGGACCCGCCGGCCCGGTTCCGGTCGCTGAGGAGGACTCTCCGCGCATGCATCCGCTCCTTCTGCCGAGAACCATCCGAGCCTAGGACGACCGTCTCCGATCCCCTGCGGAGCGGCCGGCCGGAGCGGTGCCGCGAAGTCCTGCCGGGGCGGGTCGTTAGACTTTCGCAGGTGACCGACGCGGCGGTTCTGGTGCCCGTCAAAGCCTTCTCCCAGGCCAAGCTCCGGCTCGAGGCGGTTCTCTCGGCCGCCGAACGCCGTGACCTGGCCCGCCGCATGGCCGGCCATGTCCTCCGGGCCGCCGCACCCCTTCCGGCGGTGGTGGTGTGCGACGACCCCGAGGTGGCGGAGTGGGCCGAGGCCACCGGCGCCGAGGTCGTCTGGTGTCCGGGCACGGGATTGAACGGTGCGGTCACGCGCGGCGTCGGCGTATTGGCGGTCCGGGGATTCGCCGAAGTCGTGGTGGCGCACGGCGATCTGCCGGGCGCCCGCCGTTTCGACCACTTGACAGGCGCCGGTGGGGTGACCGCGGTTCCCGATCGGCGCGGTGACGGCACCAACGTGCTGTGCGTACCGGCGGGCGCCGGATTCGGCTTCTCCTACGGCGCCGGCTCGTTCCACCGGCACCGTGACGAGGCCCTCCGGCTGGGGTTGCCGTTGCGCGTCCGCCACGACCCCGACCTGAATTGGGATGTGGACCTGCCCGAGGATCTGACACGCTTGCCGCACCACCTGCGCCCGCCCGCCGCCGCCCCCACGGGACCGGGGTCGTGAGCCGCAACCTGCCCACCCCGGCGAGCGCTCTGTCGGTCTCGGCGCATCCCGACGACACCGAGTTCGGCTGCGGCGCCACCCTGGCCCGCTGGGCATCGGCCGGCTGCGTGGTACACCTGGCGGTCTGCACCGACGGGTCCAAGGGCTCCTGGA
>JAGWAK010000014.1:0-7466 GCA_021296435.1 Acidimicrobiia bacterium
CAACGTGAAGGCGATCCAGAACCGGTGGGTCGCGACCGCGATCGCCGTCGTCAGCTGCGCGATTCTGGCGCTCTCGGCCGACCGCGGCGCCGGGGGCATGATGATCTGGCCGCTGTTCGGGACGACGAACCAGCTTCTGGCAGGTCTCACCCTGCTGATCGTGTCGCTCTACCTGATGCGGAAGGGGCGCCCGTTCTGGGTGACGATGATCCCGATGGGCTTCCTGCTCCTGATGACGACCTGGGCCATGGTCATCAACCTCGACCGCTTCTTCGGCACGAACCAGTGGCTGCTGCTCGTGATCGGCGCCGCGATCTTCATCCTCGAGATCTGGCTCCTCCTCGAGGGCGCCGCAGCGATCCGCCGGGTCCGCGCGGGTAGGGCCGCGGCGTAGCCGACAAGCGCTCGGTCAGGCGGCCTGGATGTCGCGGATGATCGCTTCGTGATGGCGGTGGTGGAGGTGGAGGAAGCGTAGCCACTCGGCGGGAGTGAAGTGGCCGAGGACGTGATGAAGGAGCGTGTGCCGGCACGCGTCCAGTTCGGCCAGTTGCGTCCGGAGAGCCGCCGCCATCTCACGCAACGCCTCGAACCCCGCCCGGACATCGGCCGATGCCAGTCCGTCCGGTAGCGTGAGGTCCGGCGCCGGCCCCCGTCCGCGCGGAATCTCGCCGCGGGCCAGGAGTGCCAAGCCGATCTCATGGGGGAACTGTTCCCTCGTTTCCGGGTTCGGCCGGGCCAGCGTCTTCAGGACCCAGCCCAGCACGTTCCGGTCGGAGAAGAGCAGGTGCTCCAGGTGGTCCTGCACGCTCCACGCCGAGACCTCGGGCGCGGAGACGGCCAGCCGGTCGACGTCGGCGGCTCGTTCGAGGCAGTGGCGGATGCCGGCGCGGACCCCGGAGAGGGAATCGCGCGTCGTGTACGGCACGGCGTCAGGGGTCGAGGTCGACTGCGATCTCCACCGCGTCCATGTCGTCCGTGGCAAGTTCGTCCTCGCCCGTGGGCATGCCGTTGATCTTGAACATGTACGTCACCACGTCCAGATACTGCTCGGTGGGCATCCCGCCCGGATTGTCCTCCGGCATCGTGGCGACGATCTCGTCCACGAGATCCTTCACCGAGGCGCCCGCCCAGGACTGGATGAACGGTCCCCCGAAGTCCTCCTCGAAGTGGCACTCGGCGCAGATGTTGTAGAATACATCTTCGCCGCGCGTGGCCTGCTCCTCGCTGAACACGCCCTGGGTGGTGTTGGCCGCGGCCGTTGCCTCCTCGGCCTCCCCGGCATCGCCGCCCTCCTCCTGGGCCGCGAGGCTCGAGGCGCCGAGGATGAGCGCGACCGCCGCCATCCAGACCGGCGCGCGGGTCCCTCGCCATGGGACAGCGTGCTGAACGTGGTTCGATATGTGCATCGGGATTCCCCTGCGTTGAACGGGTCCGAGAACGCTCCCAACTGAATTCCGAAGCCGGGAACGAGCAAGTATGCGCCCTTACGAGCCTCCGCCGTCCGCCGTGACGGCCTCGTCCTCCGACTCCTCCTCATCCTCGGGCGGCCGGGGACGGTTCATGCGCAGCGACACGCCGCCGAAGAAGGACGAGCCGGAGCGTTTCACCTCGTGCTCTCCCTCGTACAGGTAGTCGAGCAGCGCCTGGTCCCACGAGAGCCCCGCCTTCGCCACGAGTTCCATCCAGGGTCCGTAGGCGGTCTCGTCCGGGGCCTCGGTGGTGCCGGACCAGATCGTGATAGCGGAATCGAACCCGAACCGGGATTCGCCGCTCGATCCCTTGAGCGGCATCTGGATGAGCACGCTGTCCGTCATCGGCAGCCGGAACACATCCGGGTCGTACTCGGCTCCGTAGCGCCGGTAGCGCTCGTAGTTGCGCTGGTTCATCTCGAACACATCGCGGTCGGAATTGATCCCGCGCGTGATGTAGTCGCGGATCTCGAACGCCGCATCACGGTGCCGGGGATGGTCGGGACTGTCGATGTACCCGAACCCCGGCATGAACCAGCCCTTGTTGAGCCCCCAGTTGCGCTCCGTCACGCGACCCCGCCGCACGAGGCCCGAGTATTCGCTGAACAACTGCACGACCTGGTGGGAGGGATATCCGTGCGGATTCAGGAAGATGTCGGGCAGCCAGCGACCCCACAGCCGGTTTCGGACGGGCGCCTCCGGGTAGATGGGGTGGTCGTCCCGCGAGCCCGTGGTCGCGTCGATGCCCAGAGAACCCAGGTAGCCGGCGTGCAGGATGAAGTCCGGCGTGATCCGGTACAGGTCGTAGGCGAGTTGGGCGCCGTCCGGATTCGTGAACGGGTGGATGATGACGTTCACGTCGTCGAGTTTTGCCCGCTGCGCGGGATCCGTGAGGAGGAGTTCCGCGTGCCGCAGGACGTGGCTCGTCGAGGAGACCTCGTTCGCGTGCTGCCGCGCGGAGTAGATGACCGTGGGCTTGAAGGTCGTCGCCTTCACGCGCGACCAGTGCGAGGCCGCGATCGGGGACATGAGGTCCGCCGCCCAGATGTCCCTGCCCAGATAGGACTCGCCGGCCTTGTACATCGTCGCTTCCTCGAAAGCTTCGGCCATCCTGGCCAGGATCCCGTGGCCTTCGGGGGGCGGGATGGGCGTCTCCCACTGGACGAGGCGTTCGCCTTCGTAGCTCCAACCTGTCGGCAGCAGGGTGCGCCAGTCGGGAAGGGCGTCCGGCGTCCCGTTCGCCGCGAGTCGGGCGGTTCGGCGGGATTCCGGATCCTGTTCGTGGGTCCACTCGGCCCACACTTCGAGCGAGCCGAGTCCGGGCCAGGCCAGCGAGGATGCGTAGAGGCCGGCCGCGCGCAGGGCCTCGATCTCGCGCACCGTGGCCTCGACCTGTTCGGCGGAGACCATGCTCCGGTCGACCTGCCGCGGCGGGGCGTAGTTGAGGAGGCTGTCGCGCATGTCGGCGTCGGTGTCGACGCGGACGCGGAGGCCGAGGTGCGCGATCCCGGGCTCGCCCGCGCGGACGACGGCCAGTCTGGCAGAAGGACGCTCGAGGCCGGTCTTCGGGATGTCGAGCCGCATCGTGTCCGCCGCGCCCGCCGCGTCTTCAAAGGCGACGGAGACCGCGGGCCGGGAGGTGGCGAACCCCGTGAAGCTCACGCGGAGTTCCGCCGGCCGCCCGTCGCCGCGCGGGCGCATGATCGGGAGGATGCGGCCGGGGAAGGTCAGCCCCTGTCCGCGCGAGTTCCGGCCGAGGACATCGAAGAATTCGATCGTGCCGAAATAGATCTCTTCATGGAGAGCGTCCATCGGCGCGTGGATCTCGTTGTCGATCTCGAGCCGGTAGTTGGGCTCGCTCATCTCGAGTTCGACCGTCAGTTCGCCGAAATAGGGCGCGTCCGCGTTCCCGCCGTCCGGGATCCCGTCGTGCCGGTCCATCACGTAGTCGTAGATGGCCGGGAGAACGACGCTCTGGTAGTGGTCCCAGAAGGCCTCGGGGTCGGTGACGATGCGCTCGTCGACCAGCGTGCGGTTTCCCGCCCCGGCGCGGATCCAGCCCGTCGTCACGCGGACGTGCTCGTAATCCTGGAAGCGGTCGAAGTACGGACGCAGGACCCATCGGGGCTCGAAATCGCCGGACAGAATCCCCGTGCCGCGGGAGTCCGTGACATGCACCGCGTACGTCGGCCCCTCCGTGGTCTGCTCGAAGCGGACCTGCTCCAGCTCGAGGCCGAGTTCGCGGGCGAAGATCTCGTCGATGGGGAAGATCTCGTGCAGCCAGCGCACGGGGGTATGGATCGCCTGCTGAGGCCACTCCTCCGGCGGGTCGTTGCGGCGGAAGCGGATGACGATCTCTCCGATTTCATCGGGGTCCCGGCCCGCGAGTTGCGGCAGGATCACCTCTTCGAGCCAGGAATAGCCCTGCTTGAACGCGGAGATGATGCGAACCTCGACGGCGTCGGCGGGCGCCCCCGCGTCGATCAGCGCGTCGCGCGCCTCCCGCTCGAGTTGGCGGCGGATCTCCGGCGGCTCGCTCAAGCGGGCTTCGATCTGGATGGGGTCGGTGGCTGAGACGGAGGCGGCCGCCGGGAGGACGTGGGCGCGGAGGAGTTCCCGGAAGCGGTCGACCTCCGACGGGAGCGCGAGCGTGTCCGCGAAGATGGTGGCGGCCCGCTGCACATCGCGTTCGTCGATCGTGACGCGAACCTGCGCCGCGTCGGCGAGGCCCAGCGCTTCCGCGGCCCGGGCCCGCACGTACGCCTGAAGGCCGGGGTCCGCCTTCTCGACGGAGAACAGCACGTCCGCGCGGGCGATCCGCCGATCCGCGAGCCCGTCGGCGATGCGGCCGAGCTTGTAGAGGCCGATCGCCGCCTGGCCCACGGGCGAGTGGCCGGACAGCGCGTCCCACAGCCCGCGCTCGACGTCGTCGACGGTGGGGCGGTCGTCGCCGCGCTCCGCGAGGTGCGGGAACGTCAGGGCCAGCTGATCGAGCGCGCGCTCGGCCCCGGCGGCGTCCGCGCCGGAGACGACGAGGGCCGGTTTGGACCCGAAGGCGGATGAGCCCCTCGCCGGGGGCGAGCGAACCCGGATCGATCTTCGCGCTGTCGGCGAGCTGCCGGGTCAGGGCGTTGTCCACCCCGGCCAGGACCAGCGTGGGCCGGGCGGCGGCCCTCTCGATCGCCGAGGCCGGCTCGACAAGCGGCACCGTGATCCCGGTCGATTCGAGTCCGAGCCGTCCGGCCAGGTCGGGCAGGCCGTCGATGCCCCCCTCGCCGGGCGCGAGCATCGCGTCCACGCGGTTCGGGAGCACCCCGCCGCCGAGCAACCCCTGCGAGGTGTAGAGGTTGGAGAGGTCCATGTCGTTCTTGCCGCCGCTGCCCGGCCGGCCCGCGATCGGGCCCGGGGCATCCGGCGTCGCCCGCCCGGCAATCCGGATCGCGGGACCGCCCGCCAGCCGCGCCTCCACCGACTCGAGCCCCGGGTACGCCAGGCGCGCCCGGGAAGTCTCCGCGTCGGCCGACTCGTCCCCGCCCTCGTCCCCCGTCTCTTCCGGCTCACCGGGGTCGGGGGACTCGTCGCCCGTGGCGAGTCCGCGGAGGAGTTCCGCGGCCGTGCCCAGCTGCGCTTCGTCCACCTCGATCTCGGCGATCACGCGTCCCACGCCGGCCTGTCCCGACCTGACTCTCGCCTGCGTGAGGCGCACGGCCGCGTCCGCCACGCCCCCGGCCTCCAGCGTCTCGGCGAGATCGTCCCGGACGCGGCTCAGCTTCGCGGTCGAAAGCGTTCGCGTATGCGGCAGGACGCCGGCAAACAGTCTGGCCGCCGCTTGCAATCCCTCGTCGTCCCCGCCGACCACGAGCACCCAGGTGCGCCCGTCCTCCTCGCGCACCGCCACGGCCCCTTCTCCCGAGTCGAGGGAGGCGGGGTCGATACCCGGCGCACGCAGGCCGGCGACTGCGAGTCCGTTCCGTCCCACGACGATCCCGATCCGGCCGCCCTCGGGATGCCGGGACAGCGGCAGGTCCATCGCCATCGTCTCGAATCCCAGCCGGGCGGCGACCTCGGCGCCCGCCGCCTGGACGATCGACGAAGGATCGTCCCCGAGCACGAGCGCCGCGTTTACGAGATCGGGCACGCTGTCGCCGTTCGTATCGAGCACGAGCGTCCCCAAATCGAACAGCGTGGAGAGATCGGGCGTCTGCTGGGCGGCGAGCGGGCGGGAGGCGGGAGGCGCCGCGACCGCGACCGCCAGCGTCAGCGCGACCGCGAGGGGTTGCGTGCGGGGCTTCATCATGTCCCGTCCTTCGGCGGTGCGACCTTCACGTCGTTCGCCAGCACCCCGACGCCCTCCACCTCCACCTCCACCCGGTCGCCGGGAGAGAGCGTCGAGGTCTTCCCGGGCGTCCCCGTATAGATCACGTCGCCGGGAAGCAGCGTGATGTAGCGGCTCGCGTAGGCGATGATCTCGGGGATCGAGAAGATGAGATCCGAGGTGCGCGCGTCCTGCACGACCTCGCCGTTGAGGCGCGTCCGCAGCCGCAGGTCCTCCCACGCCGCGCCGGTCACGATCCGCGGCCCGATCGGCCCGAACGAGTCGCTGCCTTTGGCCCTCAGCCACTGCAGGTCGTCGCGCTGCCACGTGCGCTCGCTCACGTCGTTGCCCGCCGTGACGCCGAAGACGTGGTCGCCCGCCTCTTCCAGGCCGATGTGACGCGCCGTGCGGCCGATCACGACGACGACTTCTCCTTCCGCGTGCACGACTTCCGCGTCCGGGGGGATCTCGATCGCGGCGCCCGGCCCGACGATCGAACTCGGCAGCTTGGTGAACAGGCCGGGTTCCGTGGGCTGCGGGCGAGTTCCGATGGGGCTGTTGTCGAGGTGGCTCCGGTAGTTCAGGCCCACCGCGATGACCTTCGACGGGGTCGCCGGCGCCAGGAGATGAAGCTCCTCGAGCCGCACCCGCTTCCCGGTTCGGACCTCCCCGCCGAAAGGAGCCGCCGCCAGTTCCTCCACCATGCTGTCCTCGATGATTCCGTCCGCGAGGACCTCATCCTCCACGACCCCCCAGCGGGCGCCACCGTCTCCGCCGGTCGCGGCGTACGCGTGCTTCGCGGCGTCGGTGGCGTCCGGCGCGAGGTAACGGACGTACGCGGTCACCGCCCCCGCCCGATCGCCCCGGTCCGGATCACGATCAGCCCTCCCCGGTGGGAATGTGCTCCGCGAGTTCGACCTCGAACACGAGCGGCGAGTACGGAGGAATCCCCGACCGGCCTGCGGGGCCATAGGCGAGATGGAAGGGGAGCACGAGCTTGCGGCGCTCGCCCATCCGCATGCCGGTGACCCCCTCCACCCAGCCGTCGATCAGGGAGGTCGCACCGAGGACCATGTCGAGCGGTTCCGGCGGGTTGTGATCGTGGCTCGAGTCCACCTTGCTCCCGTTGGGAAGCCAGACGGTATAGTGGACGCCCATCTCGTCGCCGTAGCCGGCCGGCGGTCCGCTCCCCTCCCGCAGGACCTGAATGAAGAGCCCGCTCTCCGTCTCCTCCATCGCACCGAGATCGACCGCGAGTTCATCGGCGAAGACGACTTCCCGGACGTCCGTGATCACACCCTCGGGCGAGCCTGACGTCTCGGCGGCGGCGGGCGCTTCCTCCGCGCTCTCCGCGCTCTCCGCACCGTCCGCCGCATCCTCTCCCGCGTCGCCCGCGCATGCGAGGGCGAGCGGCGCCAGCAGCAAGGTCGCCGCGGCCCGAAACCCGTTCGATGTCTTATCACGCTGCATGGAAAGCCTCCGAGTGTAGTCCCGAGTGTGGTCCGAGTGTGGAAGGTGGCGGATCGCCCGAATGTAGCGGCGTTTCAACGCGGGTTGCTAGTATCAGGCATGAAAACTCTCCTCGCTTCGCTCGTCCTGATCGCCGCCGCCTGCGGCCCCCGTCCACCGGCCGACGAGGACGCCTCCGGTTCGGTCGCGGAGGCCGATCTCACGCCCGCGCA
>JAGWAK010000014.1:7582-14742 GCA_021296435.1 Acidimicrobiia bacterium
TTCGGCGCGGACGAGCGCGACTTCGCCTTCTCGGGCCGCTATCGGGGATCGATGATGGCGTACGAGACGACCGCCGATGGCTGGTCGGCGACCGTGGAGGGGGTCCCGCAGGCGGACCTCCCCGAGGCCGATCGCGAACGCCTGCGCCTCCATCGCGAGGATGGGATGTTCTGGCGCAGCTACTACGGGTTCCTGGCGGGTCTTCCGATGAAGATCTCCGACCACGGCTCCCACCTCGATCCCGGCGTCATCGAGACCACTTTCATGGACCGGGAGGTTCACGCGGTCCGGGTCACCTACGACCCCGACATCGGCGGCGACACGTGGTACTTCTACTTCGATCCCGGGACCGCACAGCTCGTCGGTTGCCGCTTCTACCACGACGAGAGCGCGAACGACGGCGAATACATCACGTTCGAGGGCCTGGCGGAGGGCGGCGGGCTGCGCCTGCCGCGACACCGGGGGTGGTACGTGAACGCCGACGGTCGCCATCTGGGGACCGATGAGGTGGGGACGGTCCGCGTCGGCCCGTGACCGCCTGCGGCCCGTAACTCCGACCGGGATCGCGGGGCCGCGCCGGAGCGGCCGTCGCCGCCTCGCGGTCGCCGGCGTTGTTGCCGCCCTCGTGGCGGCGGGGTGCTCGGAGTCGACCCCGCCCCCGCCGCCGCCCCCCATGCCGAGCGGGGATTGCGTCCTGTCCTTCGTGATCGATGGAGATTCCGTCCGCTGCGCCGACGGCCGGGAGATCCGCCTCCTCGCCATCGACGCTCCGGAGATGGCCCAGCAGCCGTGGGGCGCCCGCGCCCGCGAGGAGTTGCTCCGGGTGGCCCCCGTGAGCACGCCGCTCGGAGTCGAGTACGACGCCGTCCGGGTCGACACCTTCGACCGGGACCTCGCCTACCTCTTCCTTCCGGGTGGGGACATGCTGAACGAGCACGTGGTGGCGAGCGGGTACGCGCTCGCGTTCATCATCCCGCCCAACCGCCGCTACGAGGACCGAATCGAAGCCGCGGAGGCCGCCGCATCGGCGGAGGGAAGGGGCCTGTGGGCGGAGTGGGGCTTCACCTGCCGGCCCGCCGACTTCCGGCAGGAGCGCTGCTGAAGCCGACCGGTGGAACCGCCCGTCAGTCGAGCGATTCCATGAAGCGCGACTCGATCCTCAGGTAGCTCGCGCCACCCCCCGGGACTTCGGCGAAGATCTCGCGCCACTCCGGCGTGCCGAGCACCTCCGGGAGCTTCTCGTCCCGTTCCTCCTTCGACGCCCAGCGGATGACCCACGTGACGTTCGCCGGACCGAGTTCGTCCTGCTCCGCGCCCCGGACCTCGGCGGGGATGCCGGATTCGATCCAGAACCCGACGATGTCCAGGTGTTCGCGCAGGTAGCGGATATACTCGCCCTTCGCGACCTCGGCGTACTCGTCGTACCGGGCCGGATCGAAGTGGTAGTTGCGGATCTCGTAGATCGCGCCGTCCCGGGCGGCCGCCCCCTCCGATCCCGCGTCGGCAAGCGTTGCCTCGGCAGAGCCGTCGGCGGAGGCCGATTCGGCGGACCCGGCGCCGCCGCACGCGGCCGCGCCGATGAGGAAGACGGCGCCGAGCGCGGCGATCGCGAGGGGTTCGGGGGTTCGTCTGGAACCGGTCATTCGTGCCTCCGGGGATGGGCGCAGTCTCAGCCCGTCGTGCGGGCCAGGGCGTCGACGAAGCGGTCGACCTGCTCCGTCGTATTGTAGATGTGCGTGGAGACGCGGATCGCGTTGTGGCCGTCCCGCTGGTGCTCGTCGATGTGGGATGAGATGCTCGCCTCGATCGCAGCCACCGCGGCCACCGCGTCGAGACCCTCCTTCTCGAAGATCGTCGATCCCGGCGCGCTCCGGTCGCGGGCGCCGCTGAGGAGCGTGACGCCGCTCGTCCCGCCCATCTCCGTGAGGCGCGACCTCAGGTGGTCCGAGAGGAAGCGGCAGCGGGCCTCCACGGCCTCGAGTCCGAGCGTCGCGACGAAATCGACCGCCGTCCCGATCGCGGCGCGCACCGGGAACGCGGCCGTGCCCGGGGGCCCGAACTGCGGCTGCTCCGGGGTGGCGTCGGGCGCGAAGGCCGTCCGGATGCGGTCGCGCGCATCGCGCCGCACGAAGAGAAAGCCGGTCCCCGCCGGCGCCAGCATCCACTTGTGCAGGCTCACGCTGTAAGCGTCGCAGCCCAGCGATGTCAGATCGACGGAGAACTGGCCCACCGCCTGCGCGCCGTCCACCAGACTCACGAGTCCCCGCTCGCGCGCGAGCCCGCAGATCGCCTCGACGGGATAGAGGTGCCCTCCCCGAGTCACGTGACAGAAGGCCACCGCCCGCGTCCGCGGCGTGATCGCGTCCCCGAACCGCGAGAGGATCTCCTCCTCCGGGGGCAAGGGGCTGGGGATGAAAACCTCGTTCACCCGAATCCCCTCCCGCGCCTGCCGGAACTCCCACGGACGGCGACCCGCCGGATGCTCCTGGCTCGTGATCAGGACTTCGTCGCCGGGGCTCAGGGCGACCCCGATGCTCTGGAGATGGAGCGCCTCCGAAGCGTTTCGCGTGAGGGTGAGTTCGTCCGTCTCCACCGAGAACAGGTCGGCGAGTCCCGGCACGACGTGCTCCGCGATCCGGTCGCTCAGGTCCGAGCGGCCGCGGGCCGGGAGTTCGGCCATGGCCCGATACCCCGCGGCGACCGCATCCACAACCTCCCTTGGCGGCATGCCGATGCTCGCGTTGTTCAGGTAGGCCGTACCGGGCTCGACGAGGAAGTGCGCGCGCACATCGTCCCAGTCCGCATCGCCCGTACCCGCCGGAGTCCGGAGCGGCGGAATGTCCGCGGTCGAAGGGTCAGCCCCATCCCGGGCGGCGCAGGCCGGGAGGCCGAGGGCCGCGGCGCCGGTGGCTCCGAGGCGCAGCCACTCCCTCCGGTCCATCAGGCCGTAGCGGTCGTCGCCGCCACTCGGATCGGTCATGGGCAGCGCGCGGAGGTCATGGGCAGCACGCGGAACTGCGCGTGAAGGACATCGAGTTCCCGCTGGGGAAGCGCAGCGTCAACGCGTCGCCGTCCACCTCGACGCCGGTCGGCTCGAACGGCCCCTCGCCGTCCCTCGCGGTCATCGCAAGCGGGCTCGCCGGAAGTCCCGCCATCGTCCGCCCGTAAGAGAGGTGATGGAGGTGCTCGAAGGTGAGCGTCTCCCCGTCGAAGGTGTAGCGTCCGCCCTCGCCGGAGCCGCGCCTGGGTTCGTCGCCTTCCATGACGAAGAAGAGGACCTGCCACTCGCTGTCCGTGAAGACGATGCGTCCGCGCACCGCGTGCCGGTCGCCGCTCGAGAGGACGTATTCGTCCGCGGCCCAGGCCCCCGCGAGGGCGTCGGCCTGCGTCGACAGCGGTCCCTCGGCGTCGGGCGGCGCGTGGCCGGGGAGACTCCCGATCAGCGCGGCCAGACAGAGGGAGGAGCCGATGAGAGGAAGAGCTGGTGTGGACATACGCTGCGTCTCCGGTCGCCGGGGATGGTTCGCATCGCAACGTGACGCGGCCCGCGGCGAGCGACAAGCGCCGCGCGGATAGCCGCGAACCGCCGGGGTCGCCCGGCCTCCGCGATCCGCGTACCGTGAGATCGTCCGCCGGAATCTGCCGGAAGACCATGGGCGTAACCGAATCGAGAGGGTCGAACGATGCGAACAGAGCGGCGAGCGCTGAGCGTGGCCGGTGCACTCCTCACCGCGGCGGCGGCTTACGGGGCCGCGCTGGCGGCTCCGGCCGGAGTCGAAGCCCAGGAGGTCGGACCGCCGAACGGGTCGCTCGTCATCGTGGGCGGCGCCATGCAGAGTCCGGAGATCGCGGAGCGCTTCGTGCAACTCGCCGGCGGGGCGGATGCGCGCATCGTCGTGATCCCGACGGCCGGCGGGGCCGAGTCCTACGGGCCGTCGTTCGGAGGCGTGAGGCCTTTCCAGGCGGCAGGAGTCGAACACCTCACGGTCCGCCACACGAACGACCGGGACGAGGCGAACAGCGAAGCCTTCGTGGCCGCGATCCGGGAGGCGACCGGCGTCTGGTTCACCGGCGGACGCCAGTGGCGCCTCGTCGATTCCTACATGGGGACGCGGACCGAGGACGAACTGTGGGCGCTGCTTGAGCGCGGCGGAGTGATCGGCGGGTCATCCGCCGGCGCGACGATCCAGGGGTCGTACCTGGCCCGCGGCGACACCGCCACGAACACGATCATGATGGGCAGTCACGAGGAGGGACTCGGGTTCCTCAGGAACACGGCGATCGACCAGCATCTCCTGTACCGAAACCGCCAGTTCGACCTGCTCGAGATCATCGAGGCGCGGCCCGAACTCCTCGGTATCGGGATCGACGAGAACACCGCCATCGTCGTCCAGGGCGACCGCTTCGAGGTCATCGGAGAGTCGTACGTCGTCATCTACGACAACCAGAGCACGCTCGACAGCGGTGGTCTGTTCTACTTCCTCGCGCCGGGCGACCAGTACGACCTGGCGGAGCGCCAGGCGTACCGTCCGTCCCGCACCCTGACGCCGCTCGGCCGGGTCGAATCCCGCCCGTGGCCGCGCCGCCAGCCGGAGCGTTGACCCGGAAGGGAGCTCGGTGAAGCGCGGGCTCGTTCTACTCGCGCTCATCGCGGCGGGGGAGGCGGTCTTCTTCCTCCCCTTCGTCCTCGCGCGCGTCTTCCGGCCGACGCTGCTCGACGTGTTCGGGATCACGAACCTCGAGCTGGGGACGGCCTTCTCGCTGTACGGCGTCGTGGCCATGGCGGCCTACTTCGCGGGCGGCCCGCTCGCGGACCGGTTCTCGGCCCGCCGGCTCATGGCCCTGGCGCTCCTCGCCACCGGCCTCGGCGGGGTCGTGCTCGCGGGGTTCCCCACGCCGCGGACGATGAACCTCCTGTGGGCCTTCTGGGGGATGACGACCATCCTCCTTTTCTGGGCCGCCATGATCCGGGCCACCCGCGAGTGGGGCGGGCAGTCGCGGCAGGGACGCGCCTACGGGCTGCTCGACGGAGGGCGCGGCCTCCTCGCGGCGCTCGTGGCGACGGCTTCGGTGGCCGTGTTTGCGGCGCTGCTCCCCCGCGATGCGTCCGCGGCCACGCCGGAAGAGCTGGCCACCGCCTTCCGCGGCGTGATCTGGGTCTTCACCGGGATCACGCTGGGCATCGCCGCCCTCGTGTGGATCCTCGTGCCCGACAGCACGCCCGGCGGGGAGGCGCGCGACCCGCAGAACCCGCAGAAACTGTCGCTCAGCGGAGTGAGAGCCGCATGCCGCATGCCGGCCGTGTGGTTGCAGGCCGTCATCGTCGTCTGCGCCTACACCGGGTACAAGGCGACGGACGACTTCTCCCTCCTGTCGCGGGACGCGCTCGGGTTCGACGACGTCCAGGCCTCCGGGATCGGCACGCTCGCCTTCTGGATCCGTGCCGCGGCGGCGATCGCGGCGGGCTACCTGGGAGACCGGATCGACGCCTCCCGCGTCATCCTGTGGGGCTTCGCGATCCTCATCGGCGGCTGCCTGCTCATCGCCTCGGGGGTCCTTGTGCCCGGCCCGGCCTGGATGCTCATCGCGACGATCGCCACCGCCAGCGTCGGCATCTACGCGCTCCGCGGCGTCTACTTCGCCCTCCTGGCCGAGGGGGGCGTGCCGCTCGCCTACACGGGGAGCGCGGCGGGCGTCGTCTCCGTCCTCGGCTTCACCCCCGACGTCTTCATGGGGCCGCTGATGGGCGTCCTGCTCGACAACTCACCGGGACTGCCCGGTCACCAGCACGTGTTCGCCGCCGTGGCCGGCTTCGGCGCCATCGGCCTCCTCGCCGCGCTCGCCTTCCGCCGCGTGACCCGCGCCTCGGCCGAATGAGTGAACGCACGCTCACCCGGCCTCTTTCGGAACCGGGATCGGCTTGACAAGCATAAGACCAGTCATGAATACTGGTCATGTGGAAACGATTAATGCATCCGACTTCAAGGCGCGCTGCCTCGCCATCCTCGATCGGGTCTGCGAGACCGGGGAACGCGTCGTCATCCTCAAGCGTGGGCGGGCAGTAGCCGAACTCTGGCCTCCAAGCCGCGCCCGGGCCGAGTACCCGCAGAGGGAACTGAGGGGCACGGTGACCGTCGTCGGCGACATCGTGGGACCTGCCGTTCCCGAGGATTACTGGGAAAGTCTCGGTGATGACGGCGCTGCTTGACACTCACATCCTGATCTGGTGGTTGAACGATATCTCGCGACTGTCGCCGGAGCAGCGGAACGTCGCTGCATCCGCGAGCGCGGAATCGCCGCTGCTTGTGTCGGACATATCGCTCTGGGAAGTTGCCACCCTCTGCGATCTGCGGCGCATCCGGCTGTCCGTCCCCCTGCGGGAGTGGCTGGACAAGGCGGTCGCCCCGCCGCTGGTCAGACGGCAGGGGATCTCGCCGGCCATCGCGGCGGAACTGGCCGCCCTGCCCGACTCCTTCCATCGGGATCCCGCCGATCGCATCCTCGTCGCCACAGCCCGCGTGTTGGGCGCGACACTGCTGACGCACGACCGCAGGATCATTGAAGCCAACCTCGTGGAGACCGTGCCCTGAGCGGCAGCCTCCCGCCGCAGCCGAATGCGGCGGTACGACTGCCACGGGCTGCTAGGGCACGAGGGCGGTCTCCCGCTTCCTGAGCACGAACAGCCCCTCGCGCATGCTCGACACGATGATGTTCCCGGAGGGGAAGAACGGGTAGTTGCTCCACGATCCGGCGAAGCCGGGGGCGTCCGGGCTCCCGCGCACCGTGTCGAAGAAGCCGGCCGGGACGGGGTTCTCGGGGTCGGAGATGTCGAAGATCCGGAGTCCGCTCACGTAGTTCGACTGGTACATGAGGTCGCCGCGGATGTAGAGGTTGTGGTCCGATGCCGCGTTGTCCTGCACGAACTCGCGGACGAGTACCGGATCGTCGAGATCCGCTACGTCCCATACCAGCGTGCGGGTCCCGTCCGTCCCGCCCGACAACTCGTCGAGTTCGTCGTTCAGGTAGAAGTAGCGCTGGTCCTCCGACAGCCACCCCTGGTGGGAATAGGCCACGTTCGGGTAGGCGGCGTTCGAGATCGGCGTCGGGTTCTCCTTGTCCGTCACATCGCCGATGCCGAGCTTCGTCGCGCTCGCGTTGAA
>JAGWAK010000014.1:14755-45710 GCA_021296435.1 Acidimicrobiia bacterium
TCGTAGATCACGCACTGAGCGTCGTGGGTGTAGCCGCCCGAACCGGCGTTCCCCGTCTCGGGGTCCGCGAAACAGCCGGCGAAGGTCGGGTTCCGGGGATCGCGGATGTCCACCATGTGCAGCGCGCCGCCGCACGTCTCGCCCCCGCCGCTGCCGCCCACCACGTAGGCGAAGCCCGACGCCTCGTTGATGACGATGTTGTGCGCGGAGGCGAACTCGGCGTAGTGCGCGTCCTCGTCGAAATCCACCGGGGGATTGGTCACGTCCCGCAACCGTGTGAGATCGAACACCTGCATCCCATGTTCGCCCGCGTTGTCCGCCACGATGAACGTGTGGTCGGCGTAGACCTTCATGTCCCGCCACAGGTTGGGCGTCGCGCCCTCGGTGAGGGGGAGGTTGCCGAGATAGACGGGATTCCCGGCGTCCGTCACGTCGATGAAGGAGGTCCCGTCGAACCGTCCCAGGATCGCGTACTCGCGGCCCGTCTGCGGATCGACCCAGCCCCAGATGTCGCTGACCATGATCCCGCGCGCGCCGCCGACTTCATTGGCGGGGAGGAAGGAGACGAGGTCCACCTCGGAGCAGTCGAATCCCGCTACCATCCCGTCATCGGAGCACCGCTGCTCTTCGCCGGTCACGGCGGCCAGACCGGACTCGCTCTCGTGGATGGAGGCGGCCTCGCCCCAGGCCCCTCCGGTCTCCCGCTCGAAGATGAAGCCGATGCCCTCGAAGAACTCCGACCCGGGGGCGCCGACCACGGCGAGGCCGTCGCCTCCGGCCACGGCGTTGCCCATGAAACCCATGAGACCGCGGGTCTCGGCTTCCAGCACCGCCTCCTCGCTCCACTCGCCGTCGTCCCCGGACCGGAGCACGTGCGCCGCGCCCGCAAAGGCATTGGTGCCGGGCGCGCCGACCACGAGTCCGCCGCCCGCCCGGGCGAGAGAGTAACCGAAGAAGGCCGCCGGAGAGGGCGAAGCGGCCCCGACCGTGCCGGTCTGGGACCACGCCCCGTCGGCGTCCGCCGCGAAGCGGAAGACGGCTCCCTGCGCCTGATTGCCGATGGGCGAGCCGAGGTACGCTTCTCCGTCCAGGAGCACGGCGGACAGGCCGGCCACGACGCCGCCGGCCGGCGTCAGACGCGCGACCTCGTCCCACGCGGTCCCGGTGCGGCGGAACACGTAGCCCGTCCCTGCCTGCGGCGGGGACGGCGCGGTGAACTGGCTGAGCGCGAAGGGTCCCGGGGCGCCCACCAGAGCCAGGTCGCCCTCCACGCTGACGGCGGCCCCGAAACGGGCGTCCGCCGGGGCGTCGGAGCCGGTGAGTTCGACGGACGTCAGGCCCGCGTCGGACTGGACGTAGGCGAACACGGAACCGCTGGCCCCGCGTCCCGGCGCGCCGATGACGCCGAACTGCGCGCCGGCCCCTACCGCCACCGAGGAACCGAAGGCATCTCCCGGCATCGCGTCCGGCGCCTCGAGCCGCTGCAAAACGCTCCACCTGTCGCCTTCGCGAACGAAGACGTATGCGGCGCCGCGGCCCTCGTTCTCCTTCGGCGCGCCCACCACCAGAATGTCGCCCTCGATGGCCAGCGCCTCCCCGAAACCGTCTCCGTAGACGCCGCTCGGCGCCGATATGGCCGCGACTTCCGCCCATCCGTCCGCGCCGCGCCGGAATACATGGACGCTGCCGGCTTCCGAACCGGGCATCGGGAACGCCGCGAACTCCCCCGGCCGCGAGACGAAGATCTCGTCGCCGGAGACGGCCGCCGCCGCGCCGAAGCCGATAATCGGAGCTGCCATGGCATCGTTCAGGCCGCCGGCGTGCGTCTGCGCCGCCGCCGGTACCGCCACCGCTACGAAGGGAACGAGGGAAGCGAGGAAAGCGAGGTCACGTCTTCGCATGGTACTGACTCCAGGGGTTTCAGAGGGTCGAGCGGCGGAACGTATCGCGGCCGAGGGCTCTAGCGGAAGCGGATGCCGATGCCGAACTGGGCCTGCCACTGCGACGCGCCGATCTGCGGCAGGTAGGGCACCGAGGCGCGCACGCCGCCCGTGTCGCTCGTCTGGAGCGGCCCGGCGTAGCGGGCGCGGAGCGGATCGTCCGGCTCGGGCACCATGTTCTGAAGATCGAAGTCGTCTTCGATCCGGTCCTCGACGGTCAGCAGGCGCACGACGGGGTTCACGGTCTGGACGTGTCCCCAGTCGCGGTTCACGAGGTTGAGGACGTTGAGCACGTCAAGCGTCACCGAGATTTCCGCGCCGCCCACCCGCACGGGCTGGCTGAAGCGGAAATCCAGTTGGTGCGACCACGGTGTCCGGCACGCGTTCCGGTGCAGGATGCGCAGCCGGTTCTCCTGGAGGCACGGTTCCTGCGCGACGAGTTGTTCGAAGAGGATGCCGCTGACCGGGGTCCGTCCTCCTCCGGGGAAGTCGAACGCCCCGTCGGTTACGAAGATGAGGTCGTTCGCGAGGTCGAGCGCCCGGCCGAATCCGGGATACGTGTCCCCGTTGATGTCGTCCGCGTACACGTAGGAGTAGGGTCGACCGGATTGTCCCACATAGAGCACGGACAGCCGGCCGCCGCCGATCAGCTCCGGAAGGGCGGCCGTCGCGCTCGCCACGAGGCGGTGCGGCCGGTCGAACAGCGAAGCCTGCCGCTTGGGATCGTTCGGGTCGCCCTCGACCGCCGTGTAGCCGAAGTTCGCGATCGCATCGAGCGAGGAGAGGCTGCGCACGTCGGCGGAACGGTTGAAGGCATAGCCCACGTCGACGGAAAGCCGGTCTCCGAACTGCTTCCGGAGCCGGGCGCTCAGCGCGTACGAGAAGTTCAGGGCCCGGTCGCCGATCTTGATGACCTGTCCGAAGCGCGGGTCGACGCGGCGGGGGTGGAAGATCGGTTCCCGGGCGCCCGGCGGCTCGCCCGGCGGCGGATCGACGAACTCGCTCCCCGCGCCGGGGTCGGCGAAGGTCTCGCGCGTCCCGTAGCCGAAGCCGTGCGTGAACCCGTTCGCCTCCGTCCGATCGCCCGCCGGAAAGGCGGATCCGATGTTGAGGTCCCGGAACGCGATCTGGTTCACGGCCCGCGTGTAGATGCCTTCGACGGAGAGGACGAACCCTCCCGGCAGGCGCTGGTCGACCGCGAGCGAAGCCTTGAAGTCGCGCGGGAAGCGGAAGTCGGGGTCGAACAAGGTGACGATGGGGACGGCGGATTCGCCGCCGGTGCCGTCCACGCACAGGGTCGGGGGAGGCGCGAGGGGATTGAACTCGGGGACGATCTCGGGGTCGGGGACTCCGAGGTTTCGCCGCCGGCAGGTCATGAAGACGGACGAGAGTCCGGTGTTCTGATAGGCGTTCGCGAGCCACGCGAAGGGGGGGCGGCCGGTGAACAGCCCCGCCCCGCCGCGAATCTGCGTCGTGCGGTCCCCGCCGAGACCGAGGTTGAAGCCCGCCCGCGGGGAGAAGAGGAGGGTCCCGCCCGGCAGGTCGCTCGTGCTGAAGCCGAATGAACGCTCCACGTGCGGGTTGTGCGCCGGAGCGTCGGGCATCAGCGGCACGTCCATCCGCACGCCCACCCGGACGTTCAACCGCTCCCCGATCCGGGCCTCCTCCTGCACGAAGGCCGACAGTTGGTGGATGTTGAAGTCCGAGGTCCCGGCGTCCTCCGAGAGCGGCACATGGACGACGTATTCCGAGGGCGTGTTCGCCTCCAGGTCGTCCGCCGAGCGGAAGTAGTAGCTGCCGAGGCTGCCCGGCAGGTACTCGCGCCGGATGGAGAAGCGCTCGAACCCGGCCCCGAACGTGAGATAATGATCGCCGAGCGAAAGCGTGAGCGCGTTCGTGAGCTGCAGGATGTTCTGGTCGAGTTCGCCGTCCGGCCCGGAGTAGTTGGACCCGGCCCGCAGTTCGCGCCGGAACCCCGCGCCCGTGACCCCCGCCTGGAGGTCGACCTCGACGCGGGGATAGAGAGAGTTCGCGGTTTCGCGGTCGCGCAGAAACTGCACGTTCACCATGAGGTCGTTCGAGAGCCGCGGACTGAGCGTCGCGAGCCACTGCGCCCCGAACGACTGGTTGCGCGAATCGATCTCCCGTCCGGTGGACGACATCTCGTACGCGTCGCCGGGGAGGCGGTTCGTGGCCGGATCGTCCGCCGCGTAGGCGAGGTTGTAGCGGAACATGAGGGAGTGTTCCGCGTTGGGACGGGCGTCGACGCGAGCGAACAGGTTCGCGAGGTTGTTCTCCAGCGTGTAGAGACCGGCCTCGCCCGCGTCCGCCCCGTAACCCCGGAGGATCCTCGCCACGCGGCCGACCGAGTCGGGATCGAGCTTCGTGCGCACGATGTCGTCGACACCGACCGTGAAGCCATCGGGCGGCCGTGTCCGGCGCTCGAGTTCGCCCGCGACGAAGAAGTGAAGGCGGTCGCGCACGATCGGCCCTCCCAGATCGAAGCCCGCGAAGGCGTTCTCCAGATCGCCCGGCGCGCGCGGGACCCCGCCGATGACCGCGTCGCCGACGACCGCGTCGTTGCGGAAGAAGCCGAACGCGGAGCCCCGGAACTCATTGCCACCCGTGCGCGTGACCGCGTTGAGGACGCCACCCGTGAACCCGGATTGGCGCACGTCGTACGGAGCAGTGAGGACCTGCAGTTCCTCGATCGCCGCCAGCGGGATGACGCGCCCCCGCGCCTGTCCGCCGGCCACCCCGGTGGGCGAGAGGCCGAAGACGTCCTGGTTGAGGGCGCCGTCCACCTGGATGTTGTTGAAGCGGATGTTCGATCCGGCCACGGACGTGCCCATCTCGTCCACCGCCACGAGCGGAGAGAGTCGGGCGAATCCCGTGAAGTCCCTCGAGATCGTGGGGAGCGTCTCCAGCGTCTCGCGGTCGACGACCGTCGTCGAACCCATGCGGGTGGGGTCGAACTCGGGGTCCGTTTCGACGCGTACGGAAAGCTCGGGCAGGGGAACCGCCGTCTCGGAGAGTTGAACCTCGAGCCGCAGCCGCTGTCCGGCGATGAGCGTCAGACCCTCACGCGTCGCCGGGCTGAGCCCGATGCGCGCGACCTCCAGCGTGTACGGCCCGCCGGGCCGCAGGTTGGCAAGGCTGAAGCGGCCCAGGTCGTCGCTCAGGACGGTGTGGGTGGCGCCGGTCTGGGTGTGGCGGAACTCGACGCGGGCTCCGGCCACGGGGGCTCCGTCTGCGTCGATCACGCGCCCCGCCACGCCGGCGGTCGTGACCCCCTGCGCGGAGACGATGGACGGCCGGGCCGCGAGGCCCGCGAGAAGGCTGATCAACGCAACGCCGACAAGGCGATTCAAGGCGATTCTCCTCCGAAGGTGCCCGTAACGGACGACCCGTGTCCCCGGGAGATAACGCGCGGGGGGCGGATGTTGTATTGTCGGAGCCGTGAGCAAGACCCTGACCTTTCGCGGGATCCTGGGCTCGAAAGGCCTCGAATACGACCGCTCGATCGACATCGCCGCCGATGGCACGATACAGGCGGTGCGGGCGGCGCGCCCGCCGTACGACGGGTTTCTCGCGATCCCCGGCATGCCGAACGCGCACTCGCACGTCTTCCAGCACGCGCTGGCGGGGTTCGGAGAGGCAGCGCGGGGCGACGATTCCTTCTGGAGCTGGCGAGAAGCCATGTACCGGCTCGCCGGCTCAATTACGTCGGAGGAACTGTTCGCCGTGGCCCGGCACGGCTACGCCCGCATGCTCCGCGCGGGCTTCACGCATGTCGCGGAGTTCCACTACCTGCACCACCAGCCGGACGGCGGTCGCGGGCCGGAGGCCACGCACGCGGTGCTCGCGGCGGCCGCGGCGGTCGGGCTCCCGGTCAGTCTCCTCCCGGTCTACTACCGGACTTCGGGGTTCGACGGCTCCGGCGCGACGGCGGAGCAGCGGCGGTTCGCCCACGCGTCGGTCGACGACTTTCTGAACACCGTCCAGGCGCTGGGCGCCGCGGTGGCGGGGGCGGCGCCGCATTCCCTGCGCGCCGTGCCCCCGGCGGAACTCTCCGACCTCCTAACGGGCGTCGACGCCATCCTCGGCAGTGAGTCTCCGCTGCACATCCACATCAGCGAACAGGAACGGGAGGTCGAGGAGTGCCGGACGGCCCTCGGTCGCACGCCGATCGACCTCCTCGCGGACACGGTCGCCCTGGGTCCGCGCTGGAGTCTCGTGCACGCGACGCACGCGACGGCCGGCGAGCGCAGCCGACTTCGGGAGTGCGGGGCACGGGTCGTCCTCTGTCCCCTCACCGAGGCATACCTGGGCGACGGGATCTTCCCGGCCCGCGAACACTTCCTCGCGGAGGGCGCCGCCGCCGTGGGGACGGATGCGAACGTCCGCATCTGCGCGGTCGAAGAGGCTCGCCAATTGGAATACGGACAGCGGCTGCGGGATCGGAAGCGTGCGCGCCTGGCGACCGACTCGGGTACGGGTGCGCCCGTCTGGTCGTGGCTGGCGCAGGGTGGCGGCGAGGCGGTCTCCGGATCACGCGCCGGAAGCGCGCGCATCGGCCGAATCGAGCCGGGCTACCGGGCGGATCTCGTGGTGTTGCGCAAGGACGGCCCGCACACGGCGGGGCACGGATTGGAGACGCTTCTGGACGCGTGGCTGACCGGAGGCGATGATCGCGACATACAGGCCGTGTACATCGGCGGAGAGCGCCGCGTCGAACGCGGCTCGGTAGCTGACGAAGCCGAGATCCGGTCCGACTTCGGGAAGGCGATGCGGGAGATCCGGCGGGCGATCTGATCCAGGCGTCGCGCCCGGGCCGCCCGCGCGCCTCCTCAGGCCGCGGCCGGCTCCAACTCCATCGACCACTCGCCGCGCGTCGCGAGACCGTTCATGCGCGCGCGGTGCGCAAACGCCGCCTGCGCCGCCGGCCCGTTCTCGGCAGCTCCGCCCCACGCCTGCAGCGGCGCGGCCTGCAACGCCCGGCCGTAGGAGAAGCTCAGGTTCCAGGGTGTATCGTGGCCCGCGTTCATCCCGTTCAGGTGTGCCGTGGCCTCGAGATCCGACTGCCCCCCCGACAGGAAGACGACGCTCGGCACCGCCGCGGGCACCGCTCGCTTCAGACAGCGCACCGTCTTCTCGGCGACCTCATCGACCCCCGCCTGATCCGCGCACAGCTTGCCCGAGAGGACCATGTTCGGCTTGAGCACCGAGCCCTCCAGCAGCACCCGCTGGTGGAAGAGGGCCATGTAGACCTGCTTGAGCGTGGCCTCCGTGACTTCGAAGCAGCGGTCGATATCGTGGTCGCCGTCCATCAGCACTTCCGGCTCCACGATCGGCACGAGTCCCTGTTCCTGGCTGAGCGCCGCCATCCGGGCCAGCGCGTGGGCGTTCGCGCCGATGCAGTAGGCACTCGGGATGGAGCGGTCTCCTCCGCGTCCGATGTCGACGACGGCGCGCCACTTCGTGAAGCGGGCCCCGAGTTCGTAGTACTCCGCAAGCCGTTCACGCAGCCCGTCGAGCCCTTCGGTCACCTTCTCGCCCGGCGCTCCGGCGAGGGCATGCGCCCCCTTGTCGATCTTGATCCCCGGGATCGAGCCCGCATCGGAGAGGAGCTGGACGAGCGGCGTGCCGTCCGCCGCCGACTGCCGCAGCGTCTCGTCGAAGAGGATGACGCCCGAGATGCACTCGCTCAGCGCATCGCTCGTCCGGAAGAGAAGTTCCCGGTAGTCGCGCCGGTTCTCCTCCGTCGATTCGGTGCCGATGCCGTCGAACCTCTTCCGGATCGTACCGGAGCTTTCGTCGGCCGCGAGGATCCCCTTGCCCTTGGCCCCCATGGCCTCCGCCACCTCAACGAGCTGCTGCGTCATGTCTCTCCTCCGCCCTCGTCCGGGGGACGATGGATCAGGTTGGATCTACGGGATCGTCCTGAAGCGTCCAGACCACGGGGGTGACCGGCGACGCCGCCTGGTTGAACAGCATCTTCTCGAGCGCGGGACCCGGCTCGGTCGTTTCCAGGTGAACGGCCCGGAAGTCGTAGCAGCCGGCCTCGACCGTGAAGTCCCGCTGGCCGCCGGGCTGGATCGTGCCCTCGACGGGGTGGTCGGTCCCGAAGAGATCCTGGCCCCAGTCGGATGTCCCGCACGGTCGTGCGAAGAAGAAGATCACGGGGCCGAGCAGCCGGTTGACCACGCGCACCGTGGAGGGGTTGTCGAACATGGGCTCGGGAACTACAGGGTCGCTTTCACCGCATGCCGCGAGTGAAAACCCGATCGCCAGGATGGCGACGATTGCGTACCGCTTCTGTTTCATGCACCACATCTTGCATTCCTCCATGGCCGGTGCGCCGGATCGCCGGGCGACTGCGCCGAGCCCGCGCGCGATCCGCACCTGCTTCGGCCGGATTAGTAACTCTGGGAAAGATACATCGGAGCGGAGTGCAGTCCACCCGACACATAGCGCCTCATTCGCGCTGCACCGATCTTACATGAGAGAACGTGCGAACCCCTCCTTGAGCGACACGGCGCGGCGACGTGAGCGACTTGACCGACAGGCCTTCCGTCTGGTTCCACACCTTCGGGTGCAAGGCGAACCAGTACGATACCGAGCGGATCCGCCAGGCACTGGAGCTCCGCGGCGCGGAGACGGCGCTCCACGCGGACGCCGCGGACGTCGCCGTGATCAACACGTGCACGGTGACGAACCAGGCGGACGCGAACGCGCGGCGACTCGTGCGCCGGCTGCGCCGCCAACGTCCGGATCTCCGCATCGTCGTCGCCGGCTGTTCAACCTCCTTTCGTGAAGCCGAGTATCACGCACTGGAAGAGGTGGATGGCGTTGTGCCGGGACACGACCCGTCCGCGGTCGCGCGACTCGTACCGCAATTGGGAGACGCCCCCCCGGCCGATCCCGTCACCGGCGTTTCGGACGCTTCGTTCGCCCCGCTGCGGCGGAATGCGCGCGGCACCCGGGCGTGGCTCAAGATCCAGGACGGGTGCGATCGGAAATGCTCGTTCTGCGCGACGCGGATTGCGCGCGGCGCCTCGGTCTCGCGCCCGGTCCACGAGGTCGTGGCGGAAGCCGCGGTCCTCGCGCGCACGCACCCGGAACTCGTGATCACCGGGATCCACATCGGCCACTACGGGAAGGACCTCGCCCCAGACTCCCGGCGCAATGGTCTCCGCGATCCCCGCGATGGCCGCCGCGCTCCCACGGGTCTCGCGACGCTGTGCGAACGGCTGCTCGAGGAAGTCCCCGCCCGCTTCCGCCTCTCCTCCATCGAGGCGACGGAAATCGACGACCGTCTCGTGGATCTGCTCGCGGAATCGGACGGACGTCTGGCGCCCCACCTGCACATCCCGCTGCAAAGCGGGTCCGACCGGGTGCTGCGCCTCATGCGCCGCTGGCACACGCGGGAGGCGTATCGCACAAGGGTGCTGGAGATCGCCGAGCGCCTGTGCGCCATCGGTTCCGGGGCCTTCGGCCTCGGCGCGGACATCATCGTCGGGTTCCCGGGAGAGGGGGAGGCGGAATTCGAGGAGACGCGCGCCATCTTGGAGGAGTTGCCGTACACCTACCTGCACGTCTTCCCCTATTCGGTGCGGGACGGAACCGTGGCGGCGAGCCTCCCGGACCGGGCGCCCGGGGACGTGGCGGCAGCCCGCTCCCGGACGCTGCGGGAAATCGGCCTCCGCAAGGGCCAGGCCTATGCGGCAACGCGCGCAG
Source organism: Acidimicrobiia bacterium (assembly GCA_021296435.1). Taxonomy (GTDB): domain Bacteria; phylum Actinomycetota; class Acidimicrobiia; order Acidimicrobiales; family CATQHL01; genus VXNF01. Next base: position 24,436 of record JAGWAK010000014.1, read on the forward strand.
GCACGATGGCCGACATCGTCGTGGAAGGCCGGGACGACCGTGTCGCCGGCATGACGGGCGACTACCTGCGGGTCGATCTTCTCGGCCGCGCGATCCCCGGCGATCGCTTCTCCGCGCGCCTGCGAGGGCGCGCCGGGCGGCTGACGGCCGAAGTGCCGGCCGTGTCGGCCGAGGTATCGGCCAGCGCACTCGCGGTGGCCACGGACTGCTAAGGCCGGCGCCTCAGCCCTCTGAACCCCCTGAGCGCCCGGCTGGAACGGTGCGCGGGCTCACCAGCGACTCCCCGCCGTCGACGACGATCACCGCGCCCGTGATCCAGTCTCCGCCCGGTGAGCACAGGAAGGCGATCATCTGCCCGATGTCGTGAGGGCGGCCCAGCCGCCCGGCGGGAATGAAACGCTCGGCGAACCCGGCGCCGGAGCGCGCGCCGAACATGTCGACGTCCTCGCTCGGGGGAGCCTCGAACGCCTTCTTCACGCCCTCCGTCGGGATCGGACCCGGCGCCACGGCGTTCACGTTGATTCCGTCCCGCGCCCACTCGATGGCGAGCGTACGGGTGAGGGCGTCCACCCCCGCCTTGGCCGCCGTCGCGTGGGCCATGAGGGGCCAGCCCCGGTAATGCAGCGTCATCGAGATCGACACGATGCGCCCGTACCCCTGCTCGGCCATGACGGGGTAGACCGCGCGACAGGCGTGGAAGGTGCCGAACAGGTCGATCTCCACCACGGCGCGCCATCCGTTCGGCGACAGTTCGGCCGTCGGCGCGTAGAAGTTGCCCGCCGCGTTGTTCACGAGGATGTCGATGGACCCGAGCGCGTCCCGCGTCTCGCGCACCGCGCGTTCGAGCGCCGCCGGCTCGCGCACGTCCCCGACGGTCGGGAGCGTCCGCACCCCGTGGGTCGAGGCGAGGCGCTCCGCTGCCTGCGCGACCCGCTCCTCGTTGCGGCTGAACACGCCCACGGAGGCGCCGGCCGCCGCCAGGCACTCCGCGATTCCGTACCCGATGCCGCTCCCGCCGCCGGTGATCAACGCGGTGCGGCCCGCGAGGACATCCGGTGCGAAGAGCGCGTCGGCTCTCGTTTTTTCGTCCATTCCAGCGGTCCTAGCGGAACATGCTGCGGGCGACGAACCATACGTTCGCGGGCCGTTCGGCCAGGCGACGCATGTACCAGGGGAACCACGCGGCCCCGTAGCTGATCAGCACCCGGAGCGGCGCGCCTTTGCTCACGAGCCTCCGCTGCTCGCGCCGTCCGATACCGTACAGCATTTCGATCTCGAACCGGCTGCCGTCGAGACCCGCCGCCCCCGCGTATGCGGAGAGCGGCCCGATCATCGCCGGATCGTGCGTCCCGAGCCCGAGGAATCCATCCCCTCCGTCGCCGAGGTGGTCGATGAGGCGCCGGGAGAGGGCGAGAAAGCTCTCGTCCACGTCCCGCTTGTCCGGAAAGGCGATCTCGGCGGGTTCGGCGTAGGCCCCCTTCACAAGCCGGATGCGGGGGCCGAATTCCATGAGGGACTCGAGGTCGTCCGCGGTCCGTCTGAGGTAGGACTGGATACAGAGTCCGACGTTCACGTGCCGGCGCCGAACCGCGCGGTAGAGAGAGAGCGTCGCTTCCGTGTAATACGACCCCTCCATGTCGATCCAGAGCGTGCCGCGGCCCTCGGCGCGCGCCGCGAGTTCCCCGACGTTCTCGACCGCGAGTTCCGGGTCCTGGTCGAGTCCGAGGTGGGTGGGCTTGATCGACACCTCCACGTCGAGCCCCATCTGCTCCGCCAGGTCCATGGCCCGCCCGTACTCGGCGACGGAATCGCGGGTCTCCTCCGCGGTCTCGACGTTCTCGCCCAGCGTGGTGACGAGGGTGGGAATGCCTTCCTCCCGAAGACGGGCGGCCTCGGAGAGTGCGTCCTCCAGCGTCTCGCCCGGCATGAACTTGCGCACCGCGCGCCGCACGAAGCGACGCTCGGGAAGGCGCTGCGAGAGCCACCGGTTCGTGGAAGCCCACAGCAGCACCTTCCGCATCGTTTCCATATCCGGGCCGACCTCCGCCGAGCTAGCTCCGCAGCCCGGACTCGCCCGAGTCGGAGACGTCGAACCCGATCCACATCCCCGTGACCGCATGAGCCGGGACGGGGCACACCAGCGCGTACTCGCCGGCCGTCGAAGCCGTGAAGCTGATGCTCTCGGTGCCGCCGCCGGGGGCCGTGGCCTCCGTCATCGAAGTTGCGTTCGAGGTGATCGCGCCATCGAATACGGGCGTGGCGTCATCGAAGATCGCGGGGTAGCTCGCCGCCCGCTCGAGGACACCGACGCTGTGATAGTTGACGGGGTCCCGGTTCTCGAAGTTGACCGTGACGGTGTATCCCGCGGGCACGACGACCGTGGCTTCGCCGTTTGCGTAGCCGTTGAAGTTCCAGCGGTTGTTCGCGTCCGTCGAGCCCGCGACGAGATCGATCGTCACGGTACGTGCGCCGTCGTCCACCGAGATCCAGTCCGCCGCCATCGGGCCCGAAGCCGCCGCGGCTGCCTCCGTGGCGGGAGCCGGGGCGGGGGCCGGCGCCGGCGCCGGCTGGTCGCTCTCGCCGCCACCGCATCCGAAGAGGACGAACGTGCCCAGCGTCATGCTCAGCGTCATGCCCGGGGTCATGCCCGGGGTCAATCGTGTCGATCGCTTCATCGTTCTATTCCACATTCTATTCGACTCCAGAATTCTTGCGTAATGAGATTCGTTGGATGTGCGTCGGAGGCGCGTCCCCCGGCCCTTCGTGTTCCTGCCGCGTTCGTGCCGCGTTCGTGCCGGGCGAAGCGTCGGGAATATACAGGATCTCGGTCTCCCGGCTACGGTAGCGCACGCCGGAAAGCTCCCGGAAACTGGCGCGAGCCCGGGATGCGCCCCATACTAGCGCATTCAGGCGATTCCGGGGGATCCCCGTTCGATGGTCGCCACGACCTTTGCGCCAGCCGGATGTTTCCGCAGGCGCGAGATCCGTTCTCCGACCGACAACCCCCCGTTTCCCGACGCGGTCGATTCGGCCCCGGGGAGTCTCGAAGTCGCGAATCCGGTCCGGCTTCGCGGCATACAACAAAGAGCTGGTGCATTGACGAACAACACATCACAGCCCCGTGGCGGCTCCCCGCGCGGGGGCGGAGGCCAACCCGGAGGCAAGGGGCAGCGCAAGGGACAGCCCAGGGGCCAGGCCAAGGGGTCCGGTGGCCGCGGCGGAAAGGGCCGGAACCGGCGCCGCCGTTCGCGCGGGCGCCGCAACCGGGGAGGACAGGGGCCCCGGCAGCAGCAGCCCGACCAGCAGGATACGGCCGCCGAAGTTCCGGAGGGTCCGAAGGACGGCTACCTGGGGCTCATCGAGCGGCTCGGCAACGGCACCGGGTTCATCCGCCGCCAGCACGCCGCGTACACCCCGAGCGACGACGACATCTACGTGAGCCCGAAGATCGTTTCGCGCTACGACCTGCGCACGGGAGACGAGATCTGCGGCCAGGCCGGCCGCCCCCCTCGCCCCGGCAAGAGTCCTCCGCTCAGGTATCTCCACACCGTCAACGGCCACCCTCCGGACCAACTCGGACGGCGCCGGCAGTTCGACCGCCTGAGCGCGATGCATCCCGATCGGCGTTTGCGGCTGGAGTGCGGGCTCGAGCGCCGCGGACAGCCTGACTACACCAACCGGATCATCGATCTCATCTGTCCCATGGGGATGGGTCAGCGATCTCTCATCGTCGCGCCCTCCAAGGCAGGGAAGACGATGGTTCTGCAGGCGATCGCCGAGGGCATCTCGAAGAACCACCCCGATTCCACGATCCTCATCCTCCTCGTCGACGAACGTCCCGAGGAAGTGACGGAGATGGAGGCGACGGGACTCGGCGAGGTCACCGCCTCGAGCTTCGACCACCGGGCCGAACGTCACGTGCAGGTCGCCGAGATGACACTCGAGCGCGCGCGGCGCCTCGCGGAGATGGAGCAGGATGTCGTCCTTATCCTCGATTCCATCACGCGGCTGGCGCGTGCGTACAACACGACGGAGGAGGGCAGCGGGCGCACGCTCACGGGCGGCATCGACGCGAACTCCCTCGAGAAGCCGAAGCGCTTCTTCGGCAGCGCGCGCTGCGTCCCGGAGAGCAAGGGCGGCGGATCGCTGACGATCATCGCGACGGCGCTCGTCGACACCGGCTCCCGCATGGATCAGGTGATCTTCGAGGAGTTCAAGGGGACGGGAAACAGCGAACTCGTCCTCGACCGGGATCTGTCGGACCGCCGGATCTTTCCGGCGATCGATCTCAACTCCAGCGCGACGCGACGCGAGGAGCGCCTGATGAGCGACGACGAACTCCTCGTCGCACAGGCGATGCGGCGCGAACTTAGCACCTACCCGCCTGTCGAAGCGATGCAGGAAGTCCTCGGCCTCATGCGCCAGACCGACTCGAACGAGGAACTCGTCTCGAAGCTGCGGCAGCGGATCTAGTCGGCCGCCTCGGCCTTCGCGCGATCGCGGGCGCGTTTCTTCTCTCTCCGGGCAAAATTCAGCGTCTCGTAGGCCGTCGCGAGGATCAGGCCCAGTTCCCGCCGGTCGAGGTCCGCACGCTGAAACATGTTGCGGAAACTCCGCATCTTCGGGACCGGATCGATCCCCTGGAAGAGGCCGATCTCCTCCATGGCCCGCTCCCAGAGGCCGAAGAACTCCTCGAGTTCCGCGTGCGAGGCGGGCGGAGTCCGCCGGCGCCTCTTTCCGCCCAGGTCGCGCGCCTCCCAGTCGGCGGGGCCCAGCGCCGCCTTCCGCAGTTCGTACAGGATGATGACCGCCGCGTGAGCGAGGTTCATCGACGTGTGGTCGGGGTTCGTGGGGATGCACACGAGTCCGTGGCAGAGGTCGAGCGCCTCGTTGGAGAGGCCCCGGTCCTCGCGGCCGAAGACGACGGCCAGTCCCCCCTCGCGGCCGCCGAGGCTCGCCGCCGCTTCTTCGGGGCTCCACCAGTCCTGCCGCGTGGAACGCCGTCGCGCCGTCGCCCCGAGCACATAACTCACGTCCGCGAGGGCGGAGGGGAGGTCGTCGAAGATGCGGATGCGTTCCACGACGTCCTCGGTGTCGTGCGCGATCCCGTCGATGCGCCGGGCATCGAACTCCGCGGGGTTCACGAGCCGGAGACGCGAAAGGCCCATGTTCTTCATCGCGCGAATCACGAGCGCGACGTTGACGACATTCTGCGGCTCGTGGAGGACGATGCAGGTCCGGTCGAGCCGTGTGCTGCGCTCGCTCACTTCGGGGTCAGGCCCTCCGGGCGCGAACCCTTCCATTTGCGGCCGCGGCGCGGACGGAGCGCGGGATATCCCGTCTCGCCGCAGCCGGGGCAGGCCTCCGTGTAGGCGCCGATCGCGTCGCCGCAGACCGCGCAGTGCACGCCTGCGTCGTGCGGGGCGAACGACAGCGGCTCGCCGCACTTCTGGCAGGTCTGATCGGACAACCCCACGGGACCGCCGCAATCCGGGCAGTCCATCCGCGTGTCGTTGCGCTGATCGCCGATCGGATCCTCCTCTTCGCGCGTCCTCTCCGGAGCATCGCGGGTCGCTCGACCGTAGCTTGAGCGGAACCCGGCCATGCCGCAGGGCACAAAGCTACGGTGGAGAGCGGTTTGCGACAGGATCAGGTCGACACACGCGTCGGGCCAGCGGTCTGGATCTGCGGCGGGCTGATGATCGCCACCGGCATCGTGACGTCGATCCTCCTCCTGCGCGACTTCGAATCCGACAGCTACCTGTATCTCGCCTTCTACTCCATCCCGGCCAACACGGCGATCTCCGTCTTCCCCCACGAGCCGGTCCTCATCTACTTCGGGAAGGTCGCGGACCTGTGGCTCGCCGCGGCGTGGGCCACGCTCGGTACGGCGATTGCGGGGGCCATGGACCACCTCGTCTTCGTCCCTCTCCTGAACCTGCAGAACATCCGGGCATACAAGCGCAGGAAGTTCTACCGGACAGCGATCTCCTGGTTCATGAAGTGGCCCTTCGCCACCATCGTGGCGACCGGCTTCGCGCCTATCCCCTTCTTCCCCTTCAAGTTCCTGGCGTTCTCGATTCAGTACCCCATGTGGAAGTGGATCGCGGCGCTGGTGGTCGCCCGTTTTCCCCGCTATTACCTTCTCGCTTTCCTCGGAGCTACGGTTCCGATCCCGAACTGGGTGCTGATCGCCTGCGTGGCCGTGGTGTTCGCGATGTACCTCGCGAAAGCCATCCCCGCGGGGTATAGGCGTTGGAGGCGTTGATCGGATGCCGAACATCTCCGGAGCCATGGCCGCACGCATGCTCGCGCGGGGTATCCGCAACCGGATTCAGAACAAGCCGCTCTCCGTCTCGTTCGAGATCACGCACGCCTGCACGGCGAACTGCTGGCACTGCAACTGGGGCGGTCCGATCAAGGAGGAGCGCCTCGGGGCGGAGGAGTACGCGGCGATCTGCCGGGAGCTTCGGCCCGTCGTGTCGCATGCTTCCGGAGGGGAACCGCTCGCGCGCGGAGACGTGTACGACATCGTCGACGCGATGACGAACAAGGGCGGGCTGCCCTGGATGATCGTGGTCACGAACGCGTCGAACCTCACGCCGGAACGCTTCTTCCGCCTCAAGGACAGCGGGATGCACCAGTTGTCCACCTCGCTCGATTTCCCGGATGAACGGCACGACGAGTTCCGCCGCATTCCCGGACTGTTCGATCGCATGGCCCGCGTGGTTCCCGAGATCCGCCGCCAGAGCACGGATACGGACGACATCCTGCTCAACGTGTGCATCACCGCGTGGAACTACCGGGACATCGGAGACATGGTGCGCGTCGCGAAGGATTGGGGCGTGCCGATCAACTTCTCCGTCTACACGCACCTGAGGGTGCAGGACCGGGACGGGCTCATCGAGGGGAACGGGCTCGACGGACTGGCGGACAGCCTGCAGGAAGTCATCGACCTCCGAAACGCGGGTTACCCGGTTTACACGACGCCCCGCGTGCTGTGGAAATTCCACCGGTTCCTGACGGAGGGAGGGATCCCCGGCTGCCAGGCGGGACGCCGCTTCCTCGTCATCAACCCCGACGGAAGGCTCACGCCGTGCGCGATGGTGATGGCGTACTTCGACCGGCAGGAAGACATGCTGGAGAAGTTCACGAAGCAGAACGCGTGCCAGCAGTGCTACATCTCCACGCGCGCGAACACCGAGAAGAGCGTCAAGGAGTTCGTGCAGGACAACACGGACACCTTCTTCAGGATGCTCACGCCCTGGCGCACCTGAGCGGCGTTGCACGACCGGGCACCGCGGCGCAACCGAGCACTGCGGCGCAACCGAGCACTGACCGCAGCCGCGCATGGCGGCGGCCGCGGCTTTGACACGCGCCGGGGCTGTGGGGTAGAATCGCTGGCCCCGCGAGGGGACCCGTCCGGGGCGGTAGCTCAGCTGGCCAGAGCGCTGCGTTCACATCGCAGAAGTCGGGGGTTCAAGTCCCTCCCGCCCCATTTACCGCTTACCGCGGCAGCTTGCAAGACCTGCGGGCGTAGCTCAGTTGGTAGAGCGTCAGCTTCCCAAGCTGAAGGTCGCCGGTTCGAGACCGGTCGCCCGCTTTCCGCCTCGTCCGTCAGGGGCCGTCGCCCTCGGCCCGGGCGCCCGAGAACGTGCCGGTGGCCATGGCCGGCATTCCCTCCGGGCGAATCTCGAACGTGCCGCTGACCTCCCCCTCCGCCATCGTGCCCTCGAAGACGAACTCCCCAGTCCGCCCCTGCTCCTCGATGCGCACGGTGAAGCCGAAGGCGTCTCCGTCAACGGTCAGGTCGGACATGTCCTCGGTGACGCTCTGGCCCTGACCCGCCATCGTGAAGCTTCCCGTCAGGGCTCCCTCGTCGCCCGTGGCGAACGTCCAGGTCATGCTGAAGCCGGGCGTGGGAGGCATGCCGGCGGCGTCGATCGAGATGTCCCACGTCCCGACAAGCCCCGACTCCTGGGCCTCGGCAGCGCCGAAGGTCGCGGCCAGCGCTACGAACGCCATCGCAAACCCGGCTCCCATGCGCACGTTCCTGCGTCCGATCCTCGTCATCACGTCTCTCCTTCGCGCGACCGCCCGTAGCGCCGCCGGCGATCTGAGGCCTTTCGTCCATTCGAAGCTCGAAGGTGCCGGTCGCCACGACCTCGGACAACCGACCTCTGGGCTGTAGCTTCCACAGGAGGCGCTCCCAGGTGTCCGGTCCCGGAGGAAGGCGATGAGGATTTCGTGGTTCGCAGCACTCTCGGCGGCGTTCGCCGCGTGCGGAACCGGCACGGAGGTCGCCCGGGGACCGCAGGTGGTCACCGATAGGATCGGCGACACGACCGTCGTTCGCACCCTCTCCGGGAGCGTGTGGGGCGGCGACGCGACGCTCGTTCCGGAGATGTCGATCGGCGAGGTGGATGGCCCCGATGAATATCTCTTCGGCCGCATCGGATCCATCGCGGTGGATAGCGACCACAACGTCTACGTGTTCGACCAGCAGGCTCGGGAAGTCCGAATATTCGACGCCCGGGGCGGCTACCTGCGGACTCTGGGGGGACCCGGGCAGGGTCCCGGCGAGTTGCAGCAGCCCGAGGCGATGGCTCTGCTCCCCGACCGCAGGGTCGTCGTACGCGATCCGGGCAATGCACGCCTGCAGGTGTATGGCCCCGATGAAGCGTCATTGGAGCAGTGGCCCTACATCGCGGCCTTTTATTCGAACCGCCCCCTGTGGACGGACGACCAGGGGAAGACGTATGTGGCGGCCCGCGACATGTCCGCTTCGACCGGCTTCGGTCGGGAACTCCTTGCCATCTTCGACCCGGACGGCACGCCGCGCGACACGATCGCGCCCCCCCACGGCGACTTCGGGGCCGAGACCGTCACGGGAGAAAGGGATGGAGCCAGGGCGACGTACGGAGTCCCGTTCACGCCACGAGCGATCTGGGCGGTCCATCCAAGTGGACACTTCGTCAGCGGAATCTCGTCAGGCTATGCGATCGATCTGGACCTTCCGGACGGCGTCCTCCGAATCGAGCGCGTGTACGAGCCTGCTCGGGTATTCCCCCGCGAGGCGGATCATGCGCGCGCCCGGACCGAGCGCGGCATCGGCATGACCGTTCCGGGGTGGACGTGGGACGGACCGTCCATCCCGGACACGAAGCCACCCTTCATGGGGCTCCTTCCCGGGCGAGATGGCCGGATATGGGTGCGAGTTTCGACCGAGTCGCGGGAGGTCGAGAACGAGGACCATGACCCGGACAGCCCGTCCTCCACGCCCCTCGTGTGGCGATCTCCTCTCCGGTTCGATGTGTTCGAAGCCGACGGAACCTACCTGGGAGCCGTGAACCCGCCCGAAGACTTCTCCTCCAATCCCTTCCCCGTGTTCGACGGCGACGATGTGTGGGCGGTCAGCCGGGACGACCTCGGCATCCAACGGGTGGTCCGATACCGAATCACCCTCGAATCCGACCCCTGATGGATTCACGGCTCCGGGGGCACTATCTTGCCCTCGGAGCGACGCGCCAGCCTGCGGCAGAGCCTCGATTGCGCGGGGCGGGCGCAAGCCCACGTGGGTTCGAACCGAGCGACCGAAGGGAGCGAGCTCGGGGAGCCGCGTAGCGGCGACCCAATCCCCCCTCGATGGATTCGCGACTCCGAGGGGCTTATCTTGCTCTCGGAGTGACGCGCCAGCTCTGCGCAGCGCCTCGATGCGCGGGCAGCAGCGTCGTCCGGAGGGGTGGCAGAGCGGCTGAATGCACCGGTCTTGAAAACCGGCGGGCGCAAGCCCACGTGGGTTCGAATCCCACCCCCTCCGCTTAGCAAAGGGCGCAAGCCCACGTGGGTTCGAACCGAGCGACCGAAGGGAGCGAGCTCGGGGAGCCGCGTAGCGGCGACCCAATCCCGGGCGCAAGCCCACGTGGGTTCGAACCGAGCGACCGAAGGGAGCGAGCTCGGGGAGCCGCGTAGCGGCGACCCAATCCCACCCCCTCCGTATCTTCCTCTCCGCTGCGTCCCAGAAGACTCCCCCCGGATTTGCTAGCAACGCTAGCATGTCGTTATCCTTGTCGCCATGAGGAGGCACGACGCATGGCGAACATCACGATCCGCAACCTTGACGACGACATACGGACCCGCCTGCGCGTACAGGCGGCCGGCAACGGCCACTCGATGGAAGAAGAGGTAAGGCAGATCCTGCGCAAGGCGGTCGGACCTGCGCCGAAATCCCAGGATCTCACGAGCATCATCCGCTCCCACTTCGGGCCGACGAACGGCGTGGACCTGGAGTTGCCGCCGCGGCAGTCGGGGCGCGAGCCACCTTCCTTCGAGTGAGTTCGCGGCCCGTGGCCACGCTGCTCGATACGAATGTCGTCTCTGAACTGATCCGCACCTCGCCCGAGCCCGCCGTCGCGACCTGGGCCTCGGGCCATCCCGTGGAGGACTTGTTCTTTTCGGCGGTGAGCGAGGCGGAGTTGCGCTACGGTGTGGCGATCCTCCCGGTGGGACGCCGCCGCGACACGTTGCTGTTCGAAGTCGAGGCCATGCTCCGGGACGCCTTCGAGGACCGGGTGCTCCCCTTCGACAGCGATGCCGCTCGAGCGTACGGCTACATTGCGGCCCGGCGCCGCTCCTCCGGACGTCCCGTTTCACCGGCGGACTGCCAGATCGCGGCGATCGCGGCATCCCGCCGCATGACGGTGGCGACGCGCAACGTTCGTGACTTCGAGGGCATGGGTATCGAGGTCTTGGATCCCTGGGCAGCGACTTGACCGCTCCGATCAGGACATCCCCCACCTCCTGCGCCGGAATTCCACCCTCTCCGCACCCGCCCATCCTCGGGGGTCATGTCAGGCCTTCGGAGTCACAGTATTATCTCCCCCCGACGCGGTGAGGGGCGGAACGAGGTCGATCCCACGATTCCATGGCGGGATCCTTCCGTCTTGAGGCCAAACGAGAACGGCTGGAGAGAATCGGCTTGATCCACACCGAGGCAGCGAGGCGTGTCGTCATCACCGGCGTCGGGATGGTCACGCCCATCGGCCTCGATGTGGATTCCACCTGGGACGCACTTCTCCGTGGCCGGAGCGGCGCGGGCCCGATCACGCAGTTCGATGCGTCCGACCAAGCCGTCCGCTTCGCCTGTGAGGTGAAGGGTTTCGATCCCCTCCAGTATCTGGACAAGAAGGGGGCGCGCCGCGCCGCCCCCTTACTGCAGCTCGCCATTGGCGCGGCGACTCAGGCCATGGAACAGGCGGGATTCGGCGACGGGCTCGCCCACCTGCCGCCGGATCGGACGGGGGTCGTCGTCGGCGTCGCGGTCGGCGGGCTCCCGCTGTTGGAGGCACAGCACAGGAAGCTCCTGTCGAAGGGGCCGCGATTCGTCTCCCCGCTCCTCATTCCGATGTTCATCCCGGACATGACGGTCGGACTGCTGTCCATCGTGTACGGGGCGCGCGGCCCGAACTACGCGACCGTGTCGGCTTGCGCCTCGAGCGGCCACTCGCTCGGACTCGCCTTCCGTTCGATCAGGAGGGGCGAGACGGATGTGATGATCGCCGGGGGCACGGAGTCCGCCATCACTCCGCTAGCGGTTGCCGGCTTCGCGTCCATGGGATCGATGTCGACGCGCAACGACGATCCGGCGGGGGCCTGCCGCCCCTTCGACGCCCGGCGGGACGGGTTCGTGCTCGGCGAGGGCGCGGGGATGCTGATCCTCGAGGAAATGGAACACGCTCGCGCTCGTGGCGCGGAGATTCTGGGGGAGATCGCCGGCTTCGGGCAGAGCGCGGATGCCTATCACATGACGGCCCCCGCTCCGGATGGAGTCGGCGCCCGTCTGGCCATGCGGCAGGCGATCGAGGATGCGGGGATCGCACCGACCGACATCGGCTACATCAACGCGAACGGGACCGCGACGCCGATCGGCGATGCAGCCGAGACAAAGGCGATCAAGGAAGTACTCGGCGACCACGCTCGATCGATCGTGGTGGGCTCGACAAAGTCGATGACGGGCCATCCGCTCGGAGCCGCCGGGGCGATGGAGGCCGTGATCTCCATGCTTGTCTGCAGGTACGGCGTGATCCCTCCGACGATCAACTTCGAGGAGGCCGATCCCGAGTGCGACCTGGACTACGCACACGCCGGTCCCATCGAGCGCCCCGTCTCGGCGACCCTGTCGAACTCCTTCGCCTTCGGCGGCCACAACGCCTGCCTCGCGATCCGCCGCTGGGACGGCGAGTAGCGCCGGTTCGGTTGCCATACATATGGTATCGATTATATGGTACTACCATACCACACATTCGCAATCCCGGTTGAGAGTCCGATGAAGACCACGCTTAACCTGAACGATGAAATCCTGAGGAGAGCGAAAACGAGCGCGGCACAGGAGCGCATCTCTCTCACCCGATTCGTCGAGGATGCGTTGCGTACGAAGCTGATGGACGACTGCCGGAAGGATCCGGCCTTCAAGCTCGAACTCAAGACGGTGCGCGGTGACGCCCCGCCCAAGGTTGACATCTCCGACCGAGAGGCGCTCTACGACGTTCTGGATCGCGCGTGATCGCCGTCGACACCAACGTCCTGATCTATGCGCATCGGGCCGAAGCCGAACTTCACGCCGTAGCTGCCCGGGAGTTGATCGCGCTCGCCGAGGGCGCGGCGCACTGGGGCCTGCCCGTCTTCTGCGCGGTGGAGTTCCTGCGGGTCGTCACCCACAGGCGCGTCTTCAGCCCGCCGTCAACGTTGGAGCAGGCCGTGGATTTCCTGGACGGCGTCGTCGCTTCGCCGAGCTGCCGCGTCGTCCTGCCCGGGGCCGGCTTCATCGGTCTGCTGGCCGCCACTTCCCGCGGGGCCGACGCGCGGGGAAACCTGATGTTCGACGCGCAGATCGCCGCGTTGTGCCGGGAGCACGGGATCTCCGCGATTCTCACCAACGACCGCGACTTCGAGCGTTTCGACGGCCTCGACGCGCGCTACCTCAAGCGTCTGGAGCCCTGACGAACCGGTTCCCGAGAGGTCACACGATCGCCGACAAGTTGTGAGTGCGGCTACTCGCCGAAGATGCGTCCGTGGAGCCGGACGTTGTGCTCCGCGATCAGCTTCGGAACTTCGATGGCGTTCACCACGAGCCAGGTGAAGGTACCGATGCCCCAGGCGACGGCGATCGCATAGAAGGTCCACGCGCGCCGCACGAAGGAATCGAAGCCGCCCGAGACATCCCCCATTTCGGCCGACGCGAAGCCCACGAAGAGCCAGAGCATGGCCCCGGCCATGACGACCGAGAACACGAGTTGGGCCAGCGCCTGTTGTCGTCGTCCGAGATAGAAGTTGTGGGCGCCCACCACGCCGAACACCACGAGGAGAATGTACGCCACGAGCGGTGTCTGCTTCTTCGCTTCGTATTCGACCATCCGTCGATCCATCTTCCGTCCTCCGTTTCCTGTAGGGATACCGCCACTGCCGCCGCCAATGTTGCTGCCACTGTTGGTGCGGCATCCCCGTCCGGCGACATCGCCGCGCCGTTCGGGCGGCAACGCCTTGCGGGTTGTGCGTCCGTCGGGCGACAATGCGCCTCGCGCCAGGCTCGGCCGCCACCGGTCCAGCGCGGATCACACTTCGGTAACACGCGAAGAAGCTTGGATATGCGCTACTCGAAATTGTCGGCCATCGCCGTCTTGCTCGCCACCTTCGGCGTGGCCTCGGTCGGGGTCCCGCTGCCCGCCCCGCTTCAGGATCCGCGCTGACGACCATGGCTGACAGCGTCGCAATACTCGGGGTGGGGAACATCGGCCGGGCCATCGCCGAGGGGCTCGTGGCCGCGGGTTCGCGCGCTCCGGCGGAGGTCCACGTCACGCGCCGCCACACGGAGCGGGTCGCGGATCTCGCCGAGCGGGGATTCCAGGTGTCTTCCGACAATCCGGCCGCGGTCGCCGCGTGCGATACCGTGATCGTCGCGGTCCAACCGCAGGCCCTGGACGCCGTACTGACGGAAATCGCCCCGTCGGTGGACGCGGATCGGCATCTTCTCGTGTCCGTGGTCTCGGGGGCGTCGATCGCGGCGATCCGCCGCCATGTGGGACCCGACGTCGCCGTGGTGCGCGCCATGCCCAACACGGCCGTGGCGCTCCGCGAGTCGATGACGTGCCTCGCGGCGGAACCGGCCCACGCCGGCGCGCTCGACCGGGTGGCGGAGCTGTTCCGCGCCGTCGGGGCCACGCTCGTCGTGGAGGAGGAGCACATGGTGCCCGCGACCGCTCTCTGCGCCTGCGGTGTGGCGTTCTTCCTGCGGGCGGTGCGCGCCGCCTGCCAGGGCGGCATCGAGATCGGTTTCCACCCCGAAGAGGCGCTACAGATGGCGGCACAGACCGCGCTCGGAGCCGCGGCCCTCGTGCGGGATCAGGGCCGTCACCCCGAACGCGAGATCGACAGCGTGACGACGCCGCGCGGCTGCACGATCGCCGGCCTCAACGAGATGGAGCACCGGGGCTTTTCTTCCGCCTTCATCAAGGGGATCACGACCTCCGCCGTGAAGGCGGAGTCGCTCTACGCCGGTGACTGAGCAGACGCTCTACATCGTCGCCGTCCTGTGCCTCGTCATCGCGGGCACGGAATGGCTCGTGCGGCGGAGCTTCCTGCGGCACGGCGGCACCGCGCTGATGGTCATCATCTTCACGGCGCTCATCGCGAACTTCGGCCTCCTCCCGACCTCCTCGACCGACGCCGACCCGGTTCCGGCCTACGATGCGATCTTCCGCACGGTCGCCCCGCTCGCCATCGTGTGGCTCCTCCTGAAGGTCAATCTGCGCGACATTCTCCGCGCCGGACTGCCGATCATCACGCTCTTTCTCATCGGCTCGGTGGGGACCGTCGCCGGCGTGATCGCGGGCATGGCCCTGGTGGACGGGCCGGAGCGCATCGGCCCTCTGTTCGGGCCGCTGGGCGGGATGTTCACGGGCACGTACACGGGCGGCAGCGTGAACTTCAACGCGGTCGCGCTCGAGTACGACGTGATGCGCGAGGGCGTGCTGTTCGGCGGGGCGTCGGCCGTGGACTCGATCATGACGACCGTATGGATGGCCGCGACGATCGCGATTCCCCGCTGGCTGCGGCCGCTCTGGCCGAAGTCCGGCTGGAACTGGGGCGGGTCGGCCTATGCGGCGCCGGGTTCCGGCGACCGGGCTCCGGACCTCGGCATCGCCGAGGACACCGAGCGCGTGCATCCGGTCGATCTGGCGCTTGTTCTCGCGATCGGTTTCGGGACGCTGTGGGCTTCACAGCGGCTGGAGGCGTGGACCACCGCGGTGGGGTTCCCGATCCCGGATATCCTGATCCTCACCGTGATCGCCCTCATCCTCGCCCAGTTCCGGGCCATTGCGAACCTCGCCGGAAGCCGGACGCTGGGCCTGTTCTCCGTCTACCTCTTCCTGTGCGTGATCGGGGCGCACTGCGACGTGCGGGCGCTGGCCGACATCGGCCCGCTCGGTCTCGCGCTCCTCGTCTTCACCTTCACGATCGTCGTCGTGCACGGGGCGGTCACCTTCGGCGCGGCCCGACTCCTCAGGCTGGACGTGGACATCGCGGCCGTGGCGTCGCAGGCCAACGTCGGCGGCGGGACCTCGGCTCTGGCGCTCGCGCGCAGCCTCGGGCGCGGCGACCTGGTGCTGCCGGCCGTCCTGATCGGGTCGCTCGGAAACGCCGTCGGCACCTTCCTGGGGCTGTCGGTGGCCCGCCTGCTCCCCGCGTTGCTCGGATGAAACGGATGCTCCCATGAGACTCGCCATGAGAACTGGAACGCTGCTCGTCGTCGCCGCGGCGCTGGCCTCGACCGTCTCCGGGGCGGCCGCGCAGAGCTACGACCTCGTCCTCGCGGGCGGTCGGGTGATGGACCCCGAGTCCGGTCTTGACGCGGTGCGCCACGTCGGGATCCGTGGCGGGACCATCGAGATCATCTCCGGATCACCGCTGGAGGGCGAGATCGTCGTGGACGTGTCCGGTCTCGTCGTCGCTCCCGGCTTTATCGATTTGCACGCGCACGGTCAGGACCTCTTCTCCAGCCGGTTGCAGGCGCGGGACGGGGTCACGACCGCACTCGAACTGGAGGGCGGCACGGGCGATGTGGAGGAGTGGTACGCGAGCCGGGCAGGGCAGGCCGTCATCCACTACGGGGCCACGGCCTCCCACGGGGCGGCGCGCCGACTCGCGCTGGGCGGCCGGGAGGAAGCGGTCCGGCTCGCGGCCGATCTCGAGCAGGTCGCGGTCATGGAGAACCGGCTGCGGGACGAACTCGGGCGCGGGGCGCTCGGGATCGGCTACGGCATCCAGTACACGCCGGGGGCCCGGCGCGAGGAGATCCACCGCATGTTCCAGATCGCGGCGGAGGCAGGCGTGACGAACTTCGTCCACATCCGCTACGCCGGGATGGTCGAGCCGGGAAGCTCGATCGAGGCGGTCCACGAGATGATCGCGAACGCGGCGTCGACCGGGGCCGGGGTCCACATCGTGCATATCGGATCGAGCGGACTGGGGCAGGTGCCGACACTCCTGAGCATGATCGAGGGGGCGCAGGCGCGCGGCCTCGACGTGACGACCGAGGTCTATCCCTACACGGCGGCCTCGACCGACATCCGGGCCGCGATCTTCGATCCCGGGTGGCGGGAGCGGTTCGGGTCGGACTACGGCGACATCGAATGGGACGCGACCGGAGAGCGCCTGACGGAAGAGACCTTCAACGAGCGCCGGGAGACGGGCGGTCGCATCATCGCCCACATCATCCCGCAGGAGATGTTCGAGTTCGCGCTCGCCCATCCCATCGTGATGGTGGCGAGCGACGGCGTCCCGTTCGTGGACGGCAGCGGACACCCGCGCGGGGCCGGCACCTTCGCCCGCGTGCTGGGACGCTACGTGCGCGAGGAGGGTCTCCTCACGCTCATGGATGCGCTTCGCAAGATGACGCTGATGCCGGCGCGGCGCCTCGAGGCCTACGTCCCGCAGATGGCGGCCAAGGGCCGGATCCGGCTAGGGGCGGACGCCGATATCACGGTGTTCGACCCCGCCGCGGTCATCGACAACGCGACCTTCGAGGCGCCCACGCAGCCGTCGTCCGGGATCGAGCACGTGATCGTCGGAGGCACCTTCGTGGTCCGCGACGCCGAACTCGTCGAGGACGCCTTCCCCGGTCAGGCGATCCGCCGGCGCTAGCAGCTCTCGTGGGAGGAGTCCCACGCCCCCTGCATCGGCTTAACGCTTCACAGGGACCCCCAGGGCGCCCACGGGCACCTCAGGTTGCTCCCTCGGGTGCGGGACGCCAGGCGACGGCGGTGGCGAGCCGGCCCGATATCTCGCGCAGGCGCAGCCACTGCTGATAGTAGAGCGGGATCCCCATCATCGATTCCACGAACTGGAAGACATACATGACGACGGCGAACACCGCGCCGTACTCGAGGGTCTGTTGGGCCGCGGCACCCACCGCGAAGACCAGCAGGCCGGTCATGAACACCCAGTTGATCCCGAAATTCGTGGCCTCGAGGTCGGAGAGCCGGATGTTCCATCGCATCATGGCGCGGAGGTGATTGCGCAGGTCGCCGGGATCGCCACCCTGGACGGCGTCGACCTGCCGCTCGTACTCGTCGTTGAACCCCTCGTTGTAGCGCGTCGTCAGACGTCCGGTGAGGGCGTACAGGGTCAACGTGGCGACGGCGACCACGATACACCCCAGGAAGACCGGGACGTTGAGCACCCACAGGATGAGCATGGTGCCCGCGAGCCCGAGGACGCTGTTGACGAGCGAGGGAAGGGAGTTCTCGAAGAACTCGACGATCTCCCGGAGCATGCCCAGACGGGCCGTCCGGGTCGACGTTCCGCTCTCCTCATCGGAGGCGACCATCTCGTCGCCGAGGCCCACGTAGATCTTCGCGTAGGCCCGGCTGTCGACGAGACGGCGCACGATCGCGATGAGCATGGTCCCGGTCCCGAGCGCGGCGAGTTCGTAGAGACCCCGGACCGAGTCCGCGAGGACACTGTCGATAGCCCGCCCGATGACGAGAGGGAAGAGGATCCAGCCACCGGCCTCGAGCACGACCAGCGACATGGTGAGGGCGAAACGCCCGGCGAAACGCTTGACGAGTGCGCGCATGCAACCTCGGGGGCTGGGGCTTCTATCGGCGCCGCCGCGGGGCGGCTTATTCTTCGCGGCCCCGCGTGTGGCGGGGAGTCCGTACGGAATATGAGACGCGTCGGCTTCGAGGCCGACATCCCAGCGCGGAGGTTCGCTCCCATGCGGTTGATCGAAGCGAGAACACCCACCCCACCCTTCCGGCGAAACGCGCGACACATCCTTCTGGCGGTAGCCCTCGCCGCACCTGCGGCGGAGGCGCACGCGGCGGGATTGCTCGCGCAGGCGAACGACGGTCAGGCGGACAACGGTCAGGCGAACGCCGCCGACGAAACCGCGCTCTACCAGTCGATGCGGTGGCGCAACGTGGGTCCGTTTCGCGGTGGCCGAGCGGTTGCCGCGGCGGGGGTCCCCGACGACAGGCTCACCTACTACATGGGCACGGCGGGCGGCGGTGTGTGGAAGACCTCCGATGCTGGGATCAGCTGGCGTCCCATCACCGACGGTTTCGTGGCCACCTCTTCCGTCGGCGCCGTGGCCGTCTCCGAGTCGGACCCGAACGTCGTGTACGTCGGGATGGGCGAGCACTCGATCCGCGGCGTCACGACCTCGCACGGCGACGGCGTCTATCGCTCGACGGATGCGGGCCGCACCTGGAAGCACATGGGCCTCGCCCCCACGCGCACGATCTCCCGCATCCGGGTGCATCCGGCGGATCCGGACCTCGTCTACGTCGCCGCCCAGGGGTCGCCCTTCGCGCCGACGCCGGAGCGGGGCATCTACCGCTCGGCGGACGGGGGAGAGAACTGGGAGCTCGTCCTGCACGTGGACGAGAACACGGGCGCCTCGGACCTCGCGATGGACCGCACGAACCCGCGCATCCTCTACGCCTCCATGTGGGACCACGACCGGGATCCGTGGTACATCCGGAGCGGCGGCCCCGGCTCCGGATTCTGGAAGTCGACGGACGGCGGAGACACGTGGGAGGAGATCAACGCGGGTCTCCCCGAGATGATGGGGAAGACGGCGATCGATGTGTCGCCCGCGGATCCGGACCGCGTTTGGGCACTGATCGAGGCGGAAGCGGACGTGGACGGCGTGTACCGTTCGGACGACGGCGGAGAGAGCTGGACCCTGGTGAGTTCCGAGCGCCAGCTGCGGGGCCGGGCCTGGTACTACATCGAGATCTATGCCGATCCGCTGGACCGCGAGACCGTCTACGTGATGAACTCGCCCTTCCTCAAGTCGATCGACGGGGGGCGGACGTGGGAGACGATCCAAACGCCGCATGTCGATCATCACGATCTGTGGATCAACCCGTTCGACGGCCAGGTCATGCTGTCCGCCAACGACGGCGGAGGGACGGTCACCTTCAACGGCGGCGAAACCTGGTCCACGCAGGAGAACCAGTCCACGGCGCAGATCTACCGTATCTCCGTGGACAACCAGTTCCCGTACCGGATGTACGGCGGCCAGCAGGACAACACGAGCGTGGGCATGCTGGGATGGGCGACGCACTCCGGCGGGTTGGGCTGGAAGGACTGGTTCGATGCGGGAGGCGGGGAATCGGCCTGGGTGGCGTTCGATCCGGACAACCCGCGCTACCTCTACGCGACCTCGATCCAGGGGATGATCTCGGAGCTGGACACGGAACTCGGCTCTGCGCGCAGCGTGCAGGCCTACCCGCAGTTCCAGCTGGGAATGGACGCCGAGGACATGCGCTACCGGTGGAACTGGAACGGACCCGTTGTGGTATCGCCGCACGATCCAACGGTGATCTACCACGGGGCGCAGCACCTGCTCAGGTCGAGCGACCGCGGCGTGACGTGGGAGGAGATTTCCCCCGACCTCACGCGGAACGAGCCCGAGAAGCACGTCGCGGCGGGCGGGCCGTTCACGAACGAGGCGGCGGGCGGCGAGGTCTACAACACCATCGTCGCGATGGCCGAGTCGCCGCTCGAGGCCGGGACGATATGGGTGGGAGCGGACGACGGCCTCGTCCACATCACCCGCGACGACGGGGAGACGTGGAGCGACGTCACGCCTGAGGCGATGCCCGAGGGGATGGTGAACTCGGTGGATCTGTCGGCGCACGAGCCGGGCGGCGCGTACATCACGCTCGCCCGCTACAAGTTCAACGACTTCGCGCCGTACATCTACAAGACGACGGACTACGGGGAGAACTGGGAACGGATCGACGCCGGGATCGCGGCGGACAGGCCCGAGGCGTGGGCTCGCGTCGTGCGCGAGGATCCGGAACGGCGGGGGCTGCTCTACGCCGGAACGGAACTCGGGATGTACGTGAGCTTCGACGACGGCGCCTCGTGGCGAAGCCTGGATCTGAACCTGCCTCTCACCCAGATCACCGACCTCCAGGTGCAAGCGGGGGATCTGGCCGTGGCGACACAGGGACGCGGCTTCTGGGTGCTCGATGATCTCTCGCCGCTGCGCCAGCAGCGCGACGCCGAAGCCGCCGACGGGCACCACCTCTACACGCCCTCCACCGGATACCGCGTGAGCCAGGGACTCGGAGGTCCGGTCGGTCCGACGACATCGGGACAGAACAAGACGCCGGGCGTGGCGATCGACTACGTCGTGGGCGCCCCGCCGGAGGGGACGGAATCCGGGGGGGCGTCGGACCCGGCCGAGGCGTCGGAGGGCAGGTCGCTGGTACTCGAGATCCTCGACGCGGAGGGCGCGGTGATTCGCACGTTCACGACGGATACGGCGATGACGGCCGAGGGCGTCCGGCGCTCCTCCGCCCCCGCGGCGCCGGGGCACAATCGGGTGTTCTGGGACCTGCGCGTGGAAGGTGGGCCGCGGATCGCGGAGTCCTACAGTTTCTTCGGGGAGGCGCAGGGGTATCGGGTGACGCCGGGCACATACGGCGCGCGCCTGACGGTGGGCGACGCGCCGGCGCAGACGCGGGCGTTCGAGGTGCGCGGTGATCCGCGGATACCGTCCACCGAGACGGATTTTGCGGCGAACGAGCGTTTCCTGGAGTCCGTGTTCGGGGCGATCGTGGACCTCCACGTCGGGCTGAACGACATCCGGGACGTGCGCGCGCAGGTGGACGCGGTCGTCGGGCAGGCCTCGGAGGCCGGCCTTTCCGGGGCGGAGGCGCTCGAGGCGGCAGGGACGGCGCTCACGGATTCGATCACGG
>JAGWAK010000014.1:45727-56075 GCA_021296435.1 Acidimicrobiia bacterium
GCGCAGCAGGACATGGTCGCCTACGAGGGGCTGCTGAACATGCAGTTGACCGCACTCATGGGTGAGGTCGACGGCTCGGACCTCCCCCCTCGCGCCGGAGTGCTGGAGCGCTGGGGCGATCTGGAGACCGAGTGGGTGGTGGAAGAGGCCGCGCTCTCGCGGGTGCTCAGTGAGATGCTCGAGGCGTTCAACCAACTGGCGCGGGATTCGGGCGTTCCGGCCGTCATCGCACGGGGCCGGCCGCGCGCCGTTTCGTAGCCGGCGCAGCACGGACCGCGCGGCGAGCTGTGCCACGAATCGTGCCGGGAAGCGCATGACCGGCCGGCTGGCGATCGACGGCGGCACTCCGGTCCGCACCGCGCCCTGGCCCGCGTGGCCGCGCTCCGGGGCGGCGGAGCGGCGCGCCCTCGCCGAGGTGCTCGAATCGGGCCGCTGGGGCCTGGGAGGCGAGGCCGTCCCGGAGCTGGAGGCCCGCTTCGCCGCGCTGCACGGCGCCCGGTACGCCATCGCCTGCTGCAACGGCACGATGGCGCTTCAGGCCGCCCTCGTCGCTGCCGGNNNTCATCACGAGCCCGTACAGCTTCATGGCGACGGCCCACGCCGCCCGGTCGCTGGGCGCCGTTCCCGTGTTCGTCGACGTGGAACCGGGGACGCACAACCTGGATCCGACGCTGATCGACGACGCGATCACGGAGCGCACGACGGCGATCCTGCCCGTTCATATCGGCGGTCGCCCGGCCGACATGGATCGCGTGAACGAGATCGCCGCCCGCCGCGGCCTCCGGGTCGTCGAGGACGCCGCGCAGGCGTGGCTCGCAAGCTGGCGCGGCCGCGGTGCGGGGACGCTGGGTGACGCGGGCGCTTTCAGCTTCCAGTCGAGCAAGAACCTGTCGGCCGGCGAGGGCGGAATGGTGCTCACCGACGACGAAGCCATCTACAGACGCGCCTGGTCGTGGCACGACTGCGGCCGCGATCCGGGGGGAAGCCGGCACGCCCACGCGGACGTCGGACTGAACCTCCGCATGACCGAGTTCCAGGCGGCCCTCCTTCTCTCCGGCCTGGAACGCCTGCCCGCCGAACAGGCCATCCGCCGGCAGGCCATGGACGCGCTCGCGACGGGTCTGGCGGAGCTCGAGGGCGTGAAGACGCCGGACCGGGACGAGCGCGTCACGACCCACGGTTGCCACATCTTCATCATCCGGCTCGATGAGTCGGTGCTCGCGGCGGACCACGGCAAGGACCACGGCAAGGATCGCGGCAAGCGTCGCGACAAGCGCTGGATCATCGAAGCGCTCCGGGCCGAGGGGGTCCCGGCGCATCCGGGTTACACGACACCGCTCGAGCGAGGGTTTCCGGTATGCGACCGGCTCTGTCGCACGACGATCTGGATCAAGCAGGAGGCCCTCCTGGCGGGGGCCGCTCAGATGCAGGATGTCGTGGACGCGTTCGCGAAAGTCCTGGCGACACGACACGGGGGAAGAAGCGGGGGGAGAAGATGAAGAGCTACCAGTTCCGCGAGTACGGCGAGCCACTCGGGCTGGCCCAGCGGCCGACGCCCGAACCGGCGGACACGGAGGTGCTCGTCCGCGTCCGCGCGTGCGGTGTCTGCCACAGCGACCTGCACCTGTGGCAGGGCTACTTCGAAATGGGCGGCGGGCGGAAGCTCGACGTCCGGGCGGTGCGCGAACTGCCCTTCACGCTGGGGCACGAGATCGTCGGCGAGGTCGCCGCGGCGGGGCCGGATGCGGAGGGCGTCGGCGTAGGCGATGCTCACGTCGTCTTCCCGTGGATCGGTTGCGGCGCCTGCGACTTCTGCGACAGCGCCCGGGAGCACCTCTGCCATCGCCCGCGGGCCCTCGGCACGCACCTCGACGGGGGCTTCGCGGACCACGTCATCGTCCCGCACCCGCGCTACCTGTTCGATTTCGAGAATGTCGCGCCGGAGTTGGCGTGCACGTACGCGTGCTCGGGGCTCACCGCCTACAGCGCCCTCCGCAAGGCGGAACGGTGGCTGGAAGACCAACTCGTCATCATCGGGGCCGGCGGGGTCGGTTTCGCCGGCATCCAGATCGCGAGGGCGCTCTTCGACGCCGAACTCATCGTCGTCGAGGTCGATGACGCGAAGCTCGATGCAGCTCGGCGGGCGGGGGTCGCGCACGTCGTGGATGCCCGCGACGACGACGCGGCCCGGCAACTGAAGCGGCTGACGAAGGGCGGCTGCACCGCGGTGGTCGACTTCGCCGGCTCCTCGGCGTCGGCCGCCCTCGGCTTCCGGACCGTCGCCAAGAGCGGCGGACTCGTCGTCGTGGGCCTGCTCGGCGGCTCGCTCCCGGTGCCGCTACCGCTGCTCGTGTTGAAGGATCTCGCGGTCCAGGGGTCCGACCTCGGAAGTCTCGCCGAGATGGGGGAGTTGATGGAACTCGTCCGCTCCGGGCGCGTCGACCCGATTCCCTACGAGACGCGACCGATGGCGGAGGCGGAGGCGAGCCTGCGCGACCTCGAGGCGGGAGGCGTCGTCGGAAGGGTCGTCCTCACTGCCTAGCGTCGACTCCAGTCGGGGGCTGCCGGGCGCCCGGACGCGCCGGGCCGGCTCTCAGCAGTCGACGAGTTCGATCTTGTCGGGGCGGTTCGGGACCGCGCACAGGAACTCGAACGGTTCATCGTAGGAGTGCGGCGTCCCCGCCGGAATGTAGACGACGTCTCCGGCCTTCACGTCGTGCCTCTCGTCCCCGATCGACACCCGGGCCCGTCCGCGGAGCACGTATTGCTCGTGTTCGACGGTGTTGGTGTGACGCGGCATCCCGCCGCCCGGCTGCATGACGAAGCGCCGCAGCGCGAAGTTGGGCCCCTGATCCGGACCGATGAGAACCTGCGTTTCGGTGTCCGACCCGGCAGCGACCGGCGTCAGCCCGAACTCCGAGACATGTCGAACACTCACTCGGTCATCCTCCTGGATTTCGTAGCGCAGAGTCGCGCGCAAAGAACCCCCCGCACGACCCGGAAACTTGCCCGCCCACGGCCCGCGTCGCCAGATTCGACGGCCTCGCGGGCGTAGCTCAGTTGGCAGAGCGTCAGCCTTCCAAGCTGAAGGTCGCCGGTTCGATCCCGGTCGCCCGCTTTCGAACGGAATCTCTCGACGCAGTTCTCCCTCGCCTCCCTCGCCACTATCCGCCAAGTCCCGTCTTGCGGGTCGTCCCCGTCGGATTGAGCTTCGAGCGCGAGCGTTCGGCATCTCCGTTCCCCAACGATGGATGTGACCGATGGCGGCAGAACCCCGCGACTTCAACAGCGCGATCCAGTACCAGCCCGACGAGACGCCCCCGTACCGGATCGCGATCGGACTCGCGCTCCAGTACGTCGTCCTCACCATCGCGGCCATCGTCATCACGGTGGCGATCGTGGTGCGGGCGGCCGGCGGCTCGGAGACCTACCTGTCGTGGGCGAGCTTCGCGGTCCTGATCGTGAGCGGCGTGACCACGGCCGTGCAGGCCGCGCGCGTCGGGCGCGTGGGAGCGGGGTACGTCCTCCTCATGGGGACATCGGGCGCGTTCATTGCCGCCTCCGTGACGGCGCTCGTCCAGGGCGGTCCCGGCCTCCTCGCATCGCTGGTCATCGCCTCCTCCCTCTTCCAGTTCGGCCTCTCGCGGCACCTCGCGCTCCTGAGGCGGATCATCACACCGGTCGTGGCGGGGACCGTGATCATGCTGATCGCCGTCACGATCATGCCGCTCCTGTTCGATCTTCTGCGTCAGGTTCCGGAGGGGGCCTCGTCGGTCGCGGCGCCGGTGACGGCCCTGGTCACCATTGTCGCGACCCTGCTGATCGTGCTCCGGGCCGGCGGCGTCATGCGCCTGTGGGGGCCGGTGATCGGCATCTTCGTCGGGTGCGTGGCGGCGGTGTCGTTCGGCATCTACGACTTCGAGCGCGTGGCCGACGCGCGGTGGATCGGTCTCCCCGCGGCCGGCTGGCCGGGCTTCGGCTTCAGCTTCGGCCCCGCATTCTGGGCGCTGCTGCCGACGTTCGTGTTCGTGACGCTGATCGGCGCGATCGAGACGGTGGGCGACGCCGTGGCCATTCAGCGCGTGTCCTGGCGGCGCCCCCGAGCCACGGACTTCGGAGCGGTTCAGGGCGCGGTCGCCGCCGACGGACTCGGCAACCTGCTCTCGGGGCTGCTGAGCACCGTCCCCAACACCACCTATTCGTCGAGCATCTCGCTGGCCGAGATCACGGGCGTAGCGGCGCGCCGCGTGGGCGTGTGCATCGGAGTGACGTTCTGCGCACTGGCGTTCCTGCCGAAGATCGCCGCGCTCGTTCTCGCCATCCCGGACCCCGTGCTCGCGGCCTACGGCTTCGTCCTGATTGCGATCCTGTTCGTCATCGGGGCGCGGGTCGTCATCCAGGATGGAATCGACTATCGCAAGGCGGCGATCGTCGGCGTGTCGTTCTGGGCCGGCGTCGGGTTCCAGGAGGGCGCTTTCTTCAACGAGTATCTGAGCCCCGGGTTGGCTCCGCTGCTCGAGAACGGGATGACCGCGGGCGGCCTGACCGCGATCGTCCTCACGGCGCTGCTCGAGTTGATGGGCTCGCGGCCCCTGCGCGTCGAGGCGACGCTGAACGTGGAGGCGCTCCCCACCATCCGGAACTTTCTCGACAAGTTCTCGATCCGGCGCAAGTGGCCCATGGAGATGAGCGATCGGCTGCTGCAGGCGGCGGAGGAAACGCTGCTGCTCCTGCTGGAGGAGGCGAAGGAAGGGGAAGACTCGGGAGACCGGCGCCTGCGCGTCGTTGCCCGCAAGTGGGGGACCGGGGCCGAACTGGAGTTCATCTCGGCCGGCGGCGCGGGGAACATCGAGGATCAGATCGCTGTTCTGGCCAGCCATGGCACGGCGGAACCGCAGGAGCACGAGATTTCGCTCCGGATTCTGCAGCACCTGGCCACGTCGGTGAGACACCAGAAATACCACGACGCGGACATCGTGACGGTTCACATCGAAGGCCCCGCGCGGGGAGCCTAGGGGACTAGGCCCTCCGCGGTGGCGAGAAGTCGGTCGCGGTCGAGCACCCGGCCGCCGAGGATCACGGCGTGGACGCGGCGGGCGTTCGTGATGTCCTCGAGCGGACTGGCTTCGAAGAGGACGATGTCGGCCAGCATGCCGTGGGCGAGCGTGCCCCTGTCCGGCAGGCGCAGCGCTTCGGCGCCCATCCGGGTCGCGGCGATCAAGGTTTCCGCCGGCGTCATCCCGGCCTCCACGTGGGTCTCCATCTCGCGCTGGTAGGCGAGCCCCGGGGGCGCGTTGGCCACCAGCCCGTGCGAGCCCATCGTGACGGGTCCGCCGGCCTTCGCGTAGCGCACCGTGAACGCCGCCATGTTCCGCATCGCCGCCCACTGCACGTCGCGACCCTCTTCGTCGAACGCGGGTTCGAAGACGGCCAGCGTGCCGTCGAGGTTCACGTTGCGCTCCAGCATGAGTTCGATGAGCGCGTCCGCGCGCGGGCCGGCGGGATCCAGCGCCGCCCACAGCGCCAGCCCGCCCTCTCCGCGGTGGATGCTCTCGCGCAGCACCGCCTGGCGGAACTCCTCCGCCCGCTTGGGCGAGACGAGGGCCCGGCCCACCGACCGTGTGTGCTCGATCCCGTCCAGTCCGAGCCGGATCGCGGCGATGGGGTCGACGATCTCGAGGTGGCCGTGCACCGGTACGTTGCGCCGGTCGGCCTCCTCGATGATGGCCGCGACCTGGGCGAGCGAGAGCCGGAAATACACCTTCAGGGACGTCGCGCCCCGATCCATCAGCTCGTTCGCCGCCATCCGGGCGTCCATCTCGTCCAGCAGGACCCGGGAGATGGTGGGATAGGCCGTGTCCCGCCCGTCGAGAATCGGGCCGGAATAGAGGAGCCGCGGCGTCGGAAGCCCCAGCGTCCGCACAGTGGTGAGCCAGTTCTCGTTATCGCTGATCCACTGCCCCATCTCCCGCTGCGTGGTGACGCCGTTGGCCAGGAAGAGGAGCGGCAGTTCGGGATTCGCGTCTGTCCCCGTCCCGTCGATCGAGGCATGCGGGCCGGGAGAGTAGTGGAAGTGGAGGTCGATGAAGCCCGGCGTGAGGAACTTGCCGGTCGCATCGATCCGTTCCGCTCCGACGGGGATGTCGATCTGTCCGGCCGGGCCGATGCCCTCGACGCGATCATTCCGAATCAGCACCGTCGCGTCTTCGTGGACGGCCCCCGTTCCATCGAAAACGGTGCCTCCCTCGATTGCCAGCCACCGATCCTGCGCGGCAAGAGGAATTGCAGCGGCCAACATCCAGCCAACGACCAGCGAGGCTCTGGCAGCGCGCACGGCGAAGCTCCTTCGATCTACATCGGTTGCCGCTCACTCGGGTCTTTCCGGCCCCGAGGGCGGCATCTACGCTGAAGAAGATCTTGGCTCGACACAAGGAGGACGCCATGCGACGCGGAACGCGCGGAGGAACGTGGATTCTCGGAGTGGTGACGATTCTCCTTTGGGGCGGTAAGCCGGCGGCAGGTCAGGACCGCGACGCCCTGTCCGAGGAAGTGAGGTCCTATCTCGCCGTCTCCTCGTCCGTGGTGGCGCTCGAGAACGTCCTCCTCTTCGACGGCGCCGGCGGGCCCGCACGCTCCGGGCAGACCATCGTCATCCGCGGGACGCGGATCGAGAGCGTGGGCGCGACCGGCGAGGTCGAGATCCCCACGGGGGCCGAGCGGCTGGACCTCGCAGGCCACTCGGTCATGCCCGGGATGGTCGGGCTCCACAACCACATGTTCTACTACCAGTCCACGCCGCGCGCCTCGCAGATGCAGTACTCGGGTCCGCGCCTCTACCTCGGGGCCGGGGTCACCACCGTCCGGACGACGGGAAGCGTCGCACCGTACCAGGATCTCTCGCTGAAGGGCGCCGTCGAGCGGGGAGAGACGCCGGGTCCCCGGATCCTCATCACGGCCCCGTACGTCATCAGCCCCGGTCCCGACGAGCGGCTCCGGGATCTCGGGATGTACGCGATCCGCGACGAGGCGGCGGCGCGCCGGTACGTGCGCTACTGGGCCGCGGAGGGGGCCGAGTGGATCAAGGCCTACACGCAGATCACCCGGGAGGCGCTCGGCACGATCATCGATGAGGCGCACCGGCAGGGCATGAAGGTGACGGCGCACCTGTGCTCGGTGGGCTTCCGCGAGGCGACGGCGCTGGGGATCGACAACCTCGAGCACGGCCTGTGGGCGAATTCCGAGTACGACACGACCCGCGAACCGGACCGGTGCAGCCCGAACTACCAGCGAAGCATCGCCGAGCTCGGCATGGACGATCCCCGCGTGGCGGAGACGATCTCCGAGATGGTCGCTGCGGGCGTCGCCATGACGTCCACTCTGGCAGTCGCCGAGCAGGCCACGCCGCTCGTACCCGACCTGACGGAGCGCGACCTGGAGGCGCTCCCCGACCACGTCGTGGAGGCGGAGATGGAGCGACGGTCGATCTTCCGGACGACGGAGATGCCGTGGATGATCGACCTGTTCGAGAATCTGCTCGACTTCGAGCTTGCCTTCGTCGAGGCGGGAGGCGTGCTGGCGGCGGGAGTGGATCCGGCCTGGGGCGCGCTACCCGGCTACGGCGACCAGCGCAACTTCGAGATTCTCGTCGAGGCGGGCTTCGAACCGGCTGCGGCCGTCCGCATCATGAGCGCGAACGGGGCCATCATCCTGGGTCTCGACGACGAACTGGGAACGGTCGTCCCCGGCAAACTCGCCGATCTCGTCGTGATCGAGGGCGATATCGAACTCAGGCCCTCCGACATCCGCAACGTCCGCATCGTGTTCAAGGATGGCCTCGGCTACGACCCCGAAAAGCTGACCGCCGCCGTCGTCGGCCAGGTCGGCGTCCGCTGACCGCCAAGGGGAGTCAGCGCGAAAGGGTGGCCGCCAGGTTCACGAAACCCTACGACGGGTTGCGGCGCAGAGGCTCTAACGGATCTCCACGTCGTCCAGTTCGAAGGTGAACTCTCCGAGCGGCGCCTGGGCCACGAACGCCAGGCCGGCGATGATCGACGGATCGGCGGCGGCGAAGCTGTCGAGCGGGATCTCGATCACGGTCCACTCCGGCCCGGCGACGAAGGGGACCATGGGCGGCACCGTGGCTGCGGCCCCCGCGCCGAACAGCATCACGGTGTAGCTCCGTCCGTCCCCGCGGGTGCGGAAGCGCAGGACGCTGCGGCCGGAGAAATCGACCGCCTGCATCGGTTGCGGGCCGGGAAACCAGATGGCGCCCGCCCACGGGAACGCGAACCCGACCCTCGTTTCGCCGCTCACGACGAGCGCGCCATCCTCCACGGCCAGTTCGGCTGTCGAAGCGCCGCCGTTCATCGCGTCCGTCGTCACCTGCCATCCGAACCCGAAGCCGGAGTCGATGCCGTCCTCGAAATCGACCCGGACCGCCCCCTCCGGTGCTGGCGCGATTTCCGGCGAGAACGTCGTCGCGGCGGCCTCGCGCACGACGGGATAGCCGTCCTTCCAGATCGTGACGATGTCCGTGGTGCGGGACACGTCACCCTCGGCGTCGCTCTCGATATCGCCCCGCACGAGCACGAGGTCGGCCACGTAGCCCTCGGCGATTCGACCGCGCTCGGGGATGCCGAACGCGTCCGCGGCCCCGGAGGTCGCCGAAGCGAGCACCTCCGCGCTTCCCAGTCCGGCGCCCGCCAGGAGGCGAAGCTCTCCGTGCATCGAGATGCCGGTGCCCGTCCCGGGATTCGGCGTATCGGTTCCGGCGACGATCCGCACGCCGGCCGTGTGCAGACGGCGCACGTTCTCGAGGGCCACCTCGGCGCCGGCTCCCGCACGCAGCAGCGAAGGATCGCTCAGCGTCTGCCTCTGCATCGGCGAGAGGAGCGACTCGTCGGTCTCGGCCAGGATCCGCAAACCCGTGGAGTCGCCGAACATGCCGGCGATGACGGACAGCGTGGGAACGACGAAGACCCCTGCCTCCGCGAACCGGCGGGCGTCGTCTTCGGAGATGACGGCGTCGATCCAGACGTGGACGAGACCGTCGGCCCCCAGAGCGACCGCGTCGAGCGCCGGTTGGAGCGCGCTCACGTGCACGACGGCCAGCAGGTCCTCGGCATGGGCGGCGGCGATGAGCGCTCCGATCGTCTCACGGTCGAGAGACGGGATCTCCCCGCGGTAGGCACCCCCGTCTTCGGAAACGATCTTGATCCAGTCGGAACCTTCCTCCTTCCGCGCCCGCACCCAGGCGGCGGCGTTCGCGGGGTCCGTCAGGGGCTCCACGGCGAGTCCGAACTGCGTGCCGTGACCGCCGGGCGCCGTCGCCAGCATGCCCGCCGAGAAGAGGTCGGCTTCGGTCGTGCGCGCGATCTCATCCCGGGCGGTCCGTGCACCGGCCAGGAGGGCGGGATCGGTGAACTGGTCGAGGACGGAGGTCACGCCGAAGCGCACCGCGTCCCCGAGCGTCCCGCCGAACGTGTGGACGTGACCGTCGATGAAGCCGGGCAGCAGCGTGTGGCCGCGCCCGTCCACGCGGGGCAGGTCCTCCGGCAGCCGGAGTCTCGGCCCGAGCGCGCGCACCCGACCGTCCTCGATCCGGACATCCTGATTGCGCCTGAACGATTCGCCATCGAACAGCGTCACGTCCACGATCGCGAAGTTCTCCTCCGGCGTCTCCTGTCCCGGAGCAGCCGCGTCACCCGGAACCGGGAGCGTCGCCAGCGCGCCGACGAATCCCGCGGCCGCGGCCACAAGAATCCACAGGCTTCGGATACCGGATCGGTTCTCCGCCTTCATGACATTCCTCCCGGGCGAATCGAGACGGCGCCGGTCCCCGCCCGCCGGAATCCGAATGCGGCGACGGCGAGAAAGACGAGCGATTGAAGGCCGAGCACCGAGACGTGCAGCAGCGTGGGCTGTCCCCCATCCATGGCGATGATCTTGAGTGCAAGCTGCGCCTGGTGGTAGGCCGGCAACGCGTTGGCGATGTCCTGCAAGGCCGCCGGAAAGATCGTGATCGGGATCCAGAGTCCGGACAGCATGGCCATGGGCAGGAACACGAGGTTGGTGATGGCCACCGCGGCCCGCCCCCTCGACCACGCCCCGACGGCGAGCCCCAGAGCGCAGAAGGGGATCACTCCGGCGAGCACGACTCCGGCGAGGGCGAACCATTGCCAGCGGTACAGCACCACGCCGGCCGCATAGGCGCCGAGAAGGAAGATCCCCAGGACGACAACCGCTCCGAAGGCGATCGCCATCGCCACCTTGGCGAGCAGATAGGCGGCCGCCGGCATCGGCGTGGTCCGTTTGAGGAGGAGGACGCCCGAGTCGCGTTCCATGGCGA
>JAGWAK010000014.1:56186-57589 GCA_021296435.1 Acidimicrobiia bacterium
GGGGAAGAGCAGCGTCGGGATCGCGAAGGCGGGCTCCCGCAGCACCATCAGAAACTGATACCGGGCCTCCAGCACGTAGATGCGCCACCGACGGGCCGGTCTCACCGCCGT
This sequence comes from Acidimicrobiia bacterium, assembly GCA_021296435.1. Taxonomy (GTDB): domain Bacteria; phylum Actinomycetota; class Acidimicrobiia; order Acidimicrobiales; family CATQHL01; genus VXNF01. The sequence goes on from JAGWAK010000014.1 coordinate 56,298, forward strand.
CACCGGACCGGCTCCGGATGGTCCGACTCTCGTGTGAGGGCGAGGAACGCCTCTTCCAGTCCGGCGCCGGCCACGGTCAGGTCGCGGAGGTCGGGATCCCGGTCGAGCAGTTCGCGGACCAGCGCCTCGGGGCGGGAAGTCAGGGCCTCGAGGTGCTGGCCTCTGGTCTCGGATCTGACGACGCCGGGCACCGACCTCACGGTGTCTGCCGTAACGCGGGTCACGCAGCGGACCCGACGCGCGGCGGTGCGGGCCTTGATCGTCGACGGCGCGCCTTCCGCGATGACGCGCCCGCGCTGGAGGACGAAGATGCGATCCGCGAGCGCGTCGGCCTCCTCGAGATAGTGCGTCGTCAGAACGGTGGTCCGGCCGGACTCGCGGTGCCGGCGAATCTCCTCCCACAGCCCGCGCCGGACTTCCACATCGAGGCCCGCCGTGGGTTCATCGAGGAATACGAGCTCCGGGTCGCCACACAGGGCGAGGGCGAACAGGACCCGCTGCTTCTGTCCTCCGGAGAGCTTGCCGAACCTCCGTCTCTCCAGCCCCTCGATCCCCGCCATGGCGAGCAGACGGGAAGCCGGGAGCGGAGCGGGATAGTAGGCGCGGAACAGGTCGATGTGTTCGCCCACGGTCAGCGTGTCGGGTACCCCGGAGATCTGGAGCATCGCGCCGCGGCGCGCTCGAACCCCGGGAGCGTCGGGTCGCCGCCCGAAGACGGTCGCTTCTCCGGTCTGCACGGGCAGGCTCCCGAGCAGCAGATGGATCGCGGTCGTCTTGCCCGCGCCGTTGGGACCCAGCACTGCCAGCACCTCGCCTCGCCGGACCTCGAGATCCACCTCCTCCAACGCGGCCACGGCTCCGTATCGATGGGTCACGCCGGAAAGATGAGCTACGGTGTTTTCGGACATCCTTCGCCGACCCTTCGTCGTCCTGCACGGCCCGGCGCGGACCGGGCCTTCCGCAGAGTCTACGGGCCCCTCGGCCGGAGGTTTCGGGACGCCGCGGTCAGAGGTCCATCACCCGCCGGATGTCCCGCGGAATGGGCTCGGGTCTGGTGAGGAAGGAGATGGAGAGGAAGAGGACGAGGGATACGACGAGCGCGGCGGCGCCGTGGTCGACGCCGTAGGGAAGGCGGATGCCGAGGCCGCGGAGGCCGAAGTTGACGAGGAGGCTGCTGACGATCGCGACGTTGGCGGCGAGCGCATTGGCCCGTTTCCAGTTCAGCCCGATCGCGAGGACCGGGAGGAGGCCGGCCGCGAACGTCCCCCAGCCGAAGGCGCCGAGAAGCGCCA